>JAMPXH010000082.1 GCA_023701285.1 Candidatus Didemnitutus sp.
CCGTAATTGGTGCGGTAGTTCTGGTCGGCGGTGACGATCTCGGTCTCCTGCCAGTTGGCGTGGAAGTCGTCCTTCTGCACCTGGCAGCGGTGACCGTTGGCGCCGAGGACCGGCGAGGTGCCGAGGCGGTAACGCGAGTGCGGCGCACCGATGACCATGACGAAGCGGAATTTGTCCAGCTGCACCTGCTGCTTCACCGTGTAGGCGAACTCGGCGGTGATCTTGCTGCCGGTGAAGCTCCACTGGACCTTCACGCTGCCGATGCCGCGGGCGAGTTCTTCCTTGGTGTTGATCAGCTCGGGCTGCTCGTAGCGGAAGAAGAACGAATTCTTCAGGCCGAGGCCGGTGACGCACTTCTGGCCGTAGAACGACGGGATCGTGACGTGCTCGCCGAACGTGAGCTCGGGTTGCATGACGGGCAGGTAGACGTTGTTCGGCCAGTCGAAGACGCCGGGCGAGTGGGGGAAGGCGAGGCTGTCGGCCGTCGCGGCGCCACCGGAGCTGACGAGCGGGATCTGCACGTGCAGACCGGACTCGGCGTCGCGGTAGAGGAAGAGGCCCTGTTCCTTGCGGTTCGACTTGTCGAAGATGACGAAGCGGCCGCTGGTGCGGGCAGGCTCGGGCTTGGCGGCCTCGAAGGAGAAGGCGGCGGCCTTGGCGAGGCGCGACCACTGGCAGAGGTAGCGGGCGGCGTCGAAGTTGGCCATGCGCGTCGTGTGCGAGGCGTAGGCGGTGCGCTCTTCGTCGCGGACGTCGAGGAAGCCGTGCTCCTGATCCAGATAGGTCTGGAAGAAGAAGTAGAACAACCGGCGGAGGATGTCGTAATACTTCGGCTTCTGGTCGTCGGGAATCCAGCCGTCGCGCAGGCCCTGGAGGATGAGGCTGATGCAGTGCATCTGGCCGTAGGCGCCGGAGGCTTTGCCGTAGGCCCAGCCGAGGCCGTCCGCACGGACGAGATCGGGCATGAGCTTGATATACTTCTCGGCGTAGGTGCGGAGAGTGGGGAGCTTGCGCTCGCGGAGGGCGGAGTTGGCGTGGAGTTGGAGCGCGGAGCGCACGAACACCAGCGTCATGACACCGTAGAGATTGAAGTGGCCGCCGATGCCGGGCTCGGCGTCGTCGAAGAAGCCGGAGGAGCTGGTCTGCTCGATGCGCTCGACCATGCGCTCGATGAGGCGCGAGGTTTCGTCTTTTTTGGAGAGACCGAGCGAGAAGCGGCAGACGGCTTTCGCGACGTTGAAAGCCTGCCAGTAGTTGTCGTAGTCGCTGCGGTGGAGCAGCTGTTTGTCGAGGCGCTGGCGGGTCTCCTCGACGAGGCGTTCCCAGACGGGGTTGCGCTCCTTCGACGGACCGAAGGCGAGGAGGCCGAGGGCGGCGTAGGCGAGGCCGTTTTCGCCGGCGGGCTCGGTGAAGGCCTGCGCGGTGATGCAGCGCGCGGCGAGGTCGATGATGTCCTGACCCTTGAGGGTGGTCTCGCCGGTGGCGCGGTAGTATTCGCCCAGGGCGTAGGCGACGTGGCCGGGCTCGTCGCCTCGGGGGCTTTCGCCGGCGATCGGGGTGACGGTGCCGTCGGCGTTGATCGCGTCCAAATTATGGCCAAGCATTGAGCGGGCCATGTCGAGACATTGCTCGGAGAAGCTATTCATTCAGCGGGTTGTGAGGTTGGTTGTTAAAGGAGTGGCGCGGCAAGCTTGGATTGTCAGCGCGCGATAAGTTTGAGGAATTCGGCGTTGTTCTTCGTCTTGGAGAGACGGGTGACCATGGTGTCGGTGGCCTCCTCGATCTTCTGCTGCACGAGGGCGCGGCGGAAGAAATGGATGCCCTCGAGGGTCTTCTCGTCGAGGAGGAGTTCCTCCTTGCGCGTGCCGGAGGATTGGACGTTCACGGCGGGCCAGATGCGCATCTCGGCGGCCTTGCGGTCGAGGACGAGCTCCATGTTGCCGGTGCCCTTGAACTCCTGGAAAATCACGTCGTCCATGCGCGAGCCGGTCTCGACGAGGATGGAGGCGATGATGGTGAGCGAGCCGCCGTCTTCGGTGTTGCGGGCGGCGGCGAAGAGCTGGCGCGGCTTCTCGAGCGCGCGGACATCCAAGCCGCCCGAGCCGGTGCGGCCGGAGTTGCGCTGGGTGTTGTGGGCGCGGGCGAGGCGGGTGAGGGAATCGAGGAAGAGCACGACGTCCTTGCCGGCTTCGACGAAACGCTTCGCGCGCTCGATGCAGAGGTCGGCGACGCGGATGTGGTTCTCGACGGACTCGTCGTTGGAGGAGGCCCAGACCTCGGCGGGGACGCTGCGCTTGAAGTCGGTGACTTCCTCGGGGCGCTCGTCGACGAGGAGGATCATGACGTGGCACTCGGGGTGGTTCTCGATGACGCCGAGGGCCATGTCGCGGAGCATGGTGGTCTTGCCGGTGCGCGGCGGGGCGACGATGAGGCCGCGGGTGCCTTTGCCGATGGGGCAGAAGAGGTCGACGACGCGGGTGGTCATGCGGCCGTCCTTCAGCTCGAGCTTGAGGTGCTCGTTCGGCGTGATGGTGAGGAGATTCGGGAAATCGATCATCCGGCGGCGCGCGTCGACGTCCATGCCGTCGACCTTCTCGATGAAGCGCACCTTGGGGTTGGGGAAGCGGGGATCGGGGTTGGCGAGTGCGGTGACGAGGCTGCCCTGATTCAGCTTGAAGCGGCGGATCAGCTCGCGCGGCACGAAGGGGTCCGTGGGGCGGCGTTTGCCATAGCGCGCGAGGTCCAGCAATTGACCGTTGCGGCTGTTATCGATGTCGAGGATGCCTTCGACGCGGATCGAGTTGTCCGGCTGCTGCGGGGTTTGCTGCGGCGCGGATGACGGTGCGGAAGCCTGAGGCGCGGAAGCGTCGGGCTGTTGTTCTTTTTCCATACAAAAACGAGAGTTACGGAGCTGCGCAGACTTGACCGCTGAATCCGGCGGGGCATGTTCCCCGTGCTTCGCTTCAACCCCAAAAAGAGGAGAAACTGTGTCGGACCAAACGATAACCTCAGTGTCCCGGGAGAGTCGGATATTCAAACCCTCAGCCGAGTTCAAGGGCCAGGCAAACCTGAGCAGCTTCGAGACTTACCGTAGGCTCCATGCGGAGTCTGTCAACGCCCCAGATAAATTCTGGGCCAAACAGGCCAACGAGCACCTCGTCTGGCGCAAACCGTTCAAGACCGTCCTGCAATGGAAGCCACCCTTCGCCAAGTGGTTCGTGGGCGGCAAGTTGAACGTCTCCGAAAACTGCCTCGACCGCCACCTCGGCACCGTGCGCGAAAACAAGGCCGCGCTCATCTTCGAAGGCGAGCCGGGCGACGTGCGCACGATCACGTATCGCCAGCTTTATTTCCACGTCTGCCGCTTCGCGCACGTGCTGGAGAATATGGGCATTCATCCCGGCGACCGCGTCGCGATCTACATGCCGATGATCCCCGAGGCCGTCATCGCCATGCTCGCCTGCGCCCGCGTCGGCGCCGTGCACACTGTCGTCTTCGGCGGCTTCTCGCCCGAGGCGCTCAAGGACCGCATCAACGACTGCAAGGCCAAGGTCGTCATCACCGCCGACGGCGGCTGGCGCCGCGGCAAGATCGTCGAACTCAAGGCCAACGTCGACAAGGCCGTCGAAGGCGCCCCGACCGTCCAATCCGTCCTCGTCGTCAAGCGCACCGGCCATGAGGTCAACATGGTCGAGGGCCGCGACACGTGGTGGAAGGAAGCCTGGGTCGGCGCCCCGAATTTTCACGACGCCAAGGCCTTCGATTCCGAGCACCCGCTCTTCATCCTCTACACCTCCGGCTCCACCGGCAAACCGAAGGGCGTCCTCCACACCTCCGCCGGCTACCTCCTCGGCGCCAAGCTCTCCTCGCACTACGTCTTCGATCTCAAGGACAGCGACCGCTACTTCTGCACGGCCGACATCGGCTGGATCACCGGCCACAGCTACGTCGTCTACGGCCTGCTCTCGAACGGCGCGACGATCTTCCTCTACGAAGGCGCGCCCAACCAGCCGGAGCCCGACCGCTACTGGCAGATGATCGACCGCCACGGCATCACGATCCTCTACACGGCGCCCACCGCCATCCGCGCCTTCATGCGCTGGGGCGACAACTACGTGCTCCGCCACCGCCTCGATTCCCTCCGCCTCCTCGGCTCCGTCGGCGAGCCCATCAACCCCGAGGCCTGGATGTGGTATCACAAGATGATCGGCAAAAAGAAGTGCCCGATCGTCGACACCTGGTGGCAGACCGAGACCGGCTCCATCATGATCACGCCGATCCCCGGCGTCACGCCCACCAAGCCCGGCTCGGCCACGCTCCCGTTCTTCGGCGTCTCGCCCAAGATCGTCGACAACACCGGCAAGGAGGTCCCGCGCAACAGCGGCGGCAAACTCGTCATCACCAAACCCTGGCCCTCCATGCTCCGCACGCTCTGGGGCGACGACGAACGCTTCAAGAAGGCCTACTTCTCCGAGTTCCCGAATCACCCCGACTTCTACTTCACCGGCGACGGCGCCCGGCAGGACAAGGACGGCTACTTCACCATCGTCGGCCGCATCGACGACGTGCTCAACGTCTCCGGCCACCGCATCGGCACCGCCGAGATCGAGAGCGCGCTCGTCTCGCATCCCGCCGTCGCCGAGGCCGCCGCCGTCGGCCGCCCCGACGAGTTGAAGGGCCAGTCGCTCGTCGTCTTCGTCACCGTCAAGGCCGGCAAGGAGCCCACCGACGAACTCAAGGAGGCCCTCCGCGCCCACGTCGCGAAGGAGATCGGCGCCCTCGCGCGGCCCGACCAGGTCCGCTTCGCCGCCGGTCTCCCCAAGACCCGCTCCGGGAAAATCATGCGCCGCCTCCTCAAGGAGCTCGCCACCTCCGGCGAGATCAAGGGCGACACGACCACCCTGGAGGACTTCTCCGTCATCGCGGCGCTGAAGTCCGACGACGAGTGAACCGCGTCCCTCGCGCCTTCGTTTGCCCGGTCCGTTCCACGCCCCGCCATCCCGCGGGGCGTGTTCATGTCCGCCCTCGCCGCAAGGCGGGGACTCATTCATGACCGGCACCTTCTGGATTGATACCCCCGGCTCCGCCGTCCATCTGGAACACCGTCTGCTCCATCCGGCATCCACCCCAATGCCCGTCGCCCCCCGTTCACCTCTCCTCCGCGCCCGCCCCGCACCCGACCCGGCCCCGCGAGCCTTCACGCTCCTCGAGCTGCTCGCCGTCATCGCCATCATCGCCGTGCTCACCGGCATCGTCATCGGCGTCGGCCGGCGCGCCTCCACCGCCGGCAAGGTCGCGCAAGCCAAGGCCGAGCTCGCGGTGCTCTCCGCCGCGTTGGAGAGCTACAAGCGCCAATACGGCGACTACCCGCAGGCCGGCGCGGTGAACTTCGCGCTGCCCCTCACGCCCATCGCCGCCGACCACGCCAACGTGCGCCTCTACAACGCGCTCACCGGCTTCTACGGCCCGAAGATCAACGAGCTCCAGCCCCGCGGCCGCGAGTTCATCGAGCTCGTGCGCTTCTCCACCGAGACCGCCGACACCGGCATGGCCACCGCCGCACTGGTCAGCGCCCCCGAGCTGAACGCGCTGCTCGATCCTTGGGGCAACCGCTACGTTTATTACTACCGCAGCGGCAGCGGCGCCACCTGGACCCAGCCCGGCTACGTGCTCTATTCCGTCGGCCCCGACGGCGCGCGCTCCGACGCCACGGAATTCAGCTGCCACGAGCCGCCGGCCCCCACCGGCATCGTCGACTACAACGCCCACGCCAACGTGGACAACCTCTACGCAAACCGGCCCTGATGAAGCCTTCAGCGTTCAGCGTTCAGCGTTCAGCCCGCCGGCGAAGCCGCGGTTTCAGCCTGCTCGAGCTGCTCGCCGTCATCGCAGTCATCGGCATCCTCGCCGCGCTGATCTTCCCCAGCATCGGCGCCGCGCGCAAATCCGCCAACCGCGCCAAGACCAAGGTGCAGTTCGCCCAATGGGCCGCCGCCATCGAGAGCTTCCGCAGCGAATACGGCTACTATCCGGCCTTCCACGCCAGCGGCCTCGTCAACGGCGGCGCGACCACCACACTCACCGGCGAACACCTGTTCCACGACATCCTCGCCGGCCGCAAGCGCGACGGGAGCGACCTGACCGCCGGCTCCACACCCGCCACGCAGAACCGCAAACGGATCCCGTTCTACAGCTTCGGCGAAGGCGAGTTCACCGACGCCAACGCCGTCTATCCCCATTTCCTGCACGACGCCTTCGACAATCTCTCCATCGCCGTGCTGGTGGACCGCAACCTCGACGGCCGGATCGACACTTCGGATTACGCCTCGTATCCGGTGGTCGCCTTGCCCGACGGCACCACCGCCCGCCCGAGTTCGGGCGGCAGCGACACCGACATCCCCGCCACCGGCCTGCGCGCCGGCGTCGTGCTCTACTGCGCCGCACCGAACGCGACGTCGGCGAATCCGGAGTTCATCCTCAGCTGGAAATGAGCCCGACCCGCTCAGGGCGCGCCCCAAGTCGCGGCTTCACGCTGCTCGAGTTGCTCGTGGTTGTCGGCCTCATTTCCGCGTTCTCGTTCATCCTCATCAATACACTCGGATCTACGCGTGGCGCGGCGCTGCAATCGGCGCAGAGCACGCTCGCAAATCTGATTGTCGCTGCGCGCACCAAGGCGGCCTCCTCCGGTCAGTCGAGCCGCATCTTGATCCAGTTCGACGCTACGAACAGCACAGCACCGACGCGTTTTCTGCGACACCTCGTGCTACAAGTGCAGGTAAACGGGGCGTGGCAGTCCGTTACGGACGCCTTCTTGCCCGAGGGAGCCTACGTCATGCCCGGCAATTTCTCATTTCCCGCAGGGCTGCTGGCGGCGACGGATACTTCTTGGACAAAGCACGACGGCTCCAATTTGCGGTCCACCGCACTCCGCAATGGCAACATCATCACGGAATCAATCGACGGAGGAGTAGTCGAACAGTGGATCAGCATTCCTTTCGCTGCCGCCGGCACGACCGGTGCGGCGGGCGACATCGTAATCGCAGCGGGGCGAGGGCGCGCCCCCGGCTCCTATACTTCCGGGGCGGCGCCTGTCGAGCTGACGCATCCTGAACAGGTCCGCGGATTAACCCTCAGCACGTATGGCGTTGCTACGTTGATCAATAGCCGCACGGGTTTCTGAACAGATGATGCGCAGGGCATTTTCACTCGTCGAGGTTGTGATCGCTGTCGGTGTATTCGCCAGCGCGATTGCCGTCGTTCTCGCGTTGTTGCCGGCGCTAACCGCGGAGTCGGCCGCATCGGCTGACGCGCTCGTGGCGCAGCGACTGCCCGATGCGTTGCGAATAGAGATGCAGCGACTCGCCGCTGTCGGTGGCTTCGACGCGCTGGCAACGAACGCGCCGGTGATGAACGCACCTTTGGACAACGGGCTGGCTTTCGTGGCGGCGCACAACGGGGCTCGATTGCATACCCTTAGTTACCTCGCTCCGTCTGCCAGTGATGCGCTGCTGCCTCGCGAACAGTATTTCCTGGTCGAAATCTGGCGATTCCCCTCGGCGCCGCTGGCCTACGAAGCTACGGGCACCGTCCTGCCGGTCTATGTTCGCGTGTCGTGGCCCTATCGCGTGGCCGATGCCGGTTCGCCTGTCGCCATCGAGAATCGCAGTTCACTCACCTTTACTTGCGCAATCAACCGATGAGACGCCGTGTCCAGGGCTTCACGTTGCTTGAGTTGTTGGTGGCCGTCACGCTCACGCTAGGCATGGCTGCGGTGATGCTTTCCGTCACGACGAGCACGCTGAACGTTTGGCGTCGCACGCAGGATCGTTTCTCCACCTCGGCACAAGCGAAGCTCGCGCTGGATTTCCTTGAGCGCGACTTGCACGCGGGCGTTTTCCGCGCGGATTCGACGACGACGTGGCTAGCTGTGGACATCATAAATGAATCGAGCAGCCTCGCGACCCGAGGATGGCAGATCGGTTCGGTCATGAAGCCCTCCACAGCCGAAAGTCTGAACCCGCTGCCGACGCGCGATGACGGGCGCAATGCGACAGTCTCGGATGCCCGTTTCGGAGTTTCAGGGGCTTGGCTGCGGTTTGTCAGCGCAGTAGCAGATTCAGGCAACGACGGAGCACTGCCGCGAGCGGTTGCCTATCACATGGCCCGTCGGCCGCAGACCGGCTCCATATCAGTAACTAATCCCGCGGAGATCCGTTACGCGCTTTATCGCGCGGCGGTGTCGTCATCTACCAGCTTCACCAACGGAAACGACGTGACGGTCGGCTACGGCACCGCGCTTTCGGTCCCAAACGTCGGCGATGTGATTCTCAGCAATACAGTCGACTTTGGCGTATGGCTTTACGTTCGGGCCGTCGATGGTTCGCTCCGACGCATTTTCCCTGCCGATACCGGCGATCTCTCGCACGTGGCACGCGATCCCGGTGGTGCCGCGGATGCCAATCGCTATCCCGATGTGGCGGACGTGATGATTCGCGTGCTGTCGGAAGAGGGCGCGCGCCAGATCGCCGCGATAGAGCAGGGAACGGTCGCGCGGCCATCGAACTACACCACCGACGCCGCATGGTGGTGGGCGGTCGTGGAGACAAACTCGACCGTTTATGTTCGGCGCATTGAAGTAAAGGGAGGCGGTCGGTGAATCGTTCGACTAGAGGCTTTGCGTTGGTGCTCACGCTCGCGCTGCTGGGCTTGCTGGTGCTCGCCGTTTTTGCACTCAGTGTTCTGGTGCGCGTAAACGGGCAGATCTCGGCAAGCAGCGCGGCTCAATTGCAGGCACGACAGAATACGCTGACTGGTCTTGCGGTAGCTATAGGTGAACTTCAACGGACCGCCGGGCCAGACGAAGCTGTTACCGCAATGGCGGGGGTGGCAGGGGTTGCGTCGACCAGCGCTGCCTCGACACGGCATTGGTGTGGAGTTTGGCGCAACGATGGAAGTTTTGTGACGTGGCTCGCGTCAGGAGCGACAAGTCCGACAAGCGTTGGCACTGAAGCCGTCAGCTTGGTGGCCGCAGGCAGCGTCGGCAATTCGAGTTCAACTTCAGCTAATGTCGAAAAACAACATGTGGTCGCTGGAAAAATTGATATTGTTATTCCTAGCTTAGTCGACCCTGTCGTTAATGTCGGGCGATACGCTTTCGTGGTCATCGACGAGGGGACCAAATTTGCCGCATACGCCCCAGTAGGAAATCGCGCAATCCCTTCTGTCTCGCCCTTCATAGGCTCGTCGATGCTGTCAGACCAATTAAAACTCAAAAGCGCTGTTGAGGCGAGCAACTCAACCTCGGCTTTGTTAAGTTACGAGCAGCTCGATCATATCGGCACCCAAGTTACTAAAGCCGTTCTCCAAGATTGTTTCCACTATGTAACCCTCACGAACCGTTTCCTGGTGGGTAACGAATACAGGACAGGGATGATCAATGTGAACACGACGTCCACGCAGGTTTGGCGGAGCATGTTAGAAACTTACAACGCTTTGCCGGGGGCTACGCCGATCACGCAGGTGAACGCGCGCGGTCAGGCCATCGGCAACAACTTCGCCGCTGCAACAGTCGGCAAGGCCATTAACGCGCCCTTCACTTCCACCGCAGGCTTCGAAACCTATTTGACGACCATTTTTTCCGCCAGCGGGTCACCCAATTCGCAACAGGTTTTCAATGCGCTCGCGCCATTGCTGACGGTGAGGTCTGATACTTTCCGAGTGCGAGCCTACGGTGAAGCGACTAACCCGGCCGATCCAACGCAGGTTGAAGCAACAGCCTACTGTGAAGCTATCGTGCAGCGGACTCCGGAGATGATGCCAGGGGCATTCGGCCGCCGGTTCGTCGTAATCTACTTCCGCTGGCTGGGACCGGACGACATCTGAGAAAAATCTTGTGGATTTTTCGGGAAATCTGTGGCTTTTACGCCGTTCTTCGGCCGCGAGGTCGAAGTTGAAAATGCCAGAGTAGCTCAGTGGTAGAGCAGGGGACTCATAAGCCCTTGGTCGGCAGTTCAATCCTGCCCTCTGGCACCAACTTCAACAGCCATGCTGTGAGCATGTTTTCTGTTTACCTCCTGCGAGGCGCCAATGGTCGTCATTACATCGGCCAGACGAGCGATGTGGAGTCTCGTTTAGCTCAGCACCGGCGAGGGCAAACCCACACGACGCGCCGTCTGGGCGGAGATATCACGCTGGTGGCGTATCGCTCCTTCCCGACGCGCAGCGAAGCCGTTCGCGTGGAGCGCCTTCTGAAGAGCTGGAAAAATCCCATGAAGGTGGCGGAGCATCTCGGCCGATCAGCGCCATAGAGCAGCCCCGACTCGTCGGGGTTGGTCGGCAGTTCAATCCTGCCCTCTGGCACCAACCTTCGCCCCTGTGGGGTCTACGGTTGGCGGGCCACCCCGTCGGATGTCGGAGTAGGCGGGCCAACCCAGGTGAATGCGTTGCGATGCGGCGTCCGCCTGGACGTAGACGAAAATGGAGCGTTGAGCCTTCGGTCATCGCTCATAACCTTCGAGCACGGGCCATGCATGTATTACGCTTACATCCTGGAAAGCCTTTCGCGCCCCGGTGAACGCTACATCGGCAGCACGTCGGACCTGAAATCGCGGCTGCGTGAGCACAACGCCGGCCTCTCCGCGCACACGGCGAAGTTTCACCCATGGCGCATCGGTTTCTACGCCGCCTTCGATAACGAACCCAAAGCACGCGCCTTCGAACGATACCTGAAGACCGGCTCCGGTCGCGAATTCGCCCGCCGCCACTTTTGATTCCAACGGGCTGGCCGGGCACCTGCCCGCCGGAGTCCAAGCAAAGCTTGGCGTAGGCGGGTCCGTGTGTTTCGTCTCAACCGTGGTTAAGCAAAGTTACGACCTCGTCATCCTCGCTGCGGGCATGGGCAGCCGCTTCGGCGGCCTCAAGCAGGTCCAGCCTGTCGGGCCGCACGGCGAGCTCATCATCGAGTATTCCCTCTTCGACGCCCGGCGCGCCGGCTTCGACCGCGCGGTGCTCGTCATCCGCAAGGACATCGAGGCCGACTTCCGCGCGACCATCGGCCAGCGCATCGAGGGCCAGATCGACGTCGAATACGTGTTTCAGGAGATCGATGATCTGCCCGCCTGCGCGCGCGCCCGCTCGCTGCCGGCGGCACGCACGAAGCCCTGGGGCACCGGCCACGCCGTCCTCGCCGCGCGCCACGCCGTGCAGCGGCCCTTCGCGGTGATCAATGCCGACGATTTCTACGGCGCCGCGGGCTACCGCGCGCTGGCGGCACACTTCGCCCGCTCGCCCGGTTGCGCGCTGGTCGGCTATCCGCTCCGCCAGACCCTGTCCGAACACGGCACGGTCAGCCGCGGCCTCTGCACTATCGACGGGGCCGGGCGCCTGCAACGCATCACCGAGCTGACGCAGATCAGCCGCACGCCCGCCGGCGCGCGCTA
This sequence comes from Candidatus Didemnitutus sp., assembly GCA_023701285.1. GTDB lineage: Bacteria > Verrucomicrobiota > Verrucomicrobiia > Opitutales > Opitutaceae > Didemnitutus. Next base: position 11,439 of record JAMPXH010000082.1, read on the forward strand.
CACCGACGCGCAGGGCGTCGCGCACGAGCTCACGGGCGAGGAGACGGTCTCGATGAATTTCTGGGGTTTCACCCCGGCCATCTTCGCGCAGTTGGAGCACGGTTTCGCCGACTTCCTCGCTGCGCACGGCGCCGAGCCCAAGGCGGAGTTCTACCTGCCCACGGCGTTGAGCGAGCTCAACCAGCGCGGCGCGACGGAGATCGCCCTGCTGCGCAGCGACGACGCCTGGTTCGGCATCACGTATCGCGACGACCTCGCCGCCTCACAACAGGCCATCCGTGAACTCGTCGCCGCCGGCCGCTACCCGGCGCCGCTTTGGGGCTGAAGTTGTCCGGCACCGAGCCGGGAGGCGGAGGCACCGAGGTCACGGAGTTTTCTCTCCGTGGATCTCGGATTGGATCTCTGTGCCCTCGGTGGCGAAATCCTAAAGCTCGCTCAGGATCGCGCGCAACTCGCGCTCGGGGTCCTCGTGGTGCTGTTCGATGGCGAGGCGCAGCGCGTCTTCGAGCCAAGGCCTCGCCTCGTCCGGGCGACCGAGGGCGAGCAGGGTTTTCCCGAGGAGGATGCGCGCCATCATCCAGTCGGCCTGCGCGGCGACGCAGAACTCAAGGTGCGGCACGGCCTCGACGGGCTTCTCCTCGCGGAGCAGGGCCTGGGCGAGGCTGAAGCGGAACATCTTGTTCCCGGGCTGGGCCGCCACGAGGGCGGCAAAACGGGCGGAGCTCATGCGCGAAAGGTCAATCCACGAACACCACGACCGCCGTCGCGTTGTCGAGCCCGCCGCGTTCGCGCGCCAGCGCGCACAGCGCGCGCGCGATGCCGGCCGGCGTGTCGGCGGCGCCGAGCAGGCGTTGCAGCTCGCGCGGCTCGATGCAGCGCGTGACGCCGTCGGTGCACACGAGGTAACGGTCGCCGGGCGCGACGTCATGCGCGTGGAGATCGCCTTGCAACGGCGGCGGCTGGCCGACGCAACGCGTGAGCGCGGCGCGGTTTTCCAGCAGCGGCACCGTGGGCTCGCCGCGGGCGGCGCGCGCCCGCATCTCATTCTCGAGGTTGTGCTCGGTGGTCAGGGCCTCGATGCGTCCGGCGCGGAGGCGGAAGAGAAAACTGTCGCCCACGTGCAGCACCTGCAGCGTGCGGGCGCGGAAATGCGCGAGCGTGAGCGTGGTGCCGATGCCGTAGCGCGGGCTGATCTCGCGGCCGAGGAGGAAGACCTTCTCGTTCACCTGCCGCACGGCCTCGGCGTAGTCGGGGAGCGCCGCATGACCGTGCTGGAGGAACCAGTCTTCGAGGAAACGCAGCGCAGCCTGGCTGGCCTGCGCGCCGCCCGGCAACCCGCCGATGCCGTCCGCGACCGCGAAGAGCCGCAGGGGCTCGCTGCAAAGCAGGCTGTCCTCGTTCTCGGAACGGACACAACCGATGTCGGTGGCGGCGGACGCACTCAGCTTCATGACCGTGCCAACGTGGGCCGGGGACGCTTCAAATGAAAGGAAGAAAAACCGTCTCGCGGTCCTCGCGCGTCATCCGCTCGAAGTGCGGCGTGGGCAGGCTGGCCACGAATTCGCGACCGTAAGCCTTGGTGAGCACGCGCGGGTCGAGCAGGGTGATGATGCCGCGGTCGGTCTTGCTGCGGATGAGGCGGCCGATGCCTTGGCGGAATTTGCCCAGCGCTTCGGGCAGCGCGAGTTGGGCGAAGGGATTGCCGCCCTCGGAGGCGACCCACTCGGCGCGCGCCTGGGCGACGGGATGGTTCGGCGGCTCGAAGGGCAAGCGCGTGATGATGACCTGCGAGAGCGCCGGGCCGGGGATGTCGATGCCGGTCCAGAAACTCTCGGTGCCGAACAGCACGGCGTTACCCGCGCCGCGGAGGCGCTCCGCCAGTTCCGAGCGCGAGACGCCCGCCTCCTGCACCAGCATCGGCCGGCCGGCGTCCGCGTAGTCGCGCGCGAGGCGGCGCGAGACGTCGAGCAGGTCGCGGTAACTGGTGAAGAGCACGAGCGAGCCGCCGCCGCAACGCAGTGTGCAGAAGCGCACGTAGTCGGCGATGGCCTCGAGTGCGAGCCGCCCCTCGGCCTTGGCCGCCGGCTCGGGGATGTCGGCCGCGAGATAGACGCGCATGTGGCGCTCGTAGTCGAAGGGCGATTTCTCGATCACCGTCTCCACGCCGTGCGCGCCCACGCGCTCGCGGAATGGCTCGATCGTGCTGCCGGTGGCGAGCGTCGCGCTCGTCAGCACGCACGAGGTCTCGCGGGCGAAGAGGCGGCGGCGCAGCTCGGCGGAGACGTCGAGCGGGGCGGAGCGGAGCGTGACGACGAGTTCCTTGCGGCGGTCCGCCATCTCGGCCCAGTGCACGTCGCCTTCGCGCGCGAGATCGAGCCAGGATTTGATCGCGTCGCGGTAGGCGGAGAGGCGCTTCTGCTTCGTCTCCACCTCGACGTGCGCGATGTCCTCGGGCGGCAGGCTGGTGCGGAGCGCGTCGAGGCGCGCGACGACGCTGTTGAGCGGGCCGGCAAGCAGGTGTTCGACGGCGTCGGCCTCGCGCCAGCGCTGCAGGCTGGAGCCGGCCGGGATGCGCTCGGCGACGTTGGCGAAGAAGTGGTCGGCCTGCTCGAAGGCGATCTCGACTGCGCGCTGGCCGCCGGCGTCCTTGTGGCGCATGAAGAGTCCCTTGCGGCGCTTCGGGTTGAAGAGGGCGTGGAGCTGGCGGCGCAGACCGGTGGAGCTGAGCGCGAGGCCGAGGTGCTCCGTGGCGATGTCGGGCACGGTGTGCGCCTCGTCGAGCACGGCGAAATCGTCGAGGCGCAGGATGCCGCGCGCTGGCGATTTCCCCTGCGCGTCGTGCACGGCCATCAGCGTGAAGAGGAGGCTGTGGTTGACGATGACGAGGTGCGCCGCGTCGCGGCGCTTCTTGGCGCGCTGGTAGAAGCACACGCTGCCGTCGCAATGCTTCGCGGAGCAGGCGTCGGAGTCGGCCGAGACCTCGTCCCACACGTCGGGCGCGACGCGCTCGGGCAGGTCGGCGAGGAGGCCGGTCTCGGTCTCCTGCGCCCAGCGCGCGAGGCGGGCGAGCTGTTCCTGCTCGGGCGTGGCGAACAATTCCTGCTGCTCCGCCAGCGCGCGCTTGAGCCGCGTCGGGCACAGGTAGTTGCCCTTGCCCATGAGCACGGCGCTGGTGAAATCGCGATACGCGGCGAGCTCCGGCACGGCCGCGAAGAGGCGGCGGCAGTTGGCGAGGTCCTTGTCGCGAATCTGCTCCTGCAGCGTCTTGGTGTGGGTCGAGACGAGGAATTGGCGCCGCGTGTCGACGGCGTGCACGATGCCCGGAATGAGGTAGGCGAGACTCTTGCCGACGCCCGTGCCCGCTTCGCAGAGTAGCGACGAATCGCCCGTCATCGCCGCCGCCACCGCGAGGGCCATGCGCTCCTGCTCGGGTCGGTGTTCGAGACTGAGACTCGTGCACAGCCAGCCGTCGGCGGCGAAGACGGCCGCCGTCAGCTCTGCTGCGCGCGAGGCGCTGCCTCCGCCTCCCTCGTTCAGGCTAATCATCGCCAGCGACTCAGCTCATGACGTGCGCGCGGCGCAAATTTATTTGCGGGTCCCTGCGGCCGGAGCAACCGTCCGTCCATGGCTGAAGGCACCGAACACGGGACGGAGTGGACGCAGGAGCTGATCCGTTTTCTCCAGGCGCAGCCGGCGGTGGCCGCCGTGCGCGTGAACGCGGCGGACCTGACGGTGTCGGTCGCCACGCTCGGCGCCGTCGATGCCGCGCAACTCGACCAGCAGATCCACCAAGTGCTGCTCGCCATCGAGGCGAAGCTGGCCGCGGGGCGCGCCGGCGGCGGTGGTTCGGTGACGCAACCGGGCTTCGTGGTGAGCCGCGCGGGCGACGTGACCACGGTCGAGCGACCGACCTGCGCGACCGCGCCGGCGTTCTACCGTTGGAAGGATTACGCGCTCGACGCGCCCGAGACCGCACCGGCCGCCGGCGAGGAGCACGATCACGATCACGGGCATGAGGAAGGCGAATGGAAGTTGCTCGCCGCGCTCGCCGCGATCTGCGGCGTCGCGGGCCTCGCGGCCTTCGGCGCGGAGCAACTCGGCGCGCCCGGCTGGCTGGTGTTCTCGCTTTATGGCATCGCGCTCGTGGGCGGCGGTTGGGATGCGGCGATCGATTCGTGGGCCAACCTGCGCGAGCGCCGGCTCGACATCCATTTCCTGATGCTCGCCGTCGCCGTGGGTGCGGTGCTGGTCGGCGCGTGGGGCGAGGCCACGCTGTTGCTGTTCCTCTTCTCCGCCTCGGGGGCGATGGAGGCCTATGCGATGGATCGCACGCAGCGCGAGGTGTCCTCGCTCCTGCACACGGCGCCGAAGGAGGCCACCGTGGTCGACGCCGACGGCACGCAGCACGTGGTGACGATCGACGCGTTGAAAGTCGGCGACCGCCTGGCGGTGAAACCGGGCGAGCTGTTCGCCGCCGACGGCGAGGTCGTGCGCGGCGAGACCGCGAGCGACGAATCCAACCTCACGGGCGAATCCGTGCCGGTGGAGAAGGGTGTGGGCGCCCCGGTCTTCAGCGGCACCATCAATCTCTGGGGCGCGGTGGAAGTGACGGTCACGCGCCTGCCGTCCGAGAGCACGCTGCAGAAGATCGTGCGGCTCATCCAGACGGCGCAGAAGCTCAAGGCGCCGAGCCAGCGGCTGACCGACCGGTTCGGCGGCAACTACACGCTGGTGGTGCTCGGCGCGGTCGCGGCGATGTTCTTCGTCTGGTGGCTCGGTTTCGGGCTGCCGGCCTTCGCCAGCACCGCGGAGCAGACTTCCGCGTTCTATCGCGCGATGACGCTGCTGGTCGTGGCCAGCCCGTGCGCGCTGGTGCTGTCGATCCCGTCGGCGATCCTCGCCGCCATCGCCTGGGGCGCGCGGCACGGCGTGCTGTTCCGCGGCGGCGCCGCGATCGAGAAAATGGCCGGCATCGACACGGTCGCGCTCGACAAGACCGGCACGCTGACGACGGGCGAACTCGCGGTCGTCTCCGTCGAGAGTTTCCCGGCCGGGCGCGAACGCGACCTGCTCGAACTCGCGCACGCGTTGGAGCGCAATTCGCATCATCCGATCGCGCGGGCCATCACGCAGCATGCGCGCAAGGAGGCCGTCGGGTTGCGCGCCATCGAGCGTTTCGAGTCGATCACCGGCCAGGGCGTGCGCGCGCAGGTCGACGGCGGCCACGCCTTCCTCGGCCGTCGTGAGCTGGTGGCGGCGGGCCCGTTCGCGCAGTGGCTGGAGAAGGTGCCGCCGGCCGCGGCGGAATTTTCCGAGGTCTGGGTCGTTGCGCCCGGGCTCGTCGGGCGGCTGTTGCTGCGCGACCAGTTGCGCGCCGAGTCGCGCGGCGTGCTCGCGGCG
>JAMPXH010000193.1 GCA_023701285.1 Candidatus Didemnitutus sp.
ACAAGTCAGCTACGGCGCCTCGTTCTACTACATCGCGCACTTTTCCAAGTTCGTGCAGCCCGGCGCGCACCGCATCGCCTCGAACGAAATCGCCGGACTCGACTCCGTCTCCTTCCAGAATCCCGACGGCTCGCTCGTCACCGTCGTGATGAACAAGACCGACGCGCCTGCCACCTTCACCCTCGCCGCCGCCGGCGAGACGCTCGCCTGCACCATCCCCGCCCGCGCCATCCACACTTACGTTCGCACGCCATGATTCGCCGCCGCCTCATTCTCCTCGCCCTCACCGCCACGCTCGCCCGTGCCGCCGCTCCCGCCGGCTGGGAACTCGTCTGGTCCGACGAATTCGACCAGCCCGGCGCGCCCGATCCGAAGAAGTGGGCCTACGACGTCGGCGGCGAAGGCTGGGGCAACCGCGAGTTGCAATTCTACACGCAAGACCGCCGCGAAAACGCCCGGGTCGAAAACGGCCACCTCGTCATCGAGGCGCATCGCGAGCCGTTCGAGAAAAACAAATTCACCTCCGCGCGTCTCGTCACCAAGGGTCGCACCGACTGGCTCTACGGCCGCTTCGAGGTCCGCGTGCGCGTGCCTTCCGGCCGCGGCACGTGGCCCGCGGTCTGGTTGCTGCCGACGGTCTGGAACCTCGGCGACGGCAAGTGGCCCGACAACGGCGAGATCGATCTCATGGAGCATGTCGGCCACAACCTCGGCGTCGTGCACGGCTCGCTCCACAGCCGCCTGCACCAATGGCGCAACAACACCCAGCGCACCGGCACGGTGCAGGTCGCCGACGCCACGACCGCGTTCCGCACCTACATCCTCGAATGGGAGCCCGGCGAGGTCCGCATGTATCTCGAAGACGCGCTGTTCTTCACCGCCAAGGACGACGGCCGCGGTTGGGAAAGCTGGCCGTTCACGCGCCCGTTTTATCTCATCCTCAACCTCGCCGTCGGCGGCGATTGGGGCGCCGAGAAGGGCGTGGACGAGTCCGCGTTTCCGCAGCGCTTCGAAGTCGATTTCGTGCGCGTTTACCAGCGTCCGGGAAAATAGCGCCCGCCACCGCGGCCCGTCTTGGGCACGCCCGCACCGCGAACAACCGCCTCGAACCGGGGCGGGCGATCCGTGTCCCAACTGCCCCATGCCGCGCGACGCGTGGTGTTCCCCCGCATTCCGCGATTATTCAAAAAGCGGGAGGAGTGTTACGCCCCGCCGTGAAGCGGAGAAACGCGGCTCCGGAAAAGTCGGGGCAGGCAGCCCTTTCCGGCTTTTTGCCGCGAAGGCCTGAAGTCGGAATCCGGGATTACAGTTCAATGATGCCGCGCTGCACCGCGGCGGTCACCGCTTCCGTGCGTGCGGCCGCGTGGAGCTTGCCGAGAATGTTCTTCAGGTGGTCCTTCACCGTGTTCTCCGAGATCGCGAGGTGACTTGCGATTTCCTTGTTCGCCCGGCCCTTCGCAATCTCGCGCAGCACTTCGATCTCGCGCGCCGTCAGGGCCTCGTCGTCCTTGCGCACGGCGAGACGGCTGGCCACATCGCCGGGAATCCAGCGGCCGCCGGCCGCGACGGCGCGGATTGCCGGGATCAGATCGTCCCCGGTCGAGCTTTTCAGCAGATAGCCCCGTGCACCCGCGGCGATCGCCTTGTGGATGTCCTCGTCGCCGTTGTAAGCCGTGAGCACGAGAATGCGCGCGGCGGGAAATTCGCGGCGAATGGCCTCGATCACCTGCGTGCCGCTGCGCAGCGGCATGCGGAGGTCCATTAGCGTGATGTCCGGCCGCTGGCGCCCGAAGGCTTCCAGTGCCTGAACGCCATCGGTCGCCTGCGCGACGACTTTCATGTCGGCCTCCGAGTCGATGAGGGCAACCAGGCCGCTGCGGACGATGAAATGATCGTCCGCCACCAGCACGCGCAGGGGCGGTTTTTGACTCATGGGGATTCGGATTCGGGAGCGGCCGGCTCCGCTGTCGGGTTGAGCGGCACTTCGACGGTGATCAACGTGCCTCGTCCGGACCCGCTCGCGATGTTGAGGCCGCCGGCAAGGCGCTTGGCCCGTTCGGCCATCCCGGTGAGACCAAAATGGCCTTCGCCGGGCGCTCCGGCCTGGTCGAACCCGACCCCGTTGTCCTCGATCCGCAGGCGAAGCACGCGCGGGTCGAAGTCGAGCCGGATGCTGACACGAGTGGCTTGCGCGTGCTTGGCGATGTTGGTCAGCGCCTCCTGGCCGATGCGGAGCACGTTCTCCTCGACGACCTCGGGCAGTCGCGGCGCGGTGCCCTGCGTCTGAATATCGAGTTCGATCTCCGTGCCGTGCACGAGCTGTTCGGCGCTGCACTTCAGGGCGTGGGCGAGGTCGAACTGCTCGAGTTCGCGCGAGCGGAGGTCCCAAATCGAGCGGCGCAGCCCAACCTGGCTTTGATGGAGCCAGTTGCGCGCGAGCTGCAGGTGCGTATCGGAAGTCTCTGGGTCGCGCCGCGAGAGCTTGGCCGCGGCGTTCAGGCGCAACGCGATGCCGGCGAGCGTCTGCTCGAGCGTGTCGTGGAGGTCGCGGGCGAGGCGGGTCCGCTCGACGAGAATGGCTTTGAACTGCACCTCGGCGGTCTTGCGGGCGGTCATCTCGACCTGCAGCTGGGCCGAACGTTCGGCAACCTTCTGCTCGAGCGTGTCGTGCGCCTCCTGCAGCCCGCGTTGCGCCTGTTCCAGTTCGCCGACGAGGCGCCGCAGCGCGGCGTTCTTTTTCGATACCGTGAGCAGCCAGGCGACCACGATCACGAGCCCGGCGCTCAGGAACGCCAGGCCGATGAGCAGGCGGGCGGGCGTGAGCCAGCTGGGCTTCTGCAGGACGCGGAGATCCGCCAAGTCCGGCACCAGCAACAGCAGCGCGGTGAGCTTGGCTCCGGCGTCGATCGTGGAAACGCAGACGCCATCCGCCTCTGCGACGCTGCCGATCGGGATTTCGTCCAGGGCGGGACTCTCGGTCGGGCTGACGTGCTCCATCGTGAATGTGATGTCGCTGCCCTGCACCAGCCACGTCGTGACAAAGCCGGCCGCCTGTCCGTTGGGCAGGGTGTGCGGCCGGGTCGTGCGGTCGACGATGCGCCCGCGCAGGGTGAGGTATTCGCCGTGGTGTTCGCCGCGCGCGATTTCCAGGAACGGCACCCGGCGCGGCGCCACGGGTGCGCCGCCGTCGGCCACGCGGCGGAGCACGGCGTCGCGCAGGAGTGGCAGGTGCCCATCGTATTCGACGAATCCGACCGCATCGATGACATCGCCGCGCGCGAAGCGCTCGGCTTGGGTTGTTTGCACGCGCAGGCCGCCAGTGGCGTCCTGCAGGAAAATCTCCCGGCCCGGGCGCTGCAGGGTGACGGTGCCGCGAATGCGCACCCGCTGCTCGGCGTGCCGGCCGCGGCGGTATTGCGCGACCCGGTGGGTGGGGGTGA
>JAMPXH010000194.1 GCA_023701285.1 Candidatus Didemnitutus sp.
GATTGCCTGGCAGGGCGTGGCGGGCGGGGTGTTCGTGAGCTTCGTCGCCTCGCTGATTGTGTGGGTGACCTTGAACGGCAAGGGGCAGCCGTCGACGTTGGTCGGGGTGGTTGCGACGGTGCTGTTTGCACTGACCGGTGTGACGACGACGTTTGCGCTGCTGGCTTATGTGGCGCGCAAGCCGCGGTCCCCCGGGCCGGTGCTGGCGAGCTTGGCGCGGAATGCCTTCGGAATGTATCTGGTGCATTACGCGATTGTGACTTGGCTGCAGTGGGCGTTGCTGGAGGTGAATGCGCCGGGTTTCGTCAAAGCGGTCGCGGTGACCGCCGCAGCGATTGCGGCGAGCTGGGCCGCGGCTGCTGGGCTGCGCCGGGTGCCGGGAGTGGGCCGGATTTTGTGAGGCCAGTTCGGCGAAAGAAGAATTCCAAGTTAATGTGGTTAAGTCGCTTGTGGTCTTTTACGTGCGCTGGGATTTTGCCGAATTTAGCGCGCTCCGGCGACTCGGACGCGGGCGTTGGCGGAGCTGCAAATTATCCTTGCGAGGGGAGAGTCCTTTCGGGACTTTCGTCCCCTTTCGCGGCGTTCTTTCAACTCAGCCGGTGCCGCCGCGGCACTCCCACCGGCTTTTTCAGTTAGCAACCATCAACCCACGGGTCCGCAAGGGCCCATCGCCGGAAGGCGCGCGCCCAGGAGTGCGACGTTCGTCTTCGGTTTCACAGTCCAATGAGTTCATTAATGGAACAGCTGCTCGAGCAGTCCTCCTTCGATAAGTTGAAGGAAGGCACGATGATCCCGGGCACGATCACGGAAATCCGCGCCAACGAAGTTATCGTCGATATCGGCGGCAAAGCCGAAGGCGCCATCCCGGCCAATGAATTCTTCGACCTGGGCGAGCTGCAGATCGGCTCCTCCATCGAAGTCCTCCTCGAGAAGCTCGAGGACAAGGAAGGCAATCCCGTCCTCTCCTACGAGAAGGCCCAGCAGAAGAAGAACTGGGAGAACATTCTCCTCAAGTGCCAGGAAGGCACCGTCGTCGCGGGTCGCGTGAAGACCAAGGTCAAGGGCGGTCTCGTCGTCTCCATCGGCGTCGACTCGTTCCTGCCGGCCTCGCACATCGACATCCAGCCGCCGAAGAACCTCGATCAGTATCTCGGCCAGACCTACGATTTCAAGGTCCTCAAGATCAACCACGAGCGGAAGAACATCGTTCTCTCCCGCCGCGAGCTCATCGAGGAGCAGCGCCAGCAGAAGCGCCGCGACCTGCTCGAGAAGCTCCAGCCCGGCCAGGTCCGCAAGGGCGTCGTCAAGAACATCACCGACTTCGGTGCGTTCATCGACCTCGACGGCATGGACGGCCTGCTGCACATCACCGACATGTCCTGGGGCCGCATCGGTCACCCGTCCGAAATGCTCAAGCAGGGCGAGGAGATCGAGGTCATGGTCATCGACATCAACCGCGAGAAGGAGCGCGTCTCCCTCGGCCTCAAGCAGACCAAGAACAACCCGTGGGACAACATCGACCACAAGTTCCCGGTCGGCGCCAAGGTCCGCGGCAAGGTCGTCAACCTCGTTCCCTACGGCGCGTTCATCGAACTCGAGCCGGGCGTCGAGGGTCTCGTCCACATCACCGAGATGTCTTGGACCAAGCGCATCACCAAGCCCTCCGAACTGCTCAAGGTCGGTCAGGAGCTCGATGCGGTCGTCCTCGGCATCCAGAAGGACGAGCAGAAGATCTCGCTCGGCCTGCGTCAGCTCGAGCCGAATCCGTGGGACATGGTCCGCCACAACTATCCGGTGGGCGCCCGCGTCCGCGGCAAGGTGCGCAACATGACCACCTACGGCGCCTTCATCGAACTCGAGGAAGGCATCGACGGCATGGTGCACGTCTCCGACATGAGCTGGACCCGCAAGGTCAACCACCCGTCGGAAGTCCTCAAGAAGGGCGACGAAGTCGACGCCATCGTGCTCGACGTCGATCCGAACCAGCAGCGCATCAGCCTCGGCATGAAGCAGCTGATGACCGATCCGTGGACCGACATCGATGCGTTCTTCCGCATCGGCGACGTCGTTCAGGGCACCATCTCGAAGATCGCCAACTTCGGCGCCTTCGTGGAGCTCAAGGACGGCATCGACGGCATGGTGCACATCTCGCAGATCACCGAAGAGCGGGTCGAGAAGGTGAAGGACGTGCTCAAGCCCGGCCAACAGGTCACCGCTCGCGTCGTGAAAATCGACCGCGAAGGTCGTCGCATCGGCCTCTCGATCAAGGCCGCCAACTACTCGGCCGAACAGCTCGCGCAGGAGACCGCTTCCTACGAGCAGTTCACCAAGCAGACCAACGGCACCGACCTCACGAACCTCGGCGATATCTTCGACGAGGCCGCGAAGAAGGAGTAACGTTCGACGCTTCGCGCAGCACGCGAAACACTCTCGAGACGCCCGCAGCGATGCGGGCGTCTTTTTTTTGTCCGGTCGGCGCGCACCGCGTCCTGTCCGCTTGCCGCCGTGCCGCCATCGCCGCACGCTGCCCGGCGATGCACCTGCGCCCTTACAGCGCCGAGGACCTGCCTGCGCTCACCCGGCTCTTCCACGCGACGGTCCACACCGTCACGGCGGCGCATTACTCGCCGGAACAGCGTGCCGCGTGGGCGCCAGCTGAGCCGGATCTGGATCGTTGGCGGATGAAGCTGGCGGCGGAGATCACCATCGTGGCCGAGCGTGCCGGCGAGATGCTCGGCTTCTGTTCGTGGACGCCCGAGGGCTACCTCGACTTCCTCTTCGTGCATCACGCGCACCAACGCAAAGGCATCGCCCGGGCGCTCTGCGCGGAAGCCGAGCGCGATCTGGTGACGCGAGGCGTGGGGCGCATCCACACGCAAGCCAGCGTCACGGCGCAGCCGTTTTTTCGGCGTCAGGGCTTCGTGCTGGTGCGTCACCAGAGCGTGAAGGCGCGCGGAGTCGAGCTGCCGAACGCGGTGATGGAGAAGCCGCTGTCACCTGCGTGATTGGAGAGGCGGTTCCGGTGAAATCCGCGCTCGCCGCGTTGGGGTGTGCGAGCTGAGTTGAGCGTGAGGAGCTGGCCTGCAGGGCGCAAAAAAGCGCCTCCGCAGGGCGGAGGCGCGAAGGTGGTCTGGACCGCGGCAGGCGGTGCGAACGGTCAGGCCGCGCTGCTGTTGCGGGCGATGTAGTCGCGGATGATCTGGGCGCGTTCCTCGCCGCGGGTCTCCTGTTCGATCTCGTCGGCCGTGCGCTGCTTGTCGTGCTTGGCCATCTGGCGGCGGATCTTGGAGAGGGCGAGATACTCGAGCTGGCGGATGCGCTCGCGGGTGACCTTGAACTTCTTGCCGACCTCCTCGAGCGTGAGCTCCTTCTCGCCGTCGAGGCCGAAGCGCAGCTTGA
>JAMPXH010000195.1 GCA_023701285.1 Candidatus Didemnitutus sp.
CCCGCGAGATGGAAAATAAAAAGGCGCGGCTCGCTGGGAGCCGCGCCGGGGAGGAACGGGAGGAAAATCGGGCGGCGTTACTGCGCGCCCGTGGCCGCGGCGGGGGCCGCGGGCTGCTTCGTGTCGCGGGCGACGGCGAGTTCGCCCTGGCGGGCGTAATCGATCGCCTCGGCGAGGATGCGCGCGGCTTCCTGCGGGGCGTGGAAGCCCATCGAGTTTTCCGCGGCGATGAAGTCGAGGCGCCACTGGGCCTGGCGCTGGAAGTCGCGCGCGGCCTTCAGCTGGGCGTCGGTCGCGCCGGCTTTTTGCGCGGCGACGATGGCGTCGATCAGGCCGATGACGGCTTTTTCGCCGCGGTTGAGAAGATCGACGTTGCGGTTCTGGATCGCGAGCGCGCGATCCTTGATCTCGCTCTCGGGGATGCGGTGGCAGCTCTGGCAGGCTTGCGCGACGTTGAGCAGCGGCGAGCGGACATGGTGATTGCTGACCTTGACCGCACCCTCGCGCTGGTAGGGCATGTGGCAGTCGGCGCAGGAGACGCCGGCGCGCGCGTGAATGCCCTGGCTCCAGAGCTCGAACTCGGGGTGCTGGGCCTTGAGCGAGGCGGTGCCGGTTTCCTTGTGCGTCCAGTCCTTGAAGCCGGCCTCGTTGTAGTAGGCCTCCATCTGTTCGACCTTGAGGCCCTTGTCCCAGGGGAAGGTGACGAGCTTCTTGTCGCCCTTGAAGTGATACTCGACGTGGCACTGCGCGCAGACCATGGAGCGCATTTCCTGGCGCGTGGCTTCGGTGTTCGGATCGTATTCCTGCTTCTGGTCGCCCTTGCGCCAGCGCTCGATGGAGGGGAGGTGCGGCGTGGGATAATCGGATTTGGCGAGGGAGCGGATGCCGTTGAGGAAGCCGGGGCGGTTGACGCGGAGGTTCATCGTCTCGCCGTCGTGGCAGTCGATGCAGGAGACCGGATGCTCGACGAGTTTGTTCGCCTCGTCGTAGGGCAGGGCGCAGACGACCTCGAAGCCTTTCTGCACCTGCGCTTCCCAGTTCTCCTTGCCGGCGGGCGCGCCGGCCTTGAGGCCTTCCTTGAGGTAGGTGTCGAACGTGGAGGCGTGGCAATGGAGGCACGCGCCGGGCTGCTTGAGCTTCTTCACGCGGTCGGTCTCGCGCTGGTCCTCGAGCATGTAGGCGTGGCCGCGCTCCTCGCGGTAATCGAGGGCGAAGCCGTAGCCGGCGAAGATGCGGCGCCAGACCGGATCCTCGTCGAGGTGCTGGAAGGCCTCGCTGCCGCCGTGCGTGGTGCGCTCGGTGTCGACGGTGCGCTTGTAGCTGTCGTATTGGCGCGGGTAGTTTTTCCCCCAGAGCGCGGGGTCCACCGTCTCGTCGCTGGTTTCGACGACACGGAAGACGTCCTTGGTCGCCTCCGCTTTGCGGGTGACGATGTTTTGGTAGAGGAACAGCACGCCGAAGGTGGCGAGGGCGAAGACGGCGATGAGGCCGAGGTAACCTGCGGTGGCGAGGCCGCGCTGGGAGTTGAGACGGTGGGTGTTCATGACGGACGGAAGAGCGGGTGAAGGAGAAAGTTGGAGAGAAAGAGGAAAGAGAAGAATTGGCTCAGCGGATCGGGCCGTGGCCGACGTCGCGGTGACAGTGCAGGCAATCGAGCATCTTCTGCGGATCGCCCGGGTGGGTGTTGATGTCGTCCACGATCTGCGCGTGGCACTCGACGCAGTTCTGCTGGAGGACGGCGACGTTGCGCGGGCGGATCATGATCGGTTCGTGGTAGTCCTGCAGGGTGAAACCCTTCGAGTGCCAGAAGCCGTTTTCCGCCTTGCTGAGGTATTTCGCGAAGAAGGTGCGCGGCGTGTGGCAGTCGTTGCAGGTGGCGACGGCGTGGTGCGGCGATTTTTGCCAGCCGTCGAAGTGCTCGCGCATGACGTGGCAGTTCATGCAGGCCTTCGGGTCGTTGGAAAAATACGACAGCCCGTGGGCGTAGGTGAACGTGTGCGTGCCGAGGCCGAGGAAGAGTCCGATGACTCCGGCAAGGCTGAGCGCGAGCAGGAACCGCAGGCGCGGGGCCGGGGTTTTCATGGGGGCGCAGGGTTGCGCGTGACCGCGGGCGTGGCGCGATCGCGCGGGCTCAGTAGACGAAATCGACCTGGAGCCAGACCTTCCGCACATTGGGGAAGGCGAGGCTGTCGCGGCGGAAGTCGGCGAACTTCACCGTGCCGGTGAAATGTTTGCCGAACTTGCGCGTGAGCATGACGTCGAGCTCGGTGCCGAATTCGGTGTTGGCCGAGTCGGACTCGAACCGGTGATAGAACGCCGTGAGCGCGATCGCCTGCGGGAGATTGGCCGTGGCCTTCGCGTAGGTGTCGCGCAGGCCGGCGGCCGGCGTGGCGAGGAACATGTCGGCCCAGCCGTTCCACGCGTGCAGCGTGGCGAGCGGAGTCTTGAAGCCGACGTTGTGGTCGGAGCCGAGCACCTCGTGGCCGAGCGCGAACGAGCCCTGCTTCACGGCGAGGCCGGCCTCGAGGTAGGTGTAGAGCGCGGAGTAGTTGAGCGTGCTGGAGCCGTAGTCGGACTGCGTGGCGGCCTCGGCGCGGTAGGTGAACGTGACCGTGTCCGACAACTTGCGCGAGCCGACGAGGCTGAGGCCGTAGGTGGCGCAGGAGTTCGCGGCGGAGTTCTCGAAGTCGAGCAGGTAGGCGTAGCCGGTGAGCGTGCCGAGCGGCAGCGCGGTCGAGCTGGCGTGAAGCACGTGCGACTCGGATTCCCAGCGGCCCTGTGCGTGACGGCGGGAGAACACGCGGTTGACCTGATCGAGGTAGGCGTAGGTCAGGGTGGTTTTCGGCAGCGACTTGTCGGTGAGGACGAACGCATCGAACGTCTGCTGATTCTGGCGCCAGCCCACGTCGCCGATGAAGCGATGGCTGTCCAAGGTCAGCTTCTGGCGGCCGAGCGCGCCGGTCGTCTGACCCGACGAGTAGGCGAGCCAGAGCTGGTTGAGCTCGGTGGTCTCGGGGTCGCCGACGACGGCGCGCGGGCCGGCGGCGGGGTTGAGGCCGGATTGGCTGTAGGCGTCGCCGTCGAGTGCGCTGACGTTTTCACCTTCGGCGGAGAACTGCCACCCGGCGAATTTCGCCGTGGTGAAGCCGAGACGCGTGCGCAGCGTGAGCGCGTTGGCGTCGAGCAGATTGGTCTGCTGGACGCTTTCGTAACGCAGGCGCGCGTTGACGGAGAACTTGCCTTGGCGGACGGCGTCCGGGAGCGAGGCGGGTTCGGCGGCGCCGGCGGCGGCGGCCAACACGGCGAGGGGGAACAGGGCGAATTTTTTCATACGGGTGAGGTGTGCCTCGGCCCGTGGTTGCCGTTGAAGCGGAGCGAGCATAACCGCGCGGAGCC
>JAMPXH010000004.1 GCA_023701285.1 Candidatus Didemnitutus sp.
GCGGGGCTCAGTCGGGATCGTGCAGGTGGTGGGCGTCGGTGTCCCCACCGACGCCTGTCGCCGCTGGGACAGCGGCGACCCCCAATTGTGAGGAGCTCATCAGCCGGGAATCGCGCCCGACTGCATGAGTCCGTCTTGGCATCAGTCGATGCGCTCGAATTTCACCTGGCCGACTTGTTGCGCCCAGCTGTTGGCCGGGTCGGTCAGCTCGATCATCACGTGACGCGTGCCTTCGGGGAGTGGTGCGGAGGAGCGCACCCACGTGCGATACCAGCCGCTCGCCGTCGCCACGGAGGGATCGAAGCTGAGCTCGATCGGCGTCCAGACCTGGCCGTCGAACGAGGCGCGCGCGGCGACCTTGCCAGTCAGCGTCGCGCCGTAGTGATAGACCTTGAAGCGGAGGTCCTGCGCGTGGCGCGTCTCGTAGACGAACCAGCCGGGCGCGGTGGAGTTGCGATAGACGCGCCCGGCGTCGCCTTCGCTGTAGGCGGCTGCGGTCGTGCTGACGGTGAGATTGGCGCTGTTCAACGCGGGTGTCGTCAGCGCGAGCGAGTTGAGTGCGTCGTCGAGGGTCGAGACGGCTTCCGTGACGAGCCGCACGTGGCCGAGCTGCGTGGCGGTGGCCGCGCTCGCGCCGTGCAGTTCGATCTTCAGGAAGCGCGTGCCCGTGGGCACGCCGGTGGCGGGCGGCCCGAGATGCAGGCGGCGCGCGGTCGGGGCGTTGGTCGCATCGGGCACGAAGTTGTCGACCTCGGTGAATTCGAATGCGGAGGACCAGGTGATGCCGTCCGCCGACGTGTAACCGCGGATGCGGCCGCTGGCCGTGGTGGCGTCGATGAGGAAGGCGCAGATGTTCCAATCGACGATCGGCGCGTCGGTGCCGTAGGTCAGCGATGCGGTGGAGCCGGTCGTGGTGCGGTAGACGCGGTGCAGGTCGTCCTCGTCCCAGACTTGGTTGGAGGTGGCGAGGCTGAGGCCGCCGCTGGTGGCGGTGGCGAGCGTGAGGCTGGCGAGCGGATCGTCGTGCAGGACGCGGCCGGCGAGACGGGCGAGCCGTCCGTAGGCGGAGGTGAAGGTGTAGCTGAGCGGATCGCCGGCGCTGGCGCGCGCGCGGATCAGCCAGGTGCCGACGAATTTGTCCTCGGTGAGCAGTGTGGGGTTGGCGGGATCGAAGCTCACGCCGGTGCGGAGCCCGTTGTCGTAGCAGGCCCATTGCACGGCGTAGTGCGCACCCCAGCGCCAGGCGTAGTCGAGCTGGAGGTCGATCAATGCGCGGTAGGCCGTATCGGAGGCCGCGGAGTGCCACGGTGCGGAGTCGCCCATGTAACTCGATTCGTAGGCGCCGAACTCGCCCATGTAGACGTTGTCGTGCCCGAAGGCCGCGGAGGCGGGCGCCTTCTTCTTCAGGTAATCGAGCCCGCGGATGACGTTGATCTCGTTGCCGGGCGTCTTGCTCGACCAATTGGACCAGGAGTAGAGGTCGCAGGTGAGCGAGGGGACGACGGCGTTGACCATGCAGAGCGCGTCGGCGACGGGGAAGGTGGAGTTGGTGCCGGGGTTGTAGTTGATCTCGGCGGCGTTGTAGACGGCGACGCCGGTGGCGCTGCTGGCGTTGCGGGCGGCGGTGACGCCGCTCTGGCGCGCGTTGAGCCAGGCGGTCATGCCGGCGAGCGCGGTCTGTTGCGCGGTGGAGTCGAGCAGCTCGAGGTTCAGCGAGTTGTCGCCCTCCCAGTTCTGGAAGATGAAGGTCTTGCCCGTCCCGGCGTAGGTGGCGAGGAGCCAGGCGGCGACGTCCTGGAACTGCGCGGTCACGGCCGCCTGCTCGGCGGTGCTGAGGCCGTCCTTCCAGTTCGTCGTCGTGTAGCCGGAGCCCGACTGCTTGGGCACGAACTCGCTCGCGACGAAGAAGTAGGTGGTGAATTCCTCGCGTCCAAGCAGCTCCTGGAAATAGGCGGTCTGGAGCAACTCCTTGAGAGTGGAGGGCGTGGTGGGCCACGGGTGGTTGCCGGAGAAGTTCGGGTAGGCGCTCGTGGGGCTGGGCGTGAGCCAGACCTTGATCGCGCGGCTGCCGAGGTCCGCGATGCGGTCGGCTCCTTCGTTCAGGTAGTCGCCCGCGGGTGTGCGGGTGGGCAGCGTGTATTTGCCGCCGGAGTGGATCTCGCCGACGAAATCGCCGAAGGAACGAGCCGGCAATGCCGCCTCGGAGATGCAGAACGGAGCGCCGAGCAGGGCCAGGGCAAAGGCCAGCCGACGCACGCGAGGGAGACCCGCGGGAGTTTTCATGGGGGAGGGGATGGGGAGGTGACCGGTCCGCACCCAGTGGCGCGGACAAACAGCAAACTGACTTCCGACGCGGTCGAATCTGCCGCGCCGGGCGGCGCGCTCAATCCGGCGCAGTGCCGCGAACGCGGGGAATAGTTCGGATTTTCGCGTCTGCGCTTACGCTCCCGCCGTCGCCACTTCCGTCGTGCTGGCGTGGACAAAACCAAGTAAGCGTCGCCGCCCGCGCACCGCTGCGGCGCATCTGTGCGCTTTCGGTTCCCGGCGCCGGTTTCTTGATGCCAATCAGCATGAAAAAACTCCTCGCTCTCGTTCTTGGCGTTGCGGCGGTCTCACCACTGGCCGCCGACTATACGCTCGATTTCAACACCGCCGGGCAGTTCGCCGGCGAGTTCGGTTCGGCGCAGCCCGGTCCGATCACCCAGTCCGGCTCGGGCGGTTTGAACGGCAGCGGTTCGCTCGATCTTTCCGGGATGACCGGTGGCTCTACGGCGCAGCAGATCGTCACGTTCAACCAGGCTTTCGCGGGCAATCTCTCGTCTTGGAGCGCCAGCATTTATTATTACGGCAACGCGCAGCATTTCTGGCAATTCGGCGTGCTGACCACCGCCACGCCGGCGCTGAACGACGGCTGGGCGCACGATGGCAGCTCCTATGTGCCGTCGATCTGGCTGGAGTCGGGCAATGCCGACGGCGGTTCCTTCGGCGTTGGCAGCTATGACGGCGTTGGGGAGACCATCTACGACGTCAGCATCGTGGACGGTGGCCTGCCTGCGTCCGCCGAGTGGTATAAATACACGATTAACGTGATGCACACCGGCGGTTCGAACTTCACGATTGCCGGCACGATGAATCAGGCGAACGCGGACGGCTCCCTCGGCGCCGTGCTGGCGACGGCCTTGCTCTTGATCGAAAACGCCGCCATCGCCGCCGACAGCACCGTTTACCTTTACCTCAATCTCTACGACGGTGTGGCGATCGACAATTTCTACACGACGACCTACACGCCGGCCGTGATCCCGGAGCCCGCCACCCTGGCCGCGCTCGCCGGCCTGCTCGCCTTGGGCTTCGTCTCCTGGCGTCGCCGCGCCGCGCGCGCCTGAGAACGAATCAAGTTTGTCGACAAGCCGCGCGGCCTCCGCGCGGTTTTTTCCTGTCTGCGCCCGGTGAAGCGGCGGCGAAGCCCTGCTGCGAATCAACTTTTGCAGTCAGTATCGCCCGCCCACAGGTAGGGCGAGTTCTCCGAACGAGCCGAAAAACGATCGCCGCGCCGCCGCGCCGCTGCGACGTCGCGCCGCTTCGTGCGGAGAACTCACCTTTGCTCTTTCCGCCAGACGGACGGGCGCGCCTCAAGGAGCCCGCAGGATCTTCTCCATCGCTTTTCCCTTGGCCAGTTCGTCCACCAATTTGTCGAGGATACGGATCTCGCGCATCACGGGGTCTGCGATGTCCTCGACGCGCACGCCGCAGATGACGCCGGTGACGAGCTTCCGGTTGGGGTTCGGCTTGGGTGCGCGGGCGAAGAAGGTTTCGAAATCGGTCTCCTGCTGCAGCTGCTTCGCGAATTGCTTGGGCGTGTAGCCCGTCAGCCAGCAGAAGATGGCGTCCACCTCTGCCTTCGTCCGGCCTTTCTTTTCCGCCTTGGCGACGTAGTAGGGATAAACGTTGGCGACGGGCGTCGTGAAGATGCGGTGCTTGGCGGGCGTGGGCATGGCAGGGAGCATGGAACGGCGGGGTGCAGGGTCACTCGGAAAAACGGCCGCCGCCGCCGCGCGGGAATTGGGAGCTGCCATCCCGTGATTTTCCCGGTAAAGCAACGGGGCATGTCCAATCCTCCTCCGGATTGTCTGCGTTGCGGGGCCTGCTGTTACTCGCCTTCGGACCGCTTCGTGCGGGTGACGGGGGCCGACTGGACGCGGCTGGGGGAGGCGGCCGAGCGGGTCGCGCATTTCATCGGCCGGGGCAACGAGGCCTACATGAGAATGGCCGGCGGGCACTGCGCTGCGCTGGAAGTCCGTGCGACGGGAGCGGGTGCGGACGCCGCCCCGGAGTATTTCTGCACGATCTACGCGCGCCGCCCGCAAATCTGCCGGGATCTCGCCCGCGGCTCTCCCGAGTGCGAAGGGGAGCGCGCGCTCGACCGGCGAGGCGGGCAGCCCCTTCCCCTTGATCCAGGGGCTGTTCCCTCGCTTCCCTCACGCTCGCGAAGGCAATCCGTCGCATAATCCGCCGGCATCGAAAAAACGAGCTTGCCAGTGCCGGGGTGCGCTCGCGAAATCCCCCTCCTTGTTCTTTTGCCAACATAGCTCAGTTGGTAGAGCAGCGCTTTCGTAAAGCGCGGGTCGCTGGTTCAAGTCCAGTTGTTGGCTCCAGTTTCTGACTAAGGCCGCTCCTCCGGGGGCGGCCTTTGTTTTTGGCGCGATGCGATCCGTCAAAGCAGCGCGCCCTGCTCGCCGCCGCCCAGCGCGTCGAGGCCGATGGCGCGGTAACCCTTCGCGGTCAGGATGCGGCCTTGGGCGGTGCGGGCGAGGTAGCCTTCCTGGATCAGGAACGGCTCGTGCACTTCCTCGAGCGTGTCGGCTTCCTCGCCGACGGCGATGGCGATGGTGCCGATGCCGACCGGGCCGCCCTTGTAATGGTGCGCCATGAGGCGGAGGATGCGCTTGTCCATCTCGTCGAGGCCGGCGGCGTCGATTTCGAGCAATTCCAAGGCGGCGGCGGCGACGGGGCGCGTGATCTTGCCGGTCGCCTTTTCCTGGGCGAAATCGCGGACGAAGTTGACGAGGTTGTTCGCAATGCGCGGCGTGCCGCGGGCGCGGGCGGCGATCTCCTCCGCGCCGCCGGCGTCGATCGTCACTTTCAGGAGGCCGCAGCTGCGTTCCACGATGTGCACGAGCGTCTCCCGACCGTAGTAATCGAGCCGCGTGTTCAGCGTGAAGCGCGAGCGCAGCGGGGCGGTGAGCAGTCCGGCGCGCGTGGTGGCGCCGACGAGGGTGAAGCGGGGGATCGAGAGGCGCACGCTGCGTGCGTTGGGCCCCTGGTCGATCATGATGTCGAGGCGGAAGTCCTCCATCGCGCTGTAGAGGTATTCCTCCACGGTCTTCGAGATGCGGTGAATCTCGTCGATGAAGAGAATGTCGCCTTCCTCGAGGTTCGTGAGCAGGCCGGCGAGGTCGCCGGGTTTTTCGATGACCGGTCCGGAGGTGACGCGGACGTTGCGGCCCAGTTCGTTGCCGAGGATGAAGGCCAGCGTGGTCTTGCCCAGGCCCGGGGGGCCGGAGAGCAGCACGTGATTGAGGGATTCGCCGCGGCGCTTCGAGGCGCCGACCATCACTTTGAGGCGCTCGACCGTCTTCGGTTGGCCGGCGAAATCGGCGAAGGAGAGCGGGCGCAGCGCGGCTTCGGCGGGGGCGGCGGGAGCGGAGAGGGCCTCGGCCAGAAAGTCGCGGCCTTTGGCGTGGGGTTGCGGTTCCTTGGGCATGGTCATTTCCACTCCACCTCGGCGCCGATGCTGCGCAGGTTTTCCACGAAATTGGGATGGGCGCGCTTGATCGTGTCGGCGTTCTTCACGATCGAGCGGCCGGGAATGCTGGCGGCGACCATGTAGAGCGCCACGGCGGCGCGGATGATGTAGGGCGCCTCGACGACGGTGGGGCGCAGGGGCTTCGCACCGAACACCGTGATGCGATGCGGGTCGCTCACGACGACATGGGCGCCGAACTTCGACAGCTCGGACATCCACGTGAAGCCGCCTTCGTAGACCTTGTTCCAGAACATCACCGCGCCCTGCGCGCGCACGGAGAGCGCGATCATGCAGGGCAACAGATCGACGGGAAAATAGGGCCACGGAGCCGCTTCGATCTTCGGGAGCAGGTTGCTGGTGAAGGGCTCCTCGACGACGAGCTTCTGCTTCTTGCGCACGAGGGCGGTGTCGCCTTCGTAGTCGACCCGGACGCCGAGCTTGGCGAAGGAGCGGTTGATGAGGTCGAAGTGGTGTGGCAGAGAGTCGGTGACGCGCACTTCGCCGCCGGTGATGGCGCCCAGCGCCAGGAAGGTGACCACCTCGTGGTGATCCGTGTTGATGCTGAAGGTGCCGCCCCGGAGCTTCCGGACGCCGCGGACGGTGAGCATCGAGGTGCCGATGCCCTCGATGTCGGCGCCCATGCCGGAGAGCACGGTGCACAGGTCCTGCACGTGCGGCTCGCTCGCCGCGTTGATGAGCACGGCCTGACCCTCGGCGAGCACGGCGGCCATCACGAAGTTTTCCGTGGCCGTGACCGACATGTAATCCGGCCAGTGACGCGCCCCTTTGAAGCGGTCCTTCAGGCGCATGGTCAGCTTGCTCGAGTGCGTGATGGTGGCGCCCAATTTCTCCAGGATCTCGAGGTGCGGATCCAGTTCGCGGATACCGAGCGAGCAACCTTTGGCGTTGGAAGGGATGACGAGTTTCTTCATCCGCTGCAGCAGCGGCGCGAAGAGCAGCACCGACGAGCGCATGCCCGCGGGCAGCTCGCCATCGAGCCGGGCGCTGTCGAAGTGCGCGTGCTCGATCTCCATGCGTCCGCCGCCCCGGTCCCAGTTGATCCGCGAGCCTTGCTCGACGAAGAAGCCGACGAGCTTCTCGACGTCCGTGATGTTGGGCACGTTGGTGAGCGTGACCTTCTCGTCGGTGAGGAGGGTCGCGCAGAGGATCGGGAGCGCGGAGTTTTTGTTGCCGGACGGTTTGATGGTGCCGCTGAGGGGCTTGCCGCCGTGAACGATGAGGTCTGCCATGGGAGGCGAGGAGCGAGAGGGAGGAAGTGCCTGCGGGGGCAGGCGGATAAAGTCACCCGCCAGCAAGCTCCGACATGCCTTGCCGCGCCACAAAAAAAGGCGCCCGCGGAAACGGGCGCCTCGAAAGGGTAAGCGGGAGCGACTCAGGCTTGCGGGTGGCTGTCGCCACCGCCGCCCGGACCGCCACGGTAACCGCCGCGATCGCCGCCGCGGTTGCGGCCGCCGCGACCGCCGCGACGACGGCGGAAGCCGCCGTCTTCACGGCCTTCGCCGCGCGACTCGCCGCCTTGGAAACCTTGGCCGCCTTGGCCGCCGCCCTCGTGGCCTTGGCCACCGCCTTGGCGGTAGTGGCCGCGACCGCGGCCGCCCCGATGATGACGGTCACCGCGACCCTCACGGCGTTCGCCGCCTTCGCGGGGCGGGCGCTCGGTCGGGGCGGGGGCAGCGGGAGCGGATTCGCCACCGCTGAAGAACGCCTTGAGCTTGGCGAAGAAACCGGTCGGCTTGGCCGGTGCCGGTGCCGGCGCGGGCACCGGGCTGGGGCGCGGACCGCGGTCGTCGCGGCGCTGGAATTCCTGGCGCGGCGGGCGGTTGGGATCGCGGCCTTCCGGGCGGTTTTCGCGCGGTTCGCGGTCACGGCGTTGTTCGCCGCCTTGGCGGTCATCGCGACGCGGACGGTCGCCGCGCGGCTCGCGGGCGGGCGGGCGGAAGCCTTCGCTCTCCCACGTCTGGGCGGGAGTGGTCTTCGTGCGCTCGGGTGGGAGGATGTTGAGCTCGACCTTTTCCTCGGGCGCGGCCGGCGTCGTGGTCCCGTCGAGGGGGAACAAGTCGGGCGTGCTCGCCGGCGCAGGTTTCGCCGCGGGGGCGACGGGAGCGGGCGCGGCAGCGACCGGCGCCACGGGGGCCGGAGCGGCCGGGGTTTCGACCGGAGCCTGGGCTTCAGGGGCGGGTTCCGGGGTCGCAGGGGCGAACGGGTTTTGGTATTCGCGCGGGGCGGTGACGATCTCGATCGCCGTGGGCGTGTAGCTGGAGCTGACAGGCGCAGCGGCCGTGGCGGCCGAAGCACTGGTGGGGCGCTTGCCGCGGGCGAGACCCGAACCGCGGCTGGTGCCGAACGAGGCGACCGGAGCGCTGTTCGCGTCTGCCGGGGGAGTCGCGGTGCCTTCGGCGGGCGCACCGGACGATTCTGTGGAGGACATGTCTATCTTCTTGGTTGGAAGCGCCTGCCAAGGGGGCGGCGCATGGGTTGAGCCGGCCGGAGCCCGCGGTGCGGTCTCGGCACCCCGCAAGGGCGGGGTGGAACGGCGGCAATAAGGCACTTAAGCTCGGTTCTCCCCCGGAGTCGCGCAACAGCTAATTTCCACGGTGCCTGTGCTTGCCTCGGTTTGGCCGGCCAACCACGCTGCCGCCCATGGACAAGCTCGAAGAGATTTTCCGGATGCAAGATGCGCTGAATAAGCGAATTGGGGTGAATCTGCCGCCGCCCAGCGACGAGGAGAAGACGAAGTGGATTCTCAACTACACCCGCGCCATGCAGCAGGAAACGGCCGAACTCATCGACAGCGTGCCGTGGAAGTGGTGGGCCAAATACCAGAAGTTCGACGAGCAGAACGCCAAGGTCGAGGTGGTGGACCTTTTCCACTTCCTCGTGTCGCTGGCGCAAACCCTCGGCATGACCGCGGACGATGTCTATCAGGCCTACCTGAAGAAAAATCAGGTGAACCATCAGCGGCAGGAGAGCGGCTACGTCAAAAAGGACGAGGCCGACTCGAAGCACATCTGAGTCGAGGCGCAGGCCCGCCGGCGTCGTGCGGTGGCGCACCGCGCCGGGCGATTCAGAGCAAGGCCACGAAGCTGCCGTTGAACTCGACGGCGGTTTTGCCCGCTGCGCCCTCGACGAGCGCCGTCAGCTCCATGCCGGCCTTCCGGTGTCGCCGCAGCTCGACCAGAAAATGCTCCACCGCGGCCCCGGTGGGGCGCTCGCAGACCGCGCGCAACGCCCCCGCGACCGCCCGGCGATACGTCGCCGCGCTGCGCCGCACGACCACATGTCCGTCCAGACCGGCCTCGCGCAGCGTCATCCACACCGCGCCGTAGCAGGCGAGCGTGGGCAACGCATGCAAGGAACCGCCGAACGCCGTGCCGAGGTGGTTGCGGTTCGGCTCCAGCGGCGCTTCGAGCACCAGCCGGTGCGCACTCGCCTCGATCGCGCGCAGCCCCATCGCGCGGGTGAGCGGGATCTGTTCGTGGAAAAAAGCCGTGAGCCCTTCGGGGCTGATGCTGGCGGGAACCGAATGGCTCATGTGGACGCGGGAAAATGAAGTGGTGCCGGACCGGGGCAAGTCCCTATCGTCGCGGCGGCGGTGGCGCTTCCCTTCGCTATGCGAGCGTGGCACACTGTTCTCCTGATGAACTGGAACTCCTGTTCTGCCCGCACACGTCGCAATCTCGGCATCCTCGCCGGTCTGCTGGTCGTGTTCACCGTCGTCGGCTTCTTTGTGGTGCCGCCCATCGTGCGCACCCAAATCGAGCGTCGCGCCACCGAGGCGCTGGGACGGCAGGTGACCGTGGGCAAGGTGCGCTTCAATCCCTACACGCTCGGGCTCACGCTCGAACGCCTCGAGGTGCGCACCGCGGACGGCGCGGGCTCCTTCCTCGGCTGGGAGCGGCTCTATGTGAACTTCGACGCGCTGGCCTCGCTCGGCGGCGACTGGGTGCTGGGCGACATCGAACTCGACGGCTTTCATGTGGCCGTCGCGCTCGAGGCGGATGGGAAGTTCGACTTCGCCGACATCCTCGCGAAGCTCATGCCGCCGGCCGATCCAGCGGCGCCGCCCGCGCCGGCGACGCCCTCGCGGCCGTTGCGCGTGGTCGCGCTCAAGGTCGCCCAAGCGCGGGTCGAGTTCGCCGATCGCTCGCGGGCGCAGCCGTTCGCGACGACGCTCGGGCCGCTCTCGTTCGATCTCAAAAACTTCCGCACCGTCACGGAAAACGGTGCACCGTATCAGTTCGAAGCCGTCACGGAATCGGGCGAGCGCCTGCGCTGGGTCGGCACGTTGATCGCCGCGCCCTTCCGCTCCGAAGGCGAACTGGTGCTCGAAAACATCCTGTTGCCCAAATACGCGCCCTACTATGCGGACGCGATCCGGGCGGACCTGACCAGCGGACGCCTGACCGTGCGCGGTCGCTACGCGATCGACCTGACGCCGGACCGGCAGGTGCTGCGTCTCGCGGAAGGCGCGGTGTCCTTGCAGGGAGTGAAACTGCAGGAGCGCGGCACGGAAGTCGTGGCGCTCGACCTGCCGGCGTTCGCCGTCACGGGCGTCCAGTTCGATGCGCTGCAACAGAGCGGCGTGATCGGGCAGGTGCAGGCGAGCGATGGTCGCGTGGTCGTCCGTCGCGAGGCCGATGGCGGGCTGAATTGGCTCGCGATGTTGCCGCTGCCGACGGCCGTCGCTGCTGCGCCGGCCGGGGCGCCCGCCGCTCCGCCCGCCGCGTTGCCCGATGTGCGCGTGACGCGGGTGGATCTGCGCAATTTCCAGATCGAACTCACCGACCTCGCCGGGCCGCGTCCGGCGAAGCTCGGTCTCGGCGGCCTGCAATTCACCCTGGAGAATCTCTCGCTCGCCGACGGGGTCGCGATGCCGTTGACGCTGGCGTTCGACTGGGCGCCGCAAGGCCGCGTGATGGTGCAGGGCGAGGTCGGCGTGCTGCCGTCGCCCCGCGCCGATCTTGCGGTGGATGTCGCTTCGTTCGCCTTGTTGCCGCTCAGCCCTTATCTCGAGCAGCAGCTCAATGCGCGGCTGGCTCAGGGCGCGGTGACAACGCAGATGCAGGTGAAAGTCGTGCCGGGCGGGCAGGGTCCCGCCGCGGATCTTGCGGGCACCGTGCGGATCGATGAACTCAGTCTCGTCGACGGCGTCATGGGAGAACCGTTGGCCGGCTTCGCCTCGCTCGAACTCAAGGGCCTGAAGGCCGCCTCCGCGCCCGAGTTGGCGTTGGCGCTCGAGGAGGTGGTGCTCACGGGGCCTTTTGCGCGCGTCATCGTGCGCGAGGACAAGACGCTCAATCTCGCCGGTCTCGTGCGTGCCGCGCCCGAGCCGGTTTCGCTGGCTCCAGCGCCGGACACTTCCTCGGCCGCACCGCCTGCCTCCGCTCCTGCGCCGGTGCCGAAGATCGAGGTCGGCAAGGTGACCATTGCGGCGGGCGATTTCAGCCTGACGGATCGCTCGCTGTCGCCGCAGGTGCGCTCGGCGCTCGGCAAGTTCGGCGGCACGGTCGGCTCGATTTCGTCGAGCCATCCGGCGCGGGCCGCGGTCGATCTGCGCGGCGAGGTCGATGGCGTGGGACCGGTGGCGATCACGGGCTGGCTCGATCCGCTCGGCACGCCGCGGCTGATCGATTTGCAGGTGGATTTCCGCAACGTGGACCTGCTGCCTTTCAGTCCCTACAGCGGCAAATACGCGGGCTACGAGCTGGCGCGCGGCAAGTTCGCGCTGGCCGTGAAGGCGAAGGTCGAGGGCGAGCGCCTGCAGTCGGAAAACGTGATCACGCTGAGCCAGTTCACCTTTGGCGCGCCCGTGGCCAGTCCCGACGCCACCAAGCTGCCCGTGCGGCTCGGCGTCGCGTTGCTCAAGGATCTCGACGGCCAGATCGTCATCGACGTGCCCATGTCGGGCGACGTGAACGATCCCAGCCTGCGCATCGGCCGCGTGGTCGGGCGCGTGATCGTGAACCTGCTGACCAAGGCCGCCGTGTCGCCGTTTGCATTGCTCGGCTCGATGTTCGGAGGAGGCGGCGATGAGCTGGCGTTCCAGGAGTTCGAGCCGGGGCTGGTCGTCCTGCGGCCGGCCGAACAGGCGAAACTCGACACGATGGTGAAGGCGCTGGCCAACCGCCCCGGCCTCAGCCTCGGGCTCGAAGGCGGCTACGACGGCCCGGCCGACACCTTCGCCCTGCGGCGCCTCAAGGTCGCGGCGCTGGTGCGGGCGAAGCTTTGGGAGGAGCTCCATCTGGCGGACCCGAACCTGCCGCCGCCGGACAAGCTGGAGATCTCCGCCGAGCAGCATGCGGCCAAGCTCAAGCAGCTCTTCGACGAGAAATTCCCGCCCGGCACGGAGTTCGGCACGCCGTTGCCTTCGGCACCCGCCGTGGTGCAGCCCCCGCCGCCGCCCAAGAGCGTCTTCCGCCGGATCGTCCATGCGGCGACCTTCGCCGGAGTGCGCGAAAAACGCGCGGCTGCGCAGGAGAACGCTCGCCGTGCCTCGGAGCATGCCCAGGCCGTCGCCGCGGCTCAGGCCGCGGGCTTGCCCGTGGAGGAGATGACCGGCCGGCTCGCGGAGACGATGGAGGTTTCCACCGACGATCTGCGGGCCTTGGCTGCAGCGCGTGCGCAACGCGTGCGTGATTATTTTGTCCAGGAAGGCAAGGTTGCCCCTGATCGGTTGTTCCTCACGCAGGCCAAGGAAGGTCAAGCGGAGAACAAGGGACCGCGCGTCTATCTCAGCTTGCAGTGAGCGGCGCGAGGCGTCGTGGCCGGGCTGCGCCCATCCCGGGCTTGCGGTCCGGCGACGATGCCCGACGCTGGTGCAATGGAGTGCCGTTCCCACTGCGCCGCGTGTTGCATCGCGCCGAGCATCTCTTCGCCGATTCCCGGCATGGCCGGTGGCAAGCCCGCTGGCATCCCCTGCGTGCAGCTGCTGCCGGATCTGCGCTGCGCGCTCTTCGGCCAGCCTTCCCGGCCGGCGGTGTGCGCGAGCCTCCGCCCGACGGAGGAGATGTGCGGCGACTCGCGCGAATACGCCCTGCGCTGGCTGGCGGCGTTGGAAGCTGACACACGCTGAAACCGCGCGGCAGCTTGCGTCCTGCGCCAAGCGTGCAACACTGCCGCTCCCGTCCGGGATATTGTCCGCATGCGCCTGTTTCGCCTCCTTCTCGCTGCCGTCATCGGCCTTTTCGCCCTCCTCATGGGCGGCATCGTGGCCGTGTGCGTGCTCGTCGGCGGAGCGATCGCCTTGATCCTGACCCGGCTCGGTCTGGCGCGCGGACACATCAAGGTCAACGTCCAGCGCGGCGCCGGTGCGCGCCCGACCTCCGGCCGGACCACGCGCGTGCATGCGCCCGACGCCATCGACGTGGAGACGACTCCGGTCGCCGGAGCCTCTGCGGCCCTGCCCGGCGAGCAGCCGCCCAAGGCGTAGCGCGTCGCCCGGGAGGAGGGCCGGCCGTCGTGGCGGCGGCTCCGCGCGGCATTAGTGTTGATTCGCCCCGGCGAACGGTCCGTTCATCTCCCCGCTTCCCTTTTTCACCGCATGGCCAAGAACGACGAATCCACCCCCAAGATCATCTTCTCGATGCTCGGCGTCTCGAAGAAAATCGAGCGCAAGGAAATCCTCCGCGACATCTCGCTGTCGTTTTTCTACGGCGCGAAGATCGGCGTCCTCGGCCTCAACGGCTCGGGCAAGTCCTCGCTCATGCGCATCCTCGCCGGCCTCGACAAGGAGTTCGACGGCCACGTGGCGTTCGAGCCGGGTTACCCGGTCGGCTTCCTTCCGCAGGAGCCGCAGCTCACGCCCGGCTCGACGGTGCGCGCGTGCGTCGAGGAAGGCGTCAAGCACCTCACCGATCTCACCGCGGCCTACGATGCGTCCTGGGACGAGATCGCCGCGGCCGAGGACGATGCCACGCGCGACGCGATCTCCGAGAAACAGGCGAAATTGCAGGAGCAGATCGACGCGCTCGGCGCGTGGGACACGGCGCCGATGGTCGAGCAGGCGATGGACGCCCTGCGTTGCCCGCCGCCGGATGCGATCGTCGATACGCTCTCGGGCGGCGAGCGCCGTCGCGTCGCGCTCGCGCGGCTGTTGTTGCAGAAGCCTTCGATCCTCCTGCTCGACGAGCCGACGAACCATCTCGATGCCGAAAGCGTCGGCTGGCTGGAGCAGCACCTCGCGCGTTACGAGGGCACGGTCATCGCCGTGACGCACGACCGCTACTTCCTCGACAACGTCGCGGGCTGGATCCTCGAACTCGACCGCGGTCACGGCATTCCGTGGAAGGGCAACTACTCCGAGTGGCTCGAACAAAAGCAGAAGCGCCTCGCGATCGAGCAGCGCACCGAGGACCGCCGGCAGAAGGCGATGGCGCGCGAACTCGAGTGGATCCGCTCCGGCGCGAAGGCGCGGCAGGCCAAGGGCCAGGCGCGCATCAACGCCTACGAGGCGATGCTCAAGCAGGACGTGGCCGAGCAGGAGAAGAAATTCGAGATCATCATCCCGCCCGGCCCGCGGCTCGGCACGCTCGTCGTCGAGGCGCAGGGCGTCACGAAGGCCTACGGCGACAACCTCCTCTATGAAAACCTGTCGTTCGCGCTCCCGCCCGGCGGCATCGTCGGCGTGATCGGTCCGAACGGCGCGGGCAAGACCACGCTCTTCAAGCTCATCACCGGGCTCGAGAAGGCCGATGCCGGGACGTTCCGCATTGGCGAGACGGTGAAGTCAGCCTACGTCGAGCAATCGCGCGACTCGTTGCAGAACGACCGGACGATCTGGGAAGTGATCAGCGACGGCCAGGAGATGATGCCGCTCGGCGCGCGCACGGTGAACAGCCGCGCGTATTGCGCACAGTTCGGTTTCACCGGCGCCGACCAGCAGAAGAAGGTCGGCGTGCTCTCCGGTGGCGAACGCAACCGCGTGCTCCTCGCGCGCGTGCTCAAGAGCGGTGCCAACCTCATCCTGCTCGACGAACCGACGAACGATCTCGACGTGAACTCGATCCGCGCGCTCGAGGAAGGTCTCGAAAACTTCGCCGGCTGCGCCGTGATCATCTCGCACGACCGCTGGTTCCTCGACCGCATCGCGACGCACATCATGGCGTTCGAGGGCGACAGCTACGTGCACTGGTTCGCCGGCAACTACTCCAGTTACATGGAGGATTACCACCGCCGGAAGGGCAAGGACGCCGACCAGCCGCACCGCATCAAATACCGGAAGCTCACCCGCTGAGTCGGCGCGGCGAGCGCCCGTGCGGCGGCTTATTCGAAATCGAACAACCGGCCCATCTCGCGCCGGTCCTTCTTCGTCGGGCGGCCCTTGCCGCGTTCGCGGGCGAGCAGGTGCTCGAGACTGGCCTGCTTGGCGCGTTCGTATTCCGCGGCAGGCGTGAGGTCCTCGACGAATTCCACCAGCAGCTTCGCACCGACGCGCGAGCGGGGCACGCCGCGGACCTTCAGCGTGCGCGTGATCATGCCGACCTTGGCGGTGACCGTCTCGCCGAGGTGGACATCGCGCCCCGGCTTGGCGTCGAGGCCATTCACCTGCACCCGTCCGTTGCGGCACACGGCGGCGGCCTCCGCGCGGGTCTTGAACACGCGCACGGCCCAGAGCCATTTGTCGAGTCGGGTGTCTTCCATGGAAATCTCCCGGAGGTTTGCCACAACGGACGTGAAAATACACCAAAACAAAAGCGAGTGCCGGCTCGCCACGCGGCGGGGAGCACGCAGATTCGCCGCGTGCGCAAAACAACCACCACCTCCTCCGGTTGGGCCGAAGCCTGGCCCGATGCGCTGGGCTTCGCCGGCGGTTTGGCGCTGGCGTGGTTTTTTCGCTGGGAGACGCGCGATCTGGTGTGGAGCCTCTGGCTGTCGAGCCTGCTGGTCGGCTATGCGATGATCGTGTGGGGCATCTTCGGCCCGGCGGTGCTGCGCCGGCGGGAGGAGCAGGCCGGCGGGCCGCTGGCGACTTGGGTGGGCGGGCTGTTCCTGCTGGCGTTCTTCACGGTCCATTTCGGGATGTTCCATTTCGTCCACTCGGCGTTCCTGAATGGATTTTTCCCTGTGACGGGCGAGGCGCGCGGTTTTCCCGGGCCGGCGCTGTATGGCGAGGTTTTGGCGGATTACTGGTGGTTCGTGCCGCTGGCCTTGTTGGCGGAGCGCAAGGCCTTCGTGTTGGAGCCGGTGCCGCCGGCGCCGCCTCCCACTTCGGTGAAGGCCGCGGACATCGCTGTGCGCAAGGAGCGTCAGGCCCGGCTCGCTCCGACGCGCGGGATGATGGCGCCCTACAAGAATGTCGTGCGCCTGCACCTGCTCATTTTCTTTTTCGCCGGCGCCCACTTCGCGCGGCTCGACGGCTTCCTCGTCTATGCCGTGGTCTACGCGGTGTATTTTTTCCCGTGGCGGCTGCTCAAGCCGGCAGCGGGCGCGCCGGAGCCGACGCGTTAGTCGCCGCCGTGGCGGCGTTCCCACGCGAAGAGGAACTGCTGGGCAAAACCCGCCAACGCGCCGAAGTGCGCGCGCCCGAACTGCGCCACCTGCGCGGGCGACCAGCCGGCGAGGCCGTAGCGCCGGGCGAGCGCTTTCAAGATCCACGTGTCGACCGGGAATGCTTCCAGCCGGCCGGCGCCGAAAAGCAGGACGCAGTCCGCGACCTTCTCGCCCACGCCCGGCAACTCCAGCAGCCGCGCCTTGGCCTCCGGGTAGGGAAGAGCTTCCGTTTCCTCCAGCCAACCCGGGCGCGCGGCGAGATGAAGCGCCGTTTCACGGATGTAGCGGGCGCGAAACCCGAGCAGGCAGCGCCGCAGTTCGCTCTCCGGCACGGCGGCGAGCTCCGACCAAGTGGGCAACCGGTGCCAGCCGGGCGCGACGGGCTCGCCGTGACGCTCCGCGAGCAACGCCACCATCTGCTTGATCTGCACAATCTGCTTCGTCGCGCTGCAGAGGAAGCCGAGCAGCGTCTCGCCCAAGGGTTGGCGCAGGATGCGCAGACCGCGGTAAACGGACAGACAGCGCGCGAGGTGCGCGTCGCTGCGCCACGGCAATGTGTCCTCGTGGGCGGTCCAATCCTGCGCGGTGCCGAGGTAGAGCGACAGTGCCGTTCCGGTTGCGTTCGCGGCGTCGGCCGGTGCGCGCCATTCGAGCCGACCGCGGGCGAGCCGCAGTTGCACCACGTGTTGCGCCCACCCGCCGGTCCACACGTCCTGTTCGTCGCGGCGCCAGCGGAAGGCCTGGCCGCCGTCCAGCGTCTCGGCGAGCACGGCGGGCGAAGGCGACCAGCCGTCGCAGGGCTGCCAGCCGCTCCAGCGTGCGTCGCTCATCGGCTCAGTTCAGGCCGGGCCTCTCCCAGAGATAACTCTTCTCGGTGGCGATCGTCGCGCCGGAAGACGCGTCGACCAGCTCGATTTTCCACGCCACCGCGTCCGTCTCGCCGGAGGGCCAGTCGCGGCCGGTCACGCCGAGGTTGAACACCTGTCGGCCCGCAGGCAGCTCGGCGGGGAACGAGTAGTGGCGCGGCTCGTGCGCGCCGGGCACGGCGACCGAGAGCTCGAAACGCACGCGCTGGGCCGCGCCCGCGTTGGCGGTGCGAACGAGAAAGTAGTAGCCGCCGCGCTCATCGGCCTGCGTGCGCAGCACGGTCTGGCCGCCATGATTTTCCCGGCCGGTGAAATACTCCGAGATGCGCTTGAACGAGGCGGCGTCGCGCCATCCGGAGAACACGCGGACAATGCGCACGTCGGCCGCGGAAGCGGCGACGGTCAGCATCAGGAAAAGCGCGAGGAATCGCATGGCGGCAACGTGCCCTCAGGGCGCCTGCAGGTAAACCTTTTTGTATTGATGGAAGCCCAGCAGCGCGGGAGCCCAGCCGCGCACGGCGGGGTGGATGAGGTAGGAGCGCACGCCGAAGAAGACTGGTGCGACGGGCGAGGCCTCGAGCAGGCGCGCCTCGGCCGTTTGGAAATGGGCGAGGCGCTCGCCGCCGCTGCCGGCGCGGGCGGCCGCGGCGAGGGCCGCGTCGTAGCGGGTGTCGGCCCAACCGGTCCAGTTGTTGGTGCCGCCGCCGACGAACATGTCGAGGAAGGTCACCGGATCGACGAAGTCGCCCACCCAGCGCGCGGTGGAGATCGCGTAGTTGAGCGTCTGTTGGTTCTGCACCCAAGTCTTCTGCTCCATCGGTGCGATCGTCACCGTGATGCCGAGCTCGCGCGCCCACATCGCCTGGATGACTTCGAGCACCTTGGCGTGCAGCTCGTCGTTGCGCACCTGCACCTCGAGGCGGGGGAAACCCTGGCCGCCGGCGAAACCGGCCGCGGCGAACAGCTCGCGCGCGGCGGCGGGATCGTGCGTGAGCCGCGCGGCGGACGTGTAGCCGGCGCAGTCCGGCGGCGTGTAGTGGAAGGCCGGAGCGCGCGTGCCGCGCAGCACGGTGCGCGCGAGCAGCGCGCGGTCGATGGCGAGCGACAGCGCGCGGCGCACGCGGACGTCGTCGAGCGGCGGGCGCGTCGTGTTGAAGCGCAGGAAGAAGGTCTCGAGGAACGGATCGAGGCGCAGCGATTGCGGCACAGTGCGGCGGTAGCGGTCGACCTTGGCGAGCGGCAGCTCGGCGGTGAGGTGCACCTGCCCGGCGCGGAAGTTGCGCTCGTCGACCTCGATGTTCTCCGTGGGGAAAAAGGTGATGCCGTGGAGACGCACCGTCGCGGCGTCCCAGTAGTGCGGATTGCGAACGACCTTCACGTGGGCGTTGGGCGACCACTCGGCGAGCTGGAACGGGCCGTTGCCCACGAGATGGCCGGCGCGCGTCCAGGCGGTGCCGCGCCGCTCCTGCGCGTCGAAGCGGGCGAGCACGGCGCGGTTGAGCGGAAACCAGATCGGGTTGGCCGTGAGGGCGGGCAGGTAAGGCGTCGGTCGCTCCAGCGTGAGTCGCAGCGTGGTGTCGTCGGAAGCCTCGGCACCGAGCTCCGTAGCGGACAGGCGGCCGGCATTGATCGCCTCGGCGTTTTTCAGCGGATGAAGCAGGTAGGCGTATTCGGCGGCGAGCGTGGGGAGCAGCGCGCGGCGCCACGCGGCGACGAAGTCGTGCGCGGTCAACGGCGTGCCGTCGGACCACTTCAGGCCCGGGCGGAGATGGAAGGTGTAGGTGAGCCCATCGGCGGAAACCTCCCAACGCGCGGCGGCGGCAGGGACGGCCTGGGAGCTTTCCTCGTCCAGCGCGCAGAGCCCTTCGAACAGCGCGAGCGCGATGTTCTGGTCGGTGAAGGCCGTCATCACCTGCGGGTCGAGGTCCTGCGGCTCGGCGCCGTTGCCGAGCAGGAGAATCTGGTCGCGGATGGCGTCGTCCACGGGCCGGGCGACGGCGAGGGTGACGGCGAAGAGACTGAGCAGGAGCAGACGGACGGACATGCGGGCAGCATGCACGCGACTTCCGGTGGCGCAAGGGGGTGAATTTCTGCGCGGGTGTGCCGATGAGAAGGGAACTCCCGCCCCGCGTGAGCCACACCGATCCACTTTCCGCCGAGTCGCCGGCGGTCGAGGCCGCGCGTCTGCGGCACGCGGCCGCGTTGCGGAGCTATGCGCTGGAATTGCTGCACGGCGATCGCGCCCGCAGCGAGGAAGTGCTCGCCACGACTTGGCAGGCTTGGGCGCGGGAATCGGCGCCGGCGGGTGCGGAAAGGGAAGCGGCCTGGCTTTTTGCGGAGCTGCGCCGGCGGGCAATGCTGCTCCAACGCGAGGTTGCCGCCCCGCCGGAGGCAGCGGGCGATGCGCAGGAAGACGACACGGCGGAAAGCCGTTTCGCCCTGCTCACGCTGAAACAGCGCGAGGCGCTGCGGTTGAAATTCCTGCACGGGTTCCGGCACGAGGAGATTGCCGGCATCGTCGATCTGGGGCCGACGCAGGCCGCGCGCCTGCTGCACAACGCACTCGGGCGACTGGCTCCGGCGTTCCGCGCGTCCGAGGCGGGCGGGACGCTGGGGACGGATGACCCGCGGCTGACGCTGGCGGCGCTCGGCGAACTCGAGGACGCGGCGTGGCGCGCGTGGGAGGCCGGCCAAGGCAATCCCGCCGCGGCGAACGTGCGCATGGAAGAGATCCGGCGCGCCGCCCGCTGGGTGACTGCCCACTTCGCGAACGGTGGGCACCAGCGCACCAAGCGCGCGCGGCGCCGGCGCCGCTGGTGGCCCGGGCTGGTGGCGGCGGGCGTGCTGGTCCTTGGGCTCGGATATTTCGCCATCCGATCCAAGCCCGCGCAGCCCGATCCGCCGAACGAGCCAGCGGCGCAAACGCGGGAACGCGGCTTTCCGTCGGCCTCCGCGCCCGCGGTCCCGCGCCGCGCCGGGTCGGATGTTGACGTGGCCGCGGCGGAGAAACGAGTGAGCGGGCCGGAGGCTGAGTCGCTCGGTCTTTTTCGCGATCGGCCGCGGGAGGGAACGTCAGGACACATTTTGGAGGCAGGTGAGTCTTTGCCGCCCGGGCCCGCGTTGACCGCAGGCGAAGACAGCCGGCGCAATGTGGCGCCCAGCCGCGCGCCCTTGGCCGTGTCGCGTGGGCGGCAGGGCGGGGCCGCCACTGCGGCACCGGAGGCAACGGGCCGCGGCGTGACGAGGGAGCTGTCGAACAGCGAGGTGGCGTCGGAGCACGCTTCGCTGACTTCACCGCTCCCCGGTTCGGCCGCTTCGTCAAACGTCGGAACGGAATCGCGGCCGGCATCGCAGACCCCAGCCGGCCCGGCGGCGCATGCGGCGCGCGACGAGATGGCCGCTGTCGCCGTGGCGCATGATGCGTTGCAGGCCAGCACAGCGGGCGCAGCTGAAACGCTCGACTCGACCGATGTGGCGCCGATCACAGCGTTGAAACAGGCGCTCGGCGAGGGACGCTGGCCGAGTGCGGAGGAGGTGAATCGTGCGGGCTTGAAACAGTATTTCGCCCGCTGTGCGCCGGTCGCTCCCGGCGCGGCGGGCTTCGAGCCGAGCGTCGAGGCGGCGGAGCTGCCGTGGTCGTCGGGTCGGGTTGCCGTGCGATTTGCGGCGACCGCGCGGCCGCGGTCGCCAGTTTTGCGGGCGGCGGCGAATGTCATCCTGTTGCTCGACTCGTCGGGCTCGATGGACGCGCCGAATCGGTTGCCCTTGGTGCAGGCGGCGGTGGCCCAGTTGCTCGACCGGTTGCAGGCGGAGGACCGGATCGGGATCGTCACGTATGCGGGCGAGGCGCAGGTGTTGCTCGCGCCGCGCTTGCTCGGCGAGACGCGCGAGCTGCGCGAGCGTGTGCAGGCGCTCGTGCCGCGCGGGCAGACGAACGGCGGTGCCGGGCTGGAGCAGGCTTTCGCGCTCGCGATGCAGGATGAGAACGTCGCCGGCACACCGCGCGTGATCCTTTGCACCGACGGCGAGTTCAACATGGGGCTGACGCGGGAGGATGAGCTCGAAGCGTTGGTGCGGCGTCATGCGGAGGCGGGTGTGCGGCTCGCGGTCTTCGGTTTCGGGCGGAGCGAGCGCATCGATCCGCGTTTGGAGCGTCTGGCCGCGCTGGCGCAGGGCGGCAGCGGTTTCGTGAACACCCGCGCGGACGCCGTCGCCGTCATGCTCACGCAGTTGG
This sequence comes from Candidatus Didemnitutus sp., assembly GCA_023701285.1. Taxonomy (GTDB): domain Bacteria; phylum Verrucomicrobiota; class Verrucomicrobiia; order Opitutales; family Opitutaceae; genus Didemnitutus. The sequence goes on from JAMPXH010000004.1 coordinate 21,413, forward strand.
GCGACCTGATCGCGCCCGCGGCCGAGGCCGTGGAACTGCGCGTCGAGGTCGGCGGCGCCGAGCGAGGCGCAATCGTGGCGGACAAGGTGTTGCCCGGTGAAACGGTGAGCATCTGGAGCGCCGTCGAGCCCGGGGAAAATGCCCGGGCCCGTCTGACTTACCGGGCGGGATCGCCGGCGGAGCCGGGCGGCGCGACGCTCGATTGGGATGGTCGGGTGCTGCCGGTGGAGGAGACGGGCGCGGAGTTCCGTTTCGAAGCGGCGGTGGAGCGTCTGGCCGACCTCTTCGCAGCGGGCGCGCAGGGCAGCACGCGGGCGCAATGGGAGCAGTTGGAAGCTTGGGGCCGTCAGTGCGTGGACGATCCCGGCGGCTACCGCGCGGAGTTGCTGGCGCTGATCGCTCAGGCGCGTGCGGCCCGCGGGGAGGACGAGTGACGCGACCGGGCCGCGCGCCGCGTGGAATTTCGCTCGTTCGCGGCCTAATAAACCGCAGGCTCGCCCGTATCCGAGGCAGGTGACGTGAACACCGACACACACAACGATGAACGCCGTGCCTTCGTGCAATCCGCCGTGGAACGCCACCAGGCGTCCTTGCTGCGCTACACCACGCGCCTGCTCCATGGCGATGTCGACCGGGCGCAGGATGTGGTGCAGGACGCGTTCGTCCGCCTCTGGGCGCAGGAGCCGGGCGGCGTGGCGGATCACCTCGCAGAGTGGCTGTTCACGGTGTGCCGCAACCGCGCGCTGGATTACCTACGCAAGGAGGGCCGCATGAAATTCTTCGCTCCCGGCCAGGCGGAGCGGCTGACGGCGGCGGAGCCGCGTCCCGGCAGCGGCTTCGAGCGTGCCGAGGCGCACGCCGCCGTGCTGCGCCTGCTCGAGCACTTGCCGCCGAACCAGCAGGAGGTCGTGCGCCTGAAGTTTCAAAATGGTTTCAGTTACAAGGAAATCAGCCGCATCACGTCGCTCTCGGTGACGAACGTCGGCTTCATCCTCCACACGGCGATCGCCCGGCTGCGCAAGGAAATGGCGGCCCAACCGGAATGACGCCCCTTCCGCGATGAACGAGCACGAGCTACTTTCCCCTGATGATCCGCGCCTGACCGCCTATGCGCTCGGCGAGATGACCCCGGCGGAGCAGGCCGCCTTCGAGCGTCTGCTCGCCCAAGAACCGGCGGCGCGCGCCGCAGTGGAGGAGATCCGGACGATGGCGGCCGGACTCGATGCGGCGTTGCAGACCGAGGCCGCGGCACCTGCGCCAAGCCTGACACCGGTGCGACGGGAGGCGGTCGCCACGCGTCCGCTGCCGATGCCCCGGCGCGAAGGTCGGAAAATTCTCACGTTCCCGGGACTCTATTACTTGGGCGCGGGACTGGCCGCGGCTTGCTTCGCCTTGGTCTATGTCGCGGGCGAGCGATCGCGGGCGGATGCCCGGCGCTCCGGCGTCGCGCAAATCGTGGTGCACGCGCGCGACGATGCCGCCACGCCCGGCCTGCCCGGGCCGGCGAGCATGGAACGCCGGGCGGTGCGCGAGGCGGCTGCGCCGCGGAGCGAAGGCATCGCGCTGGTGGCGGCCGAGACGCAGGTGCCCGCCCGGTTCTTCGCTGTGGCGGAGGCGGCGACTTCGGTTTTCCCGCTCCGGGTCGGCAAGGAATCCTATGCGCAGGTGCGGGAGCGGTTGCGCAGCGGCGCCCGGCCGCCGCGCGAGATCGTGCAGGTGGCGGAGTTGATCAACGCCTTCGCCTACACCTGGCCGGCCGCGGTGGAAGGCGAGGCCTTCGCCGCGCTGCTGGAGGAGACGGCGGCGCCGTGGGCGGCGGAGCACCGTTTGGTGCGCGTGGGCTTGAAGGGCGTGGGTCCGGCCGCCGTCGAGATCGCGCGCGCGGCGCAGGTGCGGGTGGAATTCAATCCGGCGCGGGTGCGCGCGTGGCGGCTGATCGGGTTCGAGGGCGACGGACAGAGCCTCGGTGTCGCGGGTGGCCCGCGCGGCGAGACGATGCGCGGAGGCGAAACCGTGACCGCGCTCTACGAGATCGTGCCGGCCACCGGTGTCGCCCCGGAAGGCGATCCCGCGCTGTTGCACCTTTCGCTCGATTACGTCGATCCGGCGACGGGGCAGACGCGGCGGGTGGCGCGCCGGTTGGAGAGTCGCGGCGGCGGATTTGCGCAGGCCGGGGCGGACATGAAATTCGTCGCCGCGTTGGCGGCCTTCGGGTTGAGCCTGCGCGACACGCCGTTGCCGGACACGGTCAACCTCGCGCAAATGGCGGACTGGGCGGAGGCGGGGAGCGGGGCGGATCCGCAGCGCCGCGAGTTCGTGGAGCTGATGCGCGCGGCGGCCGGGCGTTGGCAGTAACGGCCGGGCAAAAAAATGCCCGGCCCATCGGGGATGGGTCGGGCAGGGGAAAGGGGACGGGGAAGAATTACTTCTCGCCGGCTTTCTTGTCACCCTTCTTTTCCTTGGCGCCGGCTTTGCAGCAGCTGGCGTTTTCCTTCTTCTCGGCCTTGCAGCAGGAAGCGGCGTCTTTGCAGGCGCTGCAGTCTTCAGCCTTCTTGTCGGCGCCCGCAAAAGCGAGCGAGCCGAGCGCGAGGACGGCGAGAACGGAGAGGGAACGGATGAGCTTGTTCATGGAGTTTTGGGATTAAACGACTGTGTAGATGATACGCCAAGTCAGAGGCCGAGCCCTCGGCTTTTATTGCAAAAATCGGGGGATTTTTTGTCCTGCCCGCGTGGCGGGACGGCCGGCGGCGAATAGCGCCTTGCGACGGCGGGGGCGTTTTTGGCAGTTTGGCGGCATGGCAAAATTCGGTCCGTTCCCTTCCCTCCGCGCCCAAATCCCGGCGACGGCGCAGTTCGCCGCCGCCTTCGACTACGTGGCCGAGGCGCTGCGGCCGGACTCGGCGGCGCACCAGCGGATCCTCGCCATCGCCCCGGGCCAGACGGGCCGCGTGGAGTTGGCGGGCGGCGCCTTCGCGCTCGAACAGGTCTATGAGGCCAAGCCGCGGCCGGAGGGCTTTTTCGAGTCGCATCGCAAATACATCGACGTGCAGGTGATCATCGCCGGGACGGAACTCATGGAAGTGGCCGACATCGCCCGGTTGAGCGTGACGCTCCCGTTCGTGCCCGAGCGCGATCTGATCAAATACGCGGATTGCACGCAGGCCTCGCGGTTGTTCATGCAGCCGGGTGACGCGGCGATCTTTTATCCGGAGGACGGCCACATGCCCTCGTTGCGGGTCGACGGGGCGCCGGCGCTCGTGCGCAAGACGGTGGTGAAGGTGCCGGTGGCCTGAGCCGGCGATGAATTACCGTCATCATTACCACGCCGGCAACTACGCCGATGTGTTCAAGCACGCGTTGCTGCTGCTGCTGGTCGGCGGGATGCAGCGCAAGGAGAAGGGTTTCCTCTATCTCGACACGCATGCCGGGCGCGGCGGCTACGACCTGACGGTCGCGAACATCCTGCCGGATGGGCGTGAGCGCGCGCCGGAGTGGCCGGCCGGCATCGGGCGGTTGTGGGACCGGGCGGATCTGCCGCCCGCGCTGGCGGATTACGTGGCGGCGGTGCGGGCCTTCAACGCCCGGCAGGGCGGGCCGGCGGAGGCGCCGCATTATTATCCGGGATCGCCGTGGATCGTGCGGGAGCGGCTGCGGGCACAGGATCGCGCCGCGCTCTGCGAGTTGCGGGAGGACGACGCCGAGGCGCTGGCGCATGATTTCGAGTTTTCACGCAACTTCAGCGTGCGCGCGATGGACGGCTACACGGCGCTGAAGGCCATGCTGCCGCCGCTGGAAAAGCGGGCGCTGGTGCTCATCGATCCGCCGTTCGAGAGTGCGAACGAATTTGCCGACATCTTGCAGGGGCTGCGCGAGGCGCTGCGGCGTTTTCCGGGCGGCACCGTGGCGGTGTGGTATCCGATCACCGAGCGGGCGCGGAGCGACCGCTTCCTCGCGGACCTTGCGGCCTTGCCGGGCGTGCCGCCGGTCCTGTGCGCGGAGATGCAGATCGCGGCGGATGCCGCGCAAGTGCGCATGAAGGGCTGCGGATTGGTGGTGCTCAACCCGCCCTGGCGCATCGACGGGGAGTTCCGCGCGATTTTGCCGGCGTTGGTCGAACATCTCCAACTCGATGCCGGCGCCACGTGGCGGCTGGACTGGCCGGTGCCGGAACGTTGACCGGCCGGCGGCGTGCGCGAGGCGGCGATCCGCGGCTCAGCGCGCTTGTGACGGACGCGTGACGCGCTGCGCGGTGAACGGGATCGGCTCGAGCTTGACCCGCAGCTTGAGCTGCGGCGCCCGGAAAACCGGACGCCCCCACAGCACATCGCGCGGCGCACCGGCTCGGCCGGGCGTCGTCGCGCCTGGCACGTGGCCCGGGCGGCTGGGATGATGGGGGAAATACGTCATGGCTTTGAGCGAGGAGTCCTTCTCAGAACCCGGCGGCGCGCGAAAAGTTCCACGGTTATCCCGTTTTGGGCGGACTTGGGCGCGATCCGGCGCCGGCCGGCGATCTTCGGACCCGGATAACAGAGCGGGCCGCCCACCCCTGGGCGGCCCGCCATTGCTGTTATCTACCCCAAACCCCCCGCTAGCGGGGGGAAGTTAAACTGGTCTGCGAATAAGCCGGAACTATGCCACGCGGCGCACAGAAACGTGCGATGACGAAAAATTCTTCTTCGGCACCAACAGTGTCAGCACGCCGTCGCGCATCTCGGCATGGAGACGCTCGAAATCGAAGCCCGAGCCCAAGCGCAGCTTGAGCTCGTAGTCGCGCTGCGCCGCCTCGAGGTGCAGCGCCGCCCAGTTCACCCGCACGTGGCGCGCCTTGCGGGCGAGCAGGACGAGGTCCGGGCCGCGGGTGGTGATTTCCACGCCGGCGGCATCGACTCCGGGCACGAGCACCTCGATTTTCAGCGCCTGCGCCAGATCCGTGCACTCATAGTGCGGCTGGCGGAACGCGGGGGCGTCTTCCGTGGCGGTCGCGGTGTGGCGGCTGAGGGTCGGGATGATCGTATGCATGGGAAAAGGAGGAAAATGGGATGGGAATGCGCGAGGCGCGTCGGTTTTCACCGGCGGGTCTCCTGGAAGTGCGACGTTAACCGTTGGGTTCGGTAACCGTCAGGCCAGGCAGCCCGCGTCGGTAAGTTTTTTGACCCAAATGGACGCGCGCGGGCACTGCTGCAGCGATTGCTGCAGACCAAAGCACATGACGGCCTTCGTGAACGAAGTGCCGCCGAAGCTGCGATGGACTGGAGTGGCCGGGGCCATGGATGATGGAGATTTGAAAGATGCACAGGGGCACCGGTTCAACAAGTGCTTTCATCAGCCGGAACCGTGCCAACCGCTGCTATGACGCATACGCACAGGCCGCTTGCGCCGGGTTTTCGCTTCCGGCACCGTGCGCGGCATGACTCCGATGCAGGATGCGACAACCACAGTGGCGGCTTTGCGTGAGCGGGTGATGACCTTCGCCCGCGAGCGGGAGTGGGAGCAGTTCCACTCGCCGAAGAACCTCAGCATGGCGCTCGCGGCGGAGGCCGGCGAGCTGATGGAGCATTTTTTGTGGACGGAGTCCGCCGCCTCGCAGGCGGTCGTGCGCGAGCCGGCGAAGCGCGAGGAAATCGCCGACGAGATCGCCGACGTCGTGATTTACGCTCTCGAGTTCGCCAACATCAGCGGCCTCGATCTCGCCGCCGCCATCGAGGCGAAGCTGGCGAAGAACGCCGCCAAATACCCGGTCGAAAAGGCGCGCGGCAACGCGAAGAAATACACGGAGCTGTAGGATTTTCGATTTTCGAGGCTCGATTTTCCATTGCCGGGCGAAACGCGCGAAGAACACACGGTGCGCTTAATTTCCGCCCAGAATCGTCCGCGCAACGGCGCACAGCTGCCGCGCTCGCCGCTCAATCGAAAATCGAGACTCAAAAATCGAAAATCCGTCCGCGCCGTCACGGCGCGGGGATTCTCGGCCCCGCGTGACACGCGCAACCCGGCGCGCAGGGTGCGGCCGGCGCGGAGGACACCGCGGATTTTTCCGCGCCCACGCCCATCAGGCCGTAGCCGCCGGAAATCACGCGGCGCACGCGCGCGCCGGTCTGCGGGTCGCGCGTGAGCGGGGAGTCCTTCATGCTCTGCACCACCTCGAAACGGCGCGGGGACTCGCCGGGTTGTTCGGGAATGGTTTCGTAGATGTAGGTGGCCATGCGGAAGCTTCGAGGCGTAGGGAATGGCGGAGCGGGGCGAAGGCAAGCCCGCACCCGGTGCGCGCCGCGGCCTTGGGCGCCGCGCTCGTGCTCACGGCGCAGCGGGCGGCGCGGCACGAACCGCCCCATCAGGCAGCGGCGCCTCGGGATCGGGATTGAAGACCACCTTGATCTGCACGACATGGACGATGCGATGGTCCGCGGGGACGCCCGGCGCGTATTGCCAGCGCTGGATCGCATCAAGTGCGGCTTCATCGAACGCCGGATGGGTCGAGCGGATCACCTTGGGCACGCGCACCGCTCCAGTCCGGTCGACACCGAACTCGACCACGACTTCGCCCGTGGCGCGGACGGCGTGGAGATAGGTCGGATAGACCGGGGCAATTAAATCCATCAGCTCGGGCGCGGGCAGCGCGGGGTCGACGGTCGTGGCTGACGCGGGCAGGCGCAAGATCGACTCAGGTGCGAGGAGGATGTCTTCATCGGTCAGGCTGAAGTGGATGGAGATCCGCGTGCGAGTGTTCACCGCGCGACCGTGCTTGTATCCCGGGATGAAGCGCCAAGCCATCACGGCTTTCTTCGCCTCCTCCTCGAAGCCGGGATGCGTCGAGCCGACCACGCGCGGCTCCCGCACGGCACCGTTGGCATCGACGACAAATTCGAGATCCACCGATCCCTCGAAGCCCAAATCGCGCAGCGCAGCCGGGTAAACCGGGCGTGGTTGGTATTGCACGCGCGGGGTGGCGCGGGTCTCGCTTCCGGAGAGTTCGGCGGCGACGGGACTGATCTCCGGTGCGCTTTCGGGAATCGGCGCGGGCTGGGACGCTTTCGCGCGGGCGATGCGGAGCGCTTCGCCGCTGGAGTCGAACTTGCGGATGCGGTCCTCGGTGGCCGGGTGGGTGCTGACGTAGGAGAAATCCTGCGCGCCCGGCTCGTGCACCGCTTCGATCTTGGCCAGGATCATCGCGAGCGGTTTGGTATCCATCCCGGCGAGCCGCAAGGTCTCCGCCGCGTAATCGTCCGCCTCATGCTCGAAGGCGCGTGAGTAGCCCTTTTGCAGGAGCACGAAGGGAATCGTGCTGGCGAACGTCGTGAGGGTGGAGAGGTCGCCCGTGACGGTGGTCACGATGAGGAGTGCGGCGGATCCGTGCAGCACCGATTGCAGGCCGTGGCGCAGCTGCCAATGCGCCATCTCGTGGGCGCAGACCGCGGCGAGTTCGTCGTCCGTCGCCATGTGCACGAGGGCGTCGGAGAACACGATCGTGCCTCCGGGCAAGGCGAACGCGTTGGGGAACCGGCCCATCGAACGGAATTGCAGCGTCGGCTGCGTCGTCAGTCCGCGCGCCGCGGCCATGCGCTGCAGCTGGCGGGAGACGCGCGCCCGCTCGCCCAAGGGCAGCGCGGAGGGCGCGAGCCAGGCGTCGAGCGTGCGCAGCGAGACCTCGCCGGCCTGGCGCTCGATGTGTTCGGGCACCTGCCGGGCGGCGTGGCGCACCGCCACGGGCAGGCCGAGCCAGAGCGTGAGGACGACACCGAGCACGAGCAGCACGGTGGCGGCCACGGCGACGCGGGTGCGCTGCTCGAGCCAGTGCACGCACGCGTTCAACCGGCCGGGACGCGTGCAACGCAGCAGGGCGTCCACTGCGTCGTTGTCGTCTGTCTGGATCGTCTCGCCGTCCGGGAGATAGAGTTGCCGCGGCAGCTGCGCCAGGCGGTCGCTGGCCCGCACGAAGCGCAGCGGGATGACGCGCGGTTCGTCGAGACCGTGCAGTTCGAGGTTCAGCCCGTCGCCCGTCAGCTCGACGGGTCGGGCGGCGAGGTTGCGACCGCTGAAATGGATGCCGGCGAAGTGCAGATTCATAGGCCGAGGTCGATGCCGGCGAATTCCGCCGCGGTTTCGCCGAAGGCGCTGCCGGTCTCCCGGCCGAGCCGCTCGATCCGCTCGATCGGGCCGGCGGGGAGGAAATGCAGCCGGCTGAGCGCGAAGCGCGCGGAGCGCACCTGCGCCCACGGATAGAGCAGGCCGGCCGTGGCGATGATCGCTCCGAGATTCGTCATCTGCAGCCGCACCCAGCCGCCGACGGGCAGGTCGGCGTGGAAGCGGTGGGCGTCGAGCTGCGTGTGGTTCCAGACGTAGTTGAAGAGCCGCGCGTAGATGTAGTGCTTCGCAAGGTAGAGCATGCCGCCGTAGACGGCGAAGAAAGGCAGCAGGTCGGTGAACGTCGCGACCTTGGCACCGCGGGCCGCCATCGAGAGCGACATGAACGTTCCCCCGGCAATCATGGCGCCGAGGACGAGCGAGCCGCCGACAAGATAGGCGGTGTAGAACGGCCCGGCGCGGCCTTGGAAGTTGAAATACGCGTTGCCGAGCCGGTGGCTGCCGATGACGAATTGCCGGCGGTTGCGGATCCACGCCGGGTAGAAGACGCCGAGCGTCAGGATCACGAAGAGGAACTGCCCGAGGTAAGTCATGGCCGTCCACCCGTAGGTCTGCCGGCAGTAGAAACGCATGCCGCGGTAACTCGTGTTGTGGGCGTTGAAGGCGAGCGAGCGCGCCACGACCCACGGCAGCAGCACCAAGCCGAGGCCGATCGCGCCGAAGCGCACCATCGGATAGACCTCGCCGAAAATCGCATAGGCGAGGAAGAGCACCACCACGATCAGGTTGCCCGCGAGGATGCCCCGCGGATCGGCGCGGTAATCGAAACGATGGCCCATCAGCTCGGTGTTGCCGCGGAGGTAGCGGCGTTTGCGGACCTTGGCCCAGGCGGCGAAGATGCCGAGCGTCAGGAGCGTCAGCAGTGTGTTGACGATCCAGATGCGGAAATATTCCCACGTGTCGCCATGGAAAATGAAGGGCTGCGGCTCGGGCCGCTTCGGCGATTCCGGCACGATGGGCGGCGGCTCGTCCGCGAGCGGCGGCGGCGGAGCGGACTCGGCGGCATCAACGGCAGGCGGGGCGACCGGCGATGTGCTCTCGGTGGGCTCGGGGACGGGAGAAGAGGCTTCGGATTCGGGCATGCGGCAGCGACGAAGAATGATTGGCCCGCAGCGCAGAGCTTCCTCCGCCCGGCGGGTGCGGGCAAACTATTTCAAGTCCGCGCGCAATTCCTCCGGCGTGCGGCCTTGCTCACGCAGGGCGCGCAGCGACAGCGCGTCGTGACGCTTCGCGAGGCGCACGCCGTGATCGTCGGTCACGAGCGGACAATGATAGAATGCGGGCGCGGCGTGACCGAGGGCGCGGAAGAGGAGGAGTTGGCGGAAGGTGGATTTGATGAGGTCGGCGCCGCGCACGACTTCCGTGATGCCGAGTGCAGCGTCGTCCACCACGCTGGCGAGCTGGTAGCTCGGCAGGTCGTCCTTCCGCCAGACGAGAAAATCGCCGAAATCGCGCCCCGCCACGGCACGTTGTTCGCCGAAGTGACCGTCGGTGAACGCGAGCGTCTCGCCGTCGGGCACGCGGAAGCGCCAGTTGTGCCCAGGGAAGGGCCACGTCGCGCGGCGGTCGCGTTCGGCCGGCGGCAGGTTCTCGGGACGGCAGGTGCCGGGGTAGTGGGGCTCGTCGTCGAACGTGGGAGCGGTTGCGGTAGCGCCGGTCCGCCGGTCGGAGACCGGCGCTACGTGAGTTGGCGTCCCTTCGTGCGGAGCGCTGATGGCGGCAGCGACGTCCTTGCGCGAACAGGTGCACGGGTAGACGAGGCCACCGGCGTGCAGCTGCGCGAGGGCGGCGCGATAGAGCGGCAGGCGTTCGCTTTGGGTGATGACCGGCTCGCGCCACGTGAGACCGAACCAGCGGAGATCTTCGATCATCGCGGCGACGAACTCCGGCCGGCAGCGCGCGCGGTCGAGGTCGTCGTTGCGCAGGAACAGTTCGCCGTGCGCGGCCTGGGTCCGCTGCTGCGCGACCCAAAACGTGCGCGCGTGGCCCAAGTGCAGGTAGCCCGTGGGCGAAGGGGCGAGGCGGCCGCGGTAAGGAGAAGGCGAGTTAACCACGAATGCATACGAATAGATAGGAACGGGACGCGAACCACAGAAAATTGTCCGCCAAGCGGACATTGAATTCGGGTGCTTTCGTGTTCATTCGTGGTCTCTCTCCATGAAATCCCTCTGCGTCTACTGTGCTTCAAGCGACCGCCTGGATCCGAAGTATGCGGCGGTGGCAGAAGCGGCCGGGCGCGCGATCGCCGCCCAGGGCTGGGCGCTCGTCTATGGCGGCGGCAAGACCGGCCTGATGGGTGCGGTCGCGCGCGGCACCAAGGCCGCTGGCGGCAAGGTCATCGGCGTCATCCCGGAATTCATGAAGGCGCGCGAACTCGAGTTCACCGAGGCCGACGAACTCGTCTCCGTCATCACCATGCGGGAGCGCAAGACGCTCATGGAGACGCGGGCCGACGCGTTCCTCGCCCTGCCGGGCGGCTGGGGCACGCTGGAGGAATTGCTGGAGATCCTCACGCTCGCGCACCTCGAGACGCTGCACAAACCGATCGTCATCCTGAACCAGGACGGCTACTACGACGATCTGCTGCGGCTGTTCGATCGCATCGTGGAGGAGCGGTTCATGCACGCGACCATCCGCGGGAAATACGCCGTGGCGCGCACGGTTGAGGAAGTCTTCCCGCTGATCGAGCGCTGGCAGCACCAGCCCGGCGACGCCAAGTGGTATCAGACCCGATGAATCTCGACGCGACACTCGCCCTGTTGGCGCGGCATGCCGCTCGCGCGGAGACCGGCGCGGAGGCCGCGATGCTGGCAGAGTATGCGCCGTTCATCGCGGCGCATCCCGATTGCCTCTGGCGCACCTGCCTCGACGGGCACCTCACGGCGTCCGCGTGGATCATCGATCCCGCGCGCCGAATGACTTTGCTCACGCACCACCAGAAGCTCGACCGCTGGCTCCAACTCGGCGGGCACGTCGACGGCGAGGCGGATTTGCTCGCGGCCGCATGGCGCGAGGCCCGCGAGGAATCCGGTCTCGCGACGGTTCGCCCGGCCTCGCCCGAGATCTTCGATGTCGACCGGCACCGCATCCCGGCGCGCGGCACGGAGCCGGAACACTGGCACTTCGACGTGCGCTTCCTCTTCTTCGCCGATCCGGCCGAGGCGCTGGCGATCAGCGACGAGTCCAAGGATCTCGCGTGGGTGCCTCTGCCGGAGGTCGCCGCGCGCAATGCCTCCGAATCCCTCGCGCGCATGGTGCGCAAGACGGCCGGTTTCCCGGCGATCTGACGGATGAACCCGGGCCGCGTTCGAGCGGCCTTCAGCGATACAGTGGCACGAGATCCTCGTTGCGCACCCAGCCGGTCTGGCCGCCGCGGAACGCGAGGCGGCTCCACCCAAGCGCGAACGTGCGGTCGACGACGGCCAGCGAGCCGGCGGAGAGCGCGGAGACTTTCTGCGTGTTGGCGTCGGTGGGCAGCGAGCGGAGCGTGGAGGCGCGCCAGACCATGACGGCGTTGGCGTCCGCCAGCTGCCCGTAGGTGTGCAGGCTGAGCGTGGCGGCGCCGGCGGCGACGATCGCGACGATGACGCAGGCCAGCGCCGTGGGTTTGGCCCAGGAGCCGATGCGGCCGTAGCCGCGGACGAGCAGCAGCGCGGCGGCGCCGCCGAGCAGGAGCGCGCAGGCGACGAGCACGAGTTGCCATTCGCCGGGGGAGGCGGCGCGGGCGATGCCGTGGCGGCCTTGGCCGCGGGAGAATTCCACCAACTCGGCCGGGGCGAGACCGGAGCGTTGCAGGCCGAGCGCGAGGTCCCAGCGCGTGACGTCGCTGCGCGGGTGCAGCAGGAACGCGGAGGCCCAGTGCCCGGTCGCTTCGGCCCAGCGATCCTGCTGGGCGAGCGCGAGACCGAGATTGTGGCGCGCGGCCCAGTCGTCCGGCGTGGCCTTCACTTCCGCGCGCCAGCCCTTTTCCGCCGCGGTGTGATCGCCGCGGTTGTAGATTTGCTGTGGTGTCTCGGCGCCGCGGGCGGAGAGCGGAAGCAGGCAGAACGCGAGCAGCATCAACGCCGCCGTGGCCGTGCGGCGAACGGAGGCAGCAGTGGGGAACAGATGGGCCCGCGCGAACAGTGCCGTGACGCGCCAGCCGGGCACCTGGACCGCTTGCAACGCGCCCTCGGCGCGGAGGAGCCAGTCGGCGGGCAGCGCGACTTCGCGGCCGTGCTGCACGCGATCGGCTTCCTGCCAGAGCGTCTGCCAAGCCGAGGCGGCGCCGGGCTGGCGGCGGTTGACCGCGGCGTGGACGAGAGCGGCGCCCGGCGCGGCGTGCGGCACTTCCCAAAGCCCGGCGGTGTGCTGCTGCCAGGCGCGCAAGTGGAGCGAGGTCTCGCGCGGCGAGGAGGCGGATTTCCGCAGGGCGGTGAGCGTCTCCACCAAGGCGGCGCGCGCGGCGCGGCGGCGGCGCTCCGGATCAAGCGCGCGGGAGCGGAGTGCGGCGAGCGTGAGCCACGCGAGCAGCGGCACGGCGGTCGCGAGACCGATGCAGGTCCACACCAGCGCGCCCAGCGACCGGGGCGTGAAGCCGCTTTGGCCCGACGGCAGCGGATCGCGCGGCAGATTTTCCGGCGGCACCGGGGCGACGGCTTCGCGGGCGATGGGCAACGGCGCGGCGGTGGCGGGAGCGCCGGGCGTGAGCGAGAATTGCACGGGGCCGCCGGACGCGACGGCCGGGGCGGGAGCGGCGGTGCCGGCGCCGACCTCGAGCGTGACGGGCTCGGTGGACAGCGTGCGGTAACTGCCGGCGGCGGGATCGAAGTAGGTGAACTTGACGGGGCCGAGCGTGTAGCGGCCGGCCTTGTTGGGGACGAGCACGACGTCCTCGCCGAGCGTGCCCTCGAAGAGCGCGTTGTCCTTCATGGTGCGCTTGGACTTCGGCTGCACGACGGAGAAATCGGCCGAGACCTCGCGCTCGGGCAGGCCGGCGATGTCGGGCCAGTTGCCGGTGCCGGCGAGTTCGAGCGTCCAGGTGACGGGCTCGCCGACGGTCGGGGTGGTGGGCACGACTTTGGACGTGAGCTTGAACGAGCCGACGGCGCCGGTGAAACCGACCGGCGCGGCGGGGAGCGCGCGGATGGTGAGTTCCAGCGGCTCGGTGGTGAGCATGCGTTGCTCGACGGCTGGAGTGGTGAACAGGCCGAAGCCCTGCGTGCCGACCTGGAGGTTGACGACCTGCTGCGCGCCGTTGAGGCGCAGCGCGCCGGCGTCCTTCGCGTAGGCGCGGGTCGCCTGCGTGGCGACGAGCCGGCGCTCGCCGCGCACCATGGTTTCGCCGGCCTCGGGCTTCGACCACTCCTCGGCGACGAGCGGGGCGGGTTGCCATTGCACGAGCGTGGCGGGGGAGTGGAAGTAGCGCGTGAGCACGCTCAGCGTGTAGGTGACGGGGAAGACTTCACCGGCCCAGTAAGTCTTCTTCGGCGTGGCGAGCGTGACCGTGGAGATGTCGGCCACGGCGAGGCCGCTGTTGCCGACGGTGGCTTCGCCGACGGTGAAATTGGCGGCGGGCACGCGCACGTCGCCCTTGTCGGTCTTCACGGTGAAGGCCGGGATGGTGATACGGCCGATCCGATATGGCCGGATGCCGAATCGTAGGGTGAGTTCGCTGTAGGTCCTAAGTTTGCCGTTCTCAGATGAGGCTACCCAATTGACCTCTGTGGATGGGCTGGATAAATTCGCGCCATCTACGGGAGGCATCTCAAGCATTTGAATGTCGGGCTCGCAGTCTTCAAAACGAAGTCTGATTTCACCGACTTTATTTAGACTAAGCTGAGTGACATCACCCCAATATATTTTTTGCGCTGATGCCTGTGGTAGATACACTAAAGCATTGAACCAGATTATGATGCTATAGATTATTCGGGTCATTCCTGTGAAAGATTGAGAAGCTGCCGATGAGGCAGCTTCTCGGATCTCCAATCTTAATTGATAATCATTCCTCTTCTTCGCCTTCCTCTTCCTCGCCGTAGACGTAAGAGAGGAGCTCATCAAATTCATCATCGGTCAACGAGCATAGCGTGGCCCAATCATTGTCCGTGATTAAGTTTTCACTGAGGTATTCTGGGAATTCGTAAATAAAACCTACAAGATCGTCTCGTTCATCAAAAAAGCTATCTGCTATGGCGCATATTTCATCGAACCATAAGTCACGGAGTTCGCTCGGAGGGATTTCATTATCTTGGCTCCAAGCATTGGCGCTGAGTGAATCTCCGTCCCAGTATCCTTCAAATTGCATGATGAAGGTGCTTGCCTCATTGAGTTGGTAAATCGATGCATTGAAATCATCGCCGTCGACATAGACGGAATACGTGCCGCGGAGTGCGCCATCGACGATGGTTGTTCCATGCCCTATCTGGAGCTGGCAAAAGGCTAGCGTTGTGATTGCGAGTTGAAGCAGCATTAGTCCGAGCAGTTTCTTTAGTTTCATGTTGATTTTGTGATGTGGCCCGTGTTCGGAGCCCATAATTAGGCTTCTTGCGAATTGGACAAGGGTGTTACCAATTCTTTTCGGCCTGTCGGCGCTTTTGCTGCTGCCCTTGCATGAGCAACTGAAGTTTGGCGGGGGAATCCTGATTGCGGACCTGATCGAGCTTCTGCAGCGGCATGGCGAGCTCGGGGCTCGTCTCCTGCTCCGACTTGCGCTCCTTCTGGCCGCCGACCTTCTGGGTCTGGGGGCGGGGCGGCGGGGGCTCGTCCTTCGGCTCGCCGTCCTGCGGCGGCTGCTGCTCGGATTTCTGGTCCTGCGAAGATTGCTGCTGGTCCTGCTGGGATTGGTCCTGTTGCTGGTCCTGCCGGTCCTGCTTCTGCTCGTCCTGCTTTTGCTGCTGGTCCTGTTGCTGCTGCTTGTCGTCCTGCGGCGGCGGCTCCGGCTTTTCGCGGAGGGCTTCGAGTTCCTGGCGCAGGCGCGGCCAGTTGGCGGCCTTGGCGTCGGCCTGTTCGCCGGCGTCGACGGCGGTGAGCGCGTCGCGGATGACGCCTTCGGGGGCGGGTTGCTGCGCGGTCTTGAGGCGCTGGCCGTAGGTGATGGTGGTCTGCGCGAGCTCGGCCAGTTGTTTGGGGCTGATCGTCGCCTGTTCGGCGAGCCGGGCGACGGTCGTGGTGAGCGGCTTCGACAGGGTGTCGTCGGGCGCGCTGGGCGCTGGCTGCGTCTGCGTTTGCGCAGTGGCGGAAGGCTGAATGCTGAACGCGGAAAGCCAGAAAAGGGCGGCGAGGGTGGCAGCGGTCTTGAGGCCTTGGGCATTCCGCATCCCGCGTTCCGCGTTCCGCATTTTTCCGCCCAGCGGCAAGGCCCGCTCGCGCGGCCGCACCGGGAACTCGGCCCAGAAGCTGACGAGCAACAGGAGCAAGGCGGGCGCGAGGAACCACTGGAAGCGCTCGATCTTGCGCGCGGTGTTCTTCTCGGAGAATTCGCCGGTGCGCCCGGCCTCGACCGTGCTGCGCAGCAGGGCGGGCAGGTCGATCCACGCGCTGGCGTCGGTGTAGGCGCCGCCGGTGGTCTGCGCGAGTTCCTGCAGCGTGGAGCTGTTGAGGCGCGAGAGCACGACGGCGCCGCGCTCGTCCTTGATCAGACCGCCGCTGCCGTCGGGGATGAAGGAGCCTTGCGCCGTGCCGATGCCGAGACCGATGACGCGGATGCCCTTGTTGCGGAGCGAAACCGACAGGTCCTTCCAACCTTCCTCCGTGCTCTCGCCGTCGCTCAGCACGATGAGGTAGCGGTCCGCCGCGGAGGTGCCGAAGGCTTCGATGGAGGTCTCGAGCATGGCCTTGTAGTTGGAGCCGCCCTCGGGAAGGTATTCCGGCTTCAGGGCCGGGAGGAACTCGCGGAGGATCTCGTAATCGGCGCTGAGCGGGCTCTGCAGGAACGAGGTGCCGGCGAACAGCACCAAGCCGACGCGCTCGCCTTTCAGGCGGTCGAGCAGCGAGGTGATGAGGAGCTTTGAGCGTTCGAGGCGGGAGGGCTTCACGTCCTCCGCCATCATCGAGCGCGAGAGATCGACCGCGATGAGCACCTCGCGCGACTGATCGAAGACCTGCTCCTCGACCACGCCCCATTGCGGGCGGGCCAGCGCGATGATGCCCAGCGCGAGGCCGAACCACAGCCACACGCGCGCGCGGGTGTCGGCCGTGCTGTGGCGGCTGCCAAGCGAGACGGCGAAGGCGCCGGCCCAGGCGCGTGCGACCTTGGGCAGGTGCGCCGAGGCGCCCGCGGCCCGGCGCGCGAGCTCCCAGGAAAACAGCAGGAGCAGCGGCGCGAGCAACCAGAGGAGATGCGGGGAATGGAAGCTCATGGTTTGACGGCCTTGGCCGGTCGGAAGGTCACGGCGTCCTCGCCGGGCCGGGTGGACGATGGTGCGTTCGATGCCGTCGACTGGTCGCGGCGGCGGGCGAAGGGCCATTGCGGGGGCACCGCGAGCAGGGCGCCGAGGAAGAGCAGCGCGGCACCGGGGCCGGCGAACCACGCGAACAGCTCCGTGGTGAGCAGGTAGGACTTGGCGGTGAACTCGATCTTCTGCGCGCGGTCGATGGCGGCGAAGGCCTTTTCCGTGGTGTCGTTGTCGAAGGCGCGGAAAAAGCGTCCGCCGGTGGCCTCGGCCATCGCGCGCAACTGGCCTTCGTCGAGATCGGAAATCGTGCGGCGCGTGCCGATGCGCCGGCCGCTGTCGTCGAACACCGGCATGGGCACCAAACCGTCGCGCCCGGCGCCGATGGTGTAGACGGGGATGCTGCGCGAGCGCGCGATCTCGGTCGCCTGCTCGGGCGTGAGCAGGCCGCGGTTGTTGGCGCCGTCGGTGAGGAGGACGACGAAGGCGCCCTTGCGCTGGTTGCCCTCCTCGCGGCCGGCTTGCTCGAGGCGCGTGAGGGACACGCCGAGACCATCGCCGATGGCGGTGCCGTCCTCGATCATGCCGAGCTTGAGGCGCTCGACCTGCCGGGCCAGCCACGTGTGGTCGAAGGTCAGGGGCGCGAGCGTGTAGGCGCGGCCGGCGAACACGACCATGCCGATGCGGTCGCTTTTGCGCTGGGTGATGAAGGCCTGGATGACGGGCTTGATGGCTTGGAGGCGGTTGATGCGTTCGCCGTTCCGCTCGTAATCCTCCGCGAGCATCGAGCCCGAGAGGTCGATCGCGAGGATCAGGTCGTAGCCCTGCTGTTTCACCTCGCGGCGGTCCTCCACGATCTGCGGACGGGCGAGCGCGAGGATGAGCAGCACCAAGCCCGCCAAGGCAAACGCCGCCGGCCAGCGCGAGGTTGGCAGAAGGGACGGACGGTGCCAGGCGCCGGCAAAGGGGACGATGAATACCGGTGCGCCGCGACGTCCGCGCGCCCACACCAGCAGCGGCAACGCCAGCAGCGCGAGCAGCCAGAGCGGTGAGGCGAGGGTGTAATTGGTCAGCGCGGACATCAGCGGCGGTTGCCCGCGGCCATGCGGGCGTGGAAGAAGCGGACGAGCGCCTTGAGCCGATCCTCGTCGGTGCCAATGACGAGGCGGCTGAGCGGATTCGGAAGGAGCGCGCGGAAGGCGTTGTCGCGCGTGGCGGTCCAGGCGGCGTGCGCGGCGCGTTGGGCGGCCGACGTGCCGTCGAGGTTGACGAGGCGGCCCGAGACCGGGTCGTAAACCGTGAAGAGGCGCTCGTGCGGCAGCTCGCGGTCCCAAGGGTCGTCGACGCGGAAGCCCATCGCCTGGTAACGACGCGAGAGCACACTCCAGCCTTCGGGCTCGGGGCGCGGGGCGAAATCGCCGAGCCAGATGAGGATGCTGTGGCGCGGGGCGGCGTGCGCGAGCATGCGCCACGGCACGCACGAGACGGCCGGGTCGGCATCCGGCGCGGAGTCGAGCGCCGGGGCGGTCTTGCCGAGGAGTTGCGCGGCGAGATGGAGGATCTGGCCGCGTCCGCGCACGGGTTCCTTCAACGTGTAGCCCTCGGGCGAGGCGTGGAGAAAGCCGACGCGGTCGCGGTTGACGGCGCCGAGGAGCATGACGAGCCCGGCGAGCTCGAGCAGCGCTTCGCGCTTGGAGAGCGCGCCGGAGCCGAATTGCAGGCTGGGGCTGTCCTCGAACACGAGGAGCACGGTGACTTCGCGCTCCTCGATGAATTTCTTGCGGTAGGGCTCGCCGAGGCGCGCGGTGACGTTCCAGTCGATGTCGCGGATGTCGTCGCCGTAGGTGTATTTGACGACTTGGTCGAACTCCATGCCGCGTCCGCGGAAGGCGGAGCGATACTCGCCGCTGAGCACGTTCTCGACCGCATGGCGCACCTTCCACTCCAGCTGGCGCAGGAGCGCGAGCTGCGAAGTGACGATCGAGGTGTGCTGGGTGAGCGGGTTGGGCATGGCAGCGGGGGCAGGGCGAACCGTCCCGGTGAGCCGCGGCTCGCAGAGACGATTGGCTCGGCCGCTGAGCTCAGACGTGGGCGGGCACGGGCGTGCGCTCGAGCACCTGATGGAGGATCTTGTCGGAGGTGAGTTCCTCGGCCTCGGCCTCGTAGGTGAGGCCGACGCGGTGGCGGAGCGCGTCGTGGAAAATCTCCTGCACGAGCGCGGGCGACAGGTAATCCGAGCCGCGCAGCCAGGCGAGGGCGCGACCGGCTTGGAAGAGCGCGAGCGAGGCGCGGGGCGACGCGCCGAAGTTGAGCAGGCGCTTCGGCGTGTTGACCAGGCCCTCGGCTTGGGCGGCGAGATCGCGCGTGCCGCGCACGAGCGCGAGGATGTAGGCCTGCACGCCGGGCGAGACGTGGATGGCGTCGACGGCGGCGCGCAACTCGATGAGCTCCTCGCCGCTGGAGACCGGTTGCAGTTCCGGCGCGCGGGTGACCTGGCCCCACATCTCCATCATGCGCGCCTCCTCGGCGGCGGAGGGGTAGTCGACGATCAGCTTGAAGAGGAAACGGTCCGTCTGCGCCTCGGGCAGCGGGTAGGTGCCTTCCTGCTCGACCGGATTCTGCGTGGCCATGACGAAGAACGGGCGCGGCAGCTTGTGCGAGGTGCCGCCGATGGTGACCTGACGCTCCTGCATGGCTTCGAGGAGGGCGGACTGGACCTTGGCCGGGGCGCGGTTGATTTCGTCGGCGAGGACGAGATTGGCGAAGATCGGACCCTTGTGGGTGGCGAAGGCGCCGTCCTTCGGCGAGAAGATCATCGTGCCGACGACGTCGCTCGGCAGGAGGTCGGGCGTGAACTGGATGCGCTCGAATTGCACGCCGAGGGCGGTGCCGAGCGACTTGACGAGGAGCGTCTTGGCGAGGCCGGGCATGCCCTCGAGCAGCACGTGGCCGTTGGCCAGCAGCGCCACGAGGAGGCGCTCGATGGTGACGTCCTGGCCGATGACGGCCTTGCCGATTTCAGCGCGAAGTTTTTGGGACCAAGCGGGGCCGTTAGTCATAAGCGGGCAGTGAAAGGAGCGGTGCGGGGAGTGACAAGCGTTGAACCTTGAGCACGGTCTGCGCCGGGGGCAAACGGCGATTCCGGGCGGTGAATGGCGGGAACGGGCGACGGTTTGACTCGGGGGAACGGGCAGGGTTTCGTGCGGCGAGGCAAAACATGGCTGATTTTCCCGACTTTCTTGAAGCGCCGCTGCGCGCGCGATTCGTCTCCCTCGGCGTGCGGCCGGAGGAGGTCGAGGAGCGTTTCGTGCGCGGGACGGGGGCGGGCGGCCAGAAGATCAACAAGACCTCGTCGACCGTCACGCTGCGGCACCGGCCCAGCGGGGTGGAGGTGCGCTGCCAGCGCGAGCGCTCGCAGGCGACCAACCGGTTGCTGGCGTGGCAGGAACTGGCGGACAAGCTCGAGTGGCGCCGCCTCAGCGCGGCGCAGGCCGTGCGCGACGAGAAGGAACTCGCCCGCCGGCAGACGCGCCAGAAATCGCGCGGCCAGAAGGCGCGCATGATCCGGACCAAGAAGCATCGCGCCAAGATCAAGGGCGCGCGGCGCGGCGGCGGGGACGGCTGGTGAAACGGGTGTGCGGCCGGACGCTCAGGCCGGAGTAAGCGCGTCGCCGACGCGCAGCGTGCCGCGTTTCGACTCGTTGATGAAGTTGACGCCGAAATAGACGGAGGTGGGATCGGCCGGATCGCGGCGGAAGGTCGCGAGCGTGCGCAGCGGCTCCTTGCCGCGTTCGCCGGTCTGCTGATCGGTGGTCGTGACGATGCAACGATCGCTCTTGCCGGCGTTGCGGAGCACGACATCGCCGATGCGCACACTCGGCCACTCGTCCTCGGCGAAGGGTGCGCAATCCGACACCACGAGGTTCGGCCGGAAGCGGTCCATCGGCACGGGTTCGCCGCCCTGCGCCAGGATGCGGTCGTTGAGGTCTGCGAGCGAGGCCTCGCTCGCGACCAGCAGCGGTGCGGCATCGGCGAAGCTGAGGCAGTCGCCCGGGCGGCCGGCTTTCTTCAGCACGGCGCGGTGGAATTTTTCGCCGCTGCGCACGAGCGTGCAGCGCAGGCCGAGGAAATCGCTCAGCCACGCCGCCGCCTCAGGCCCGCAATCCTCGGCTTGGAGGTCGGCGTGTTTCCAGACGGTAACAGCGCGAAGCGGCGCGGCGGAATCACTGGCGCGGGCGACGGAGACGGTGCCGTGGTGGTCGACGGAGAGTGTGAGCTGCGTCGCGTCGAGCGCAGTGGCGATCTGCGCCATGCGCGGGTGGGTGCGCTGCGTCAGGAATTTGCCGGTCTCGTCAACGACGAGGAAGCGCCGGTCGCCGGCGAGGCCGAGTTCGTCGATCTCCGCCGTGGGCAACGAGAGGCCGCGGCAGGATTTGACCGGATAGATGAAGAGGCCGGAGACGCGGGGCATGCGGCCCCGAGCGGACCACAGCCGGCGCGCGGAGCGCAAAGGGAAAACTCGCTCCCGTCACCTGCGCGCTCGCCGCCGCACCTGGCGCCGGTTCATCCGGCCGCCGCGCCCCGTGCTCACCGCAATGGATCGCGTTCCACGTGCGCCTGGGCGCGAACCAAGCCGGTAGCAAAGTAACCTATTAGGTTACCAATGCGGCTTACGCGCCCACACCCTTTCACTCTGGAGTGGGGCGTGGAAAGTAACCTAATAGGTTACAAAACGGGCGGCGCGACTGACTTGCGGGCGCGGGCGGGGGGCGACTGGGTCGCAGGTTGCGCGTGGGCAGGGATGGCTGGACGCATGTGGGCACAGGCGGCACTTGGCGCAGCGTTGCGGGGCGTCACCGGGCGCAGCGTTGCGGGGCGGCGCCTGGGCAGCGGTGGGGATGGCACGGGCGACGCAGCGGCACGGTGCGGCATGGCGCCGCGCCGTGCGCTGCCGTGATCACGGCTTCCGGCGGTAGGTGGCGAGGTAGAGCTGCGTGCCGGGTGCGGTGCGGAAGTTCGCGGGGCGCGTGCCGCCGAGGCCGTAGCAGATCATCAGGGTGTCATCGATGAACTTGAACAGGCAGGGAATCGTGCGGCCGGCGTTGGG
This sequence comes from Candidatus Didemnitutus sp., assembly GCA_023701285.1. Taxonomy (GTDB): domain Bacteria; phylum Verrucomicrobiota; class Verrucomicrobiia; order Opitutales; family Opitutaceae; genus Didemnitutus. The sequence continues at coordinate 43,031 of JAMPXH010000004.1, forward strand.
GCCGGCGGTGCCGCGGAGCGTGCAATGGTGCGCGACGTCGGTCTCGACGAAGAAGGCGCCGGTGTCGGCGGTGATGCGGCCGAAACGCACGGCGTAGGTGCCGCCGCGGACTTCGACTTCCGTGTGTGGCAATACCTCCGCAGGGGCGCGCTCGCCGTCGAGCTCCGCGTAGAGCGGTTGCCAGAGACCGTCGAGGGAGTGGCTCATGGTTTGAGCTCGGGGGCCGTCAGCGTCTTCGGCGTCTCGTCGATCAGGCGCGGCTCGCCGATTTTTTTCTCCGAACCGGAGCCGAGTTTCTCGAGCTTGCGGCCGGTGACGAGGACGCGGCCTTCGACGGAGCTGATGGTGCTGTTGTAGGCGGAGACGGCTTGGGTGAGGCGCTGGCCGAGCGTGTCGAGGTTGTCGGCGACGGCGGCGACGCGCTCGTGAAGTTCGAGGCCGAGGCGGCGGATCTCGTCGGCGTTCTTCGAGAGCGCCTCCTGTTTCCAGCCGTAGGCGGCGGCCTTGAGGAGGGCGATGAGCGTGGCGGGCGAGGCGAGGATGACGCCGACGCTGGTGCCGCGCTCGAAGAGGTCGGGCTCGTAGCGGAGCGCGGCGGAGTAGAAGGCCTCGCCGGGGATGAAGAGGACGACGAACTCGGGGGAGGGCTGGATGGATTTCCAGTAGGACTTGTTGCCGAGGGCGTCGATGTGACCGCGGACGGCGCGGGCGTGTTCGGTGAACTTGGCTTTGCGGACGGATTCGTCGGCGGCCTCGAGGGCCTCGAGGTAGGCCTGCATGGGAGCCTTGGCGTCGACGGCGATGGATTTGCCGCCAGGGAGGCGGACAATCATGTCGGGGCGGACTTCGCCGGTGGCAGTCTGCTGGATGAAGTCGACGTTCTCCACCATGCCGGCGAGTTCGACGACGCGTTGGAGCTGGAGTTCGCCCCAGCGGCCGGCGGTGGAGGTGGAGCGGAGCGAGCGGGAGAGCTTGGTGGTCTCGGACTGGAGCGTGGTGCTGGTGTCGGCGAGTTTCTTGAGCTGCTCGGAGAGGGAGCCGTAGGCGGTGGCGCGGTCCTTCTCGATCTCGCCGATCTTGGTGCCGACCTTGTCGAGGGATTCCTTGATCGGCTTCACGAGCGAGTCGCCGGCGTGCTTGATGAATTCGGAGCGGTTGTCGCGCAGGGCGTCGGCGGCGAGGGCCTTGAAGGTGTCGGTGAACTGGGTTTGCGCGCGGGACAGGGCCTCGCGCTCGGCGGTGAGGAGGGTGTCGAGGCGCGAGCGATCGGTCTCGAGCGCGGAGAGTTGCTGGCGGAGCGCGGCGAGCTCGGTTTGGGCGGCGGCGAGTTGTTCGGCGGCGAGGCGGGCGCGCTCGGCGAGGGCGGCGGAGCGGGCGTGGGCGATGAACCAGCCGAGGCCGCCAGCCAGGCCGGCCGCGAGGAGCGCGATGAGAATTTCGATCACGTCCGGAGTGAAGCCGTGGCATGCAACACGGGCAAGCGTGCAGGCGATGCCGCGGGGCTGGCTCGGGCGCGGAGGAGCTCGCGGCCGCGAGGCCGGTCCCGGTCCGTTGTCGGCAAGCGCGTGGCGTCGGTGCGGCGCGCGGCGCTTATTCGCCGAAGGGGTTGGCGGAGTGGCGCGGCTCCTTCGCCGGCAGGTAAATCGTGAAGCGGCTGCCTTCGCCGAGCTTGGTCTTCACGTGGATGAGGCCGCCGTGGTGGCGGACGAGGCGCGTGACGATGGCGAGGCCGAGGCCGGTGCCGGTCTGCGTCTTGGTGGTGAAGTAGGGCTCGAAGATACGCGAGAGCACGTCCTGCGGGATGCCGGGGCCCTGATCGAGGACCGAGACGGCGACGAGGGGCGGCTGGTTGGCGAAGGACTCGAGGTTGATGTAGCGCTCTTCGGCGGTGTCGCGGAAGGTTTCGATCGGGAGCGGCTGTTCGTAGCGCTCGGCGGCGATCCAGACGGTCTGCGGGCGTTCGCTGCTCTGAAAGGCGTTCACCGTGAGGTTGAGCAGGATCTGGATGAGCTCGGTGCCGCCGATCTGGGCCGCGGCGTCGTGGTCGAGGTGCTTGGCCGAGAGCTTGCCGCCGCGCAGCGCCGGGTGGTTGCGCATGAGCGTGTGGACGTCGTCGATGACCTGGTTGACGGAGACCTCGGGGGCCTGCGCGCTGCGGCGGGCGACGAAGCGCAGGTAACGGCGCGTGATGGCGGCGCAGGTATTGACCTGCTTGGCGAGGAGGTTGACATCCTCGCGCACGGCTTGGAGGTCGGCGCCGTAGAGGGAACCCACGGCTTCGAGCTTGTAGCGGAGGAGCTCGACGTAGCCGGTGATGACGGTGAGGGGGTTGTTGATGTCGTGCAGCGCGCCGGCGTAGATCTCGGTCGTGGTGCGGGACATTTCCTCCTTCACCGAGGCGTCGTTGAGCTGCTCGGTAAGGGCTTGGAGCCGCTCGGAGGTGGAGGAGACGGTCTCGGAGATGCGGCGAAGATGAAGGGCACGCGTGACGGCCTCTCGGATGGTGGAGAGGTCGAAGGGCTTGCTGAGGTAGTCGCAGGCGCCGAGGCGGAGGGCTTGGCGGGCGGTCTCGATCGTCTCATAGGCCGTGAGCATGATGACCTCGATGTGCGGGTCGATGGCCTTGAGGCCGCGGAGCACATCGATGCCGGACTTGCCCGCCATACGGATGTCGAGAATGGCCAGCTGCACGGGATGACTGCGGGCGAACTCGAGCGCCTTGTCGCCGTTGTCGACCGCCTGGACGTTGAAGTCCTGGCGGAACACCATGCGCAGCGAGTGGCGCGGGCCCTCTTCGTCGTCGACGATGAGGAGCGTGGGCAACGTGGGCTGCAGGGCGGTGGCGGTGGGCGCGAGAGTGACGGCGGTCATCGGAGTGTGGTCGGCGGGCGGCGCAGGTTAAAACTTATAACCCAAGGAAAGCGATACGGCATTGATGGCATTGTCATAGGTGCCGTCGGCCGTGGTGCCGAGCAGGTTGGCGGGGCTGCCGCTGACGCGGCGCGTGCCGCCGTCGGCGTGCTGCAGCGCGAGGTCGAAGCTCAGGCGCTGCCCGCGGTAACCGAGGCCGGCCGAGTAGAAATGGCGGTCGCTGTCGGGCACGGCGGGCGTGTAGGTGGCGTCGGGCGTGGAATTGGCGGTGAAACAGTAGCCGACGCTGACGTTCCAGCCGTTGGCGAAGAAGCGCGTGGCGCCGAACTCGTAGAAGAAGCCGGATTCCCAGTCGAAGGGGAGCGGCTGGTTGCCCGAGGCCTTCTGCACGGTGACGGTGTTGAAGCGGTCCCAGCCGGTCCAGTCGACGTTGACCTCGAGGTTCCACTCCGGGGTGGGGCGGTAGGACCAGCCGGCGATGACGACGGCGGGGAACTCGAAGCGCGCGCTCGCGGGCTCGCTGGCGACGAGCGGCACGGTGGAGGAGGTGCCCTTGATCTTCACCGAGGTGCGGTGGGAATAGCTGAGGCCGAACTGGTGACGCTCGGACGCTTTCCAGAGCACGCCGAGGTTGGCGCCGATGGCGTCGCCGTCGCCCTCGAAGCGGAAGAGGTCGTTGGGCGCGAAGACGCCGAGGCGGCGGTTGAGGTCGGTCTCGACGCGGTTGTAGGTGACGCTGAGGCCGAGCGAAAGGGCGGGCGTGACCTGCCAGGCGCCGGTGAAATTGTAGGTGAGGTAGGTTTGCTCGTTCTTGAGCGCGAAGGTGCGGAGAACCGAGGCATCGGACCATTCCGTCTCGAGGCCGAAGGGCGCATAAACGGCGAAGCCGACGGCCCAAGGTGCGTCGCTGGGATTCCAGGTCGCGTAGAGCGAGGGCACGCTGACGTAGCTGTCGTCCATCGACGCGGTGCCGGCGGCGCCGGAATAATCCGACGAGAGCGAAAGATGGTAGAGGTTGCCCGAGAGCTGGAGGCCGGGGAGCTGGGTGATGCCGGCGGGGTTGTAGTAGAGGGCGCTGGGGTTGTCGGCGGTGGCGACGAAGGCGTTGCCGCGCGCGGTGGCGAAGGCGTCCTTGAAGCCGACGCGGGAGCCCGAGGCGAACGCCGCGGGCGAATGAAGCAAGGCGAGAGCCCCGCCGAGCAGGGCGCAGGCTCTGAAGGCGGGGTGAAAGAGGTGGACCGGGTTCATGCTTAGCGTGGGAGGGGCAACCGGATGGTGAGATCCGGGTCGGTCGGCTGGACGCGCGGGTGCACGTCGAGCTTCCCGTGATGGGCTTCGATGACGCGCCGGGCGATGGTGAGGCCGAGGCCCACGCCCGTGTTGCGTGTCGTGAAGAAAGGTTCCGTGGCGCGGGGGGCGGCGTCGGGGGTGAAACCGCGGCCGCTGTCGGTGACTTGGATGACGAGCTCGGCGCGGCCGTCGTGGGTCGGCTCGGCGTTGAGCGCGACCGCGAGCCGGCGGGCGCCGTCGCCACCGGATTGGAGGCCGTTGAGGAAAATTTCGCGGAAGGCGTGCGCGAGGCTGGCGCGGTTGCAGCGCAGGACGACGGGCGGCAGCTCGCTGTGGATGTCGAGGTGCGCCGTGCCGCCGGCGTAGGCGCGGGATTGTTCGAAGCTGGTGCGGAGGAGGTCGTCGAGCGGGACGAGTTCCTCCGGCGGCTGGTCGGAGCGCGCGAGCAGGAGCATCTGATCGGTGAAGCGCTGGATGCGTTGCGTCTCGCGGTCGAGCGACTGCTTGAGGGAGTCGCGGAACTCGGGCTGCTCGATCTCGTTGGTGAAAAGTTGCGCGTGGGTCGTCAGCGGCACGAGGGAGTTGCGGATCTCGTGGGCAAAGCGGCGGGCGATGAGGCTGATGAGCTTGAGATTCGAGGACTCGATCTCCGCACGTTGGGCGGCGTGGATCTGGGTGAAGTCCTCGAGCAGGAGCAGCGCGGTTTGCGGGAGTTTGCCGCCCTGCGGGCGCAGGGGCACGAAGCTGACGCGGTAAACCCGTCCGCCGTCTGTGGCGGTGTGGTGGAAGAACGGGGCGAGGTCCGCGCCGCGTTCGATCACTTCGTGGAGGCGGGTGGCGATCTCGGGCGGCAGGTCGTGCACGTCGAGGTGGTCGGCCCCGGCGCCGCGGAGGAAGGTGATGATGGCGCGGTTGGCGTAGACGATCTGCTGCTGGGGCGTGGCCACGAGCGCGCCGACGGTCAGGCCGTTGAGCACGCTGCCAAAGAGGCGGTGGCTGCTGACGAGCTGGTGGTGGAGCCAGCTGTTTTTCACCGCGAGGCCGAGTTCCTCGAGCAAGTGGTAAACGAGGAGGAGTTCCTCGTCGCTGAATTCGCCGCCGGTGATGCGGCCGCCGAGCACGGCGACGCCGAGCGTGCGCTCGCGGTCGTTGACGGGGATGGCGACCTGGCCGCCGAGCACCTCGAACTCGCGGAGGATCTTCGGGTCGAGCGGCTGGGGATGTGCGCCGTGCGCGGCGCGGAGGATTTGCGGATAGACAGTGAGCTGGCGGCCCAGGCCGCTCTTGCGCGTGAGCGCGAAGCACTCGACCAAGTCCGCGGGCACGCCCACGGCGGCGGCGCAGGGCAGCGACGCGGCAGGCAGGCGGACGCCGCCGGGGAGGGAGTCGGAGGCGGGGCTCTCGAGAAAGATGGCGATGCGCGAGAGGCCCACGACCTCACGCAACTTGAGCAGGAAGTGCTGCGTGAGCTGGCGGTAATCCAGCGAGTAGCCAAGCACCTGCGAGAAATCGCGCAGCACGCCCAAGGCGGAGGAGAGCGCGGCGGCCTTGGAGTTGAGCGGGCTGGCTCCGGCCGGCGGCGTCACGTGGCCGGGTGCGGCGTGCGCGGCGCGCTGGGTGAGGCGGACGAGCTGCGCGGCGAGCGCGGCGGGTTCGATCGGCGGGAAGATCACGCCGTCAGCACCCGCGCCGACCAAGCCGGCTTGGGCGGTGGCCGGAGTGCCGGCGGGAGCGAGCACGACCAAGGCGAGACTGGGGGCGGAGGCGCGGGCCTCGACGAGTTCGGCGGTCAATTCTTCGCCGAGTTGCGCGGGCAGGAAAAGGCAGGTCTCGAAGGCTCCGGCGGCCAGGGCGCCGCGCGCTTCGGCGAGCTTGGCGCGGACGTGGATCTGGAAGTCTCCGGCGGACGAAAGCGCGGCGCTCAGCGGTTGGGCTTGAGCAGAATCGTCGGATATGAGGAGGAGCCGAGTCACTTCGGTCGTTGGGCGCCAACACCATTGCTCTCGGGCATTTGAAGCAAGAGCGAAGTCCGGTGAACAACCCCGGAAATGTCCCTAGAAGCGGGACTTGCTCATTGCATTCACTCCGCAAACCCCCATCAATCCGAATTGGCGGGCCGATCACCATGAGAGCCGATTCCTCCCCGGTGCAGGCGGGGTATATTCTGACCGATTTCGTGCGATTTCCCAATCGCGCAGGGCTGCACATCGCCGCCTGCGTGGATTATTTCGGCCCTAGCCTCGATCCGCAGCGCCCGTGGGCGGTGGTGGCACCGAAGTTCGGCGAGACGAAGAAAAACGCGCTGCAACTCGCCTACTATCTCGCGGCGAACGGCATGAACGTGCTGCGCTTCGACCACACCAACCACGTGGGTGAGAGCGCGGGCGACCAGACCTTCTTCACCCTCTCGAGCGGCGCGGGCGACCTCATCTCCTGCGGCGACTACCTCGAGCAGACGCACGGCGCCCGGCACTATACGCTCGTGGCCAACAGCCTTTCCGCGCGCACCGCGATCCGCGCCGCCGCCGGCGATCCGCGCATCCGGCACCTCGTGTGTCTCGTGGGCGTGGTCAATCTCCGGCACACGCTGGATCAGGTCTATCGCGACGATCTGGTCGGCGGCCACATTGCCGGGAAACGCTGGGGCATCGGCGACATGCTCGGCGTGGAGATGGATTACGACGGGTTCCTGCGTTCCGCGGTGGAGGACGAGATGCACGATCTCGCCACGACGCAGGCGGACTTGGCGAAGAGCGAGGCGTTCGTCTCGTTCTTCTCCGGCGAGCGCGACACCTGGGTGTCGCTGGCGGACGTCGATGCGGTGCTGCGCGGCCGGCCGAACGCGCGCCTGACGCCGATCCCGGGCGCGATGCACGAACTGCGCGAGAACGCGGCCGTGGCGGAGAAGGCCTTCCGCGACATCGTGGCCACCTGTGTCGCGCAGGTGCGCGGCCTGCCGGCGGAGGCGGTCGAGCTCAAGCTGCCGGACAAGCGCGAGCTCATGCGCCAGAACCGCACCGAACGCGAGCGGCTGCGCCTCACGGTGCGGAATCCGCAGGACGAACGCGATTTCTGGGCGAAGTATCTCGAGAAATACCGCCTCATGCAGAGCGTCGACGACTACCAGAGCTACCTCAGCCTGGTCGGCCGCCTGCTCGGCGAGATCCGGCCGCGCGATACGTTGCTCGATGCGGGTTGCGGCAACGGGCTCTTCGGCATGTGGGTGCTGCGCACGCTGCTCGAACGCGCGCAGCAGGCGGAGTCGCCGCCGGTCTACGTCGGGCTCGACCTCACGCTCGAAGGCCTGCGCGATGCGCTCGATATGCACAGCGGTTACTCGCTGGAACACCGCCGCGGACCCGAGGCCCGCGCAGGGGAATTCATCGGGTTGCTCTACGGGCAGACCGATCTCGACACCTGGGGCATGCCGGCCTCGGAGGTGCCCGAGCTGCTGGTGTTCGCCGACAACACCTTCGACAAGATCTGCTGCAGCCTCGTGCTGTCGTATCTGAACCGTCCGGAGGTCGTGCTGGCCGAGCTTTATCGGGTGATGCGGCCCGGCGGCCGCATCGTGGTGTCGAGCATGAAGCCGTTCTGCGACATGTCGGAGATCTACCGCGACTTCATGGATCAACGCATCAGCGAATCCGAGCTGGAGTCCGGGCGCGATCTGTTGCGCGCGGCGGGCAAGATCCGGCTGAAGGAGGAGCAGGGATTCTATGTTTTCTTCTCGGGCGAAGAGTTGAGCGCGTTGCTGACCGGGGCGGGCTTCCGGCATTGCGCGACGCATCTGTCGTTCGGCGGGCAGGCGGCGGTGGCGGTGGCTGAGAAATGATCTTCTACTGCGTCCTCACCTCCGCGATCAACACGCTCGCCAGCGTCGTGTTGGCGCTGATGGTTTACTGGAAGAAGCGTCACGGTCCGGCGAACGCGGCTTTCTCCTGGTTCGCGCTGACGGGCGCACTGTGGTCGGCGCAGTATTTTTTGTGGCAGACGGCGCCGGATGCGAAGGAGGCGTTGTTCTACAGCCGGCTGCTCACGGCGGCGGCGATCCTCATCCCGGTGGCGTATTATCAGTTCGTGCTGCGGTTGCTCGGCAGCACCCGGCCGCGGCAGATTTTGTTCGGCTACGGCATGGTGTTGGTGCTGGCGATCCTCTCGGTGACGACCGATCTGCTCGTCGTCGGCGTCGAGCAGAAGGGCGTGTTCCCGCACTGGCCGGTGCCGGGGGCGCTGTATCCGGTGTATCTGCTGGTGTTCTTCGCCTACACCTCGACGCCGCTCGTGCTGCTCGTGCTGGGTTACCGGCGGGCGCAGGGGTTGGTGCGCAACCAGCTGCGGTTCGTGATCCTCGGCACCGCGGTGGGCTTCATGGGCGGCGCCACGAATTTCTTCCTCTGGTATGACGTGCCGATCCCGCCGATCGGCAACGGCTTCGTGGCCTTCTACGTCGTGGGCGTGGGCTACGCGATCCTGCGGTTCCGGCTGATGGAGTTCAACCTGCTCACGGCGCGCCTCTCGGCTTACACGGCCATCATCCTCGTGCTGGCGGCGCTGCTGCCCGCCATCATGCGCGGGCTGGCGCACCTCAACGTCCCCACCGTGCCGCCGATCGGCTTCTGGCCGCTGTTTTTCACCAGCGTGGCTGTGACGGTCGTGCTCTTCGGGCTCATCCCCGAACTGCGCCGGCGCATCGATGCGTTGCTGGAACAGCGCGTGCTCGGCGACCAGCTGGCGAACCGCGCGCTGCTCCGCTCGCTCGCGGCGAAGATCAGCTCCTCGCAGGACGAGGCGGCGATGTTCCGCGAGGTCGCGGCGAACGTGGCCGAGGCGCTGCACGTGGCGCAGGTCGCGCTCTACACGCGCACGGAATACGAGACGGATTTCACCCGCCGGGCCTCGGTGGGCAACGACCGCGGTCCGGCCTCGCTGCCCGAGGTGTCGGTGCTCATGCAGACGCTGAAGTCGGCCGGGCGCGGCCTGTTGCTCGACGAGCTGGTGCACACGTTGGTCGGCGAGCGCCGGGCCTATTTCGCCGATCTCCGCCGGCGGCACGGACTCGAGCTGCTGGTGCCGGTCATCGGCGACAATTTCTTCTACGGCTGCATCGCGCTCGGGCCGCGGCCCGGCAACTCGCTGTTCACCGACATCGACGTGTCGCTGCTGGAGGCCGTCGGCCTGCAGATCGGGCTGAACCTCCGCGCCCGCCAGCTGGAGCGCCACTCCAGCCAGACGGAGAAGCTCATCGCCCTCGGCACGCTGGCGGCCGGCCTCGCGCACGAGTTGCGCAACCCGCTGACCTCGATCCAGACCTTCTCCGCGCTGTTGCGCGAGAACCGGCCCGACGTGGAGTCATTGCAGGAATTCAGCGGCGTGGTGCAGCGTGACGTGAATCGCATCGCCAGCATCGTCGACAACGTGGCGGCCTTCGCGGAGAGCAACAAGGTGGAGATGACCGCGGTGAATGTCGCCGACGTGCTGCGCACCGTCGTGGAGATCGTGCGTCCGGAGATCCAGCGCACGGGCGCGGTGGTGGAGCTGCCGGCCGCACGCGGCCTGCTGGTGCGGGGCAACCACAGCCAGTTGCTGCAGGTCTTTCTCAACCTGGTGCAGAACGCGCTGCAGGCGCTCGACGGCCGGTCCGAGCCGCGCCTGCGCCTCGGGCTCGAAGCGCGCGAGACGGCCGGTGCGCCGGCGCTCGTCTGCGTGAGCGTGAGCGACAACGGCCCGGGCATCGATCCGGCGCTCCTGCCGCGCATCTTCGAGCCATTCACGACCACCAAGTCGACCGGCGACCGCCGCGGCAAGCACGGCATGGGTCTCGGGCTCGCCATCGTGAAACGCATCGTGCAACACCACCAAGGCGAGATCCACGTGACCAGCCAGCCCGGGCGCGGCACCACGTTCCGCGTCTTCTTTCCGCATTCCTGATGAGTATCGCCCCTCCCATCCTCCTCGATGGTCCCGCCGCCCTGCGGGCGCTGGCGCGGGCTTTCGCCCAGTTCGATCAGTTCGACCGGTTCGTCGGCGGCCTGCAGGCCGCGCTCGAACGGGCCCCGGCCTTCGAGCAGGTGCGCATCCGGCTCAATCGCGACTTGGCCGAAGGCACGGAGCGCTTCCGCGCCGCGGGGCTCGCGGTGCCGTTGCTGGGTGACACGCCACTGGGCGCGTTGCAGGTCGGCTCGAACGGCGAGCGCCGGCAATTCGGCGCCGAGGATCTGCACCTGCTGGCGGGTCTGGCGGATTTCCTCGGGGCGGTGCTGACGCAGGCGCAACGCCTGCAGGATGCCGCCCGCAGCCGCGAGCTGTTGCGGTTGCTGCTCAATCAGGCCCCGGTTGGCATCGCCGCCTACGGTTGCGATCGCCGGCCGCTCGTGGCCAACGAGTCCGCGATCCGCTGGCTGGGTGCGGCGGCGCTGCCGTTCGACGAAATCGAGACGGGGCAGGAGGGCTTCCACCTCCGCTCCGGCGGCAAGCTAATCTACGGCGAGGCACGGCGGGTGAACGACGTCCCGGGCGGCGCCTGGGTCGTGGTGTTGCAGGATCTGACGCCTGAGCAGGGACGTTTGCTCGAGGGCATGGAGCGCGAGGTGTTCCGCGCGCGGGCCGAGGGTGGGCATTGTGCGGTGGCGCTCGTCGAGAGCCTCGACCAACGCAATGGCGCGCTGCGGCGCCTGCCGGCGGTGCGCGCCCTGTTGCGGCAGGGCGAGCAGGCGGGGCCTTACGATGCGAACCGCGTCGGGCTCGTGCTGGCCGACCGCGGACTGGCGCTGCGCACACGCCTGCGGAAAATGCGCGAGATCTTCGCCGGGCTGCCGGAGTTGCGGCTGGGTTACGCGGAACTGGAGCGCGACGGACGCGAGCCGGCGTTGCTGTTGCAGGCGGCACTGCAACGCTGGGGACGCTACGACGAGTTGCTGCGGCCCTGCCTGCTGGTGCAGGAAGGAAATCCCGGCGTCGCGGCCACGCTCGTGATGGTGCTCGGGCGGCAGTTCAAGGTCGTGACCTCCGCGAGCGCGGAGCAGACGCGCGAACAGCTGGCGACGGAGCGTTTCGAGGGCTTCATCGCGGAGCTCGAGCCGCGCAACGGTCCGGGGGGGGCGGAAATGGTCCGTCTCGCGCAATCGCTCCAACCGGGCATCCGCACCTTCCTCACGACGATCCAGCCGGTTGGCGTGGAGGCGTTGGCGGGCACGGATGCGGTGGTGATCGAGAAACCCTTCGACGTCGCCCGGCTCACGGCGCTCGTGCAGGCGCGGATGGCCGAGTGACGGCGCGGCCGCGCGCGGCGAGGGTCAGCGCCGCATGCCGCGCGAGAAGATCTCGCTGATGATGTCCTCCAGCGGGACATCTTGGATCGTGATGTCGTCGACCGGTCCCTGCGTGAGGATCTGCTGACAGACCGCGGTGACGTGCTCGCTGGGCACATGCAGGAGGAGTTCGCCGTCCTCGCAGGTCTTGGCCTCGCCGTGGAGCGGTTTCCAGTCGGCCGGGAAAGCGGCCGGCTCGCCGCCGAGGCCGGGACGCGGCTTGAACTTGATGATGCGCTGGCGCGCGCCGGCGCCGGAGATGCGGTCGAGCTCGCCGTCGTAGATCTTCTTGCCGTGGTCGATGACGATCACGCGCTCGCAGAGCTGCGAGATGTCGGCCATGTAGTGGCTGGTGAGGAGGATCGTCGTCTTGTAGCGGCGGTTGTAGTCGCGGAGGAACTCGCGGACGTTTTTCTGGGAGACGACGTCGAGGCCGATGGTGGGTTCGTCGAGGAAGAGGACGCGCGGGCGGTGGAGCAGGGCGGCGATGAGCTCCATCTTCATGCGTTCGCCGAGGGAGAGTTCACGCACCTGCACGTTGAGTTTGTGCGCGACGCCGAGCAGCGTGACGAGTTCGTCGAGCGAGGCCTGCCACTGCGCCTTGTCGAGGGCGTAGATGGCGCGCAGGAGGTGGAAGGATTCGAGGGCCGGCAGGTCCCACCAGAGCTGGTTCTTCTGGCCGAGCACGAGGGCGAAGAGGCGGCGGTAGGCGTTCTCGCGCTTCGACGGGTCGAAGCCCGCCACACGCGCGGTGCCGCTGGTCGGGTAGATGAGGCCCGAGAGCATCTTCAACGTGGTGGTCTTGCCTGCGCCGTTGGGACCGAGGAAGCCGACGAACTCGCCTTCCTTGATGGTGAAGCTGACGCCATCGGCCGCGCGCGTTTCCTCGAAGTCACGCTTGAACAGGCCCGTGACGCCGCCCCAGAAACCGGGCTTCTTCTTGTAGGTGCGGAATACGCGGGTGAGGTTCTCGACTTCGATCATGAGGGAAGAGCGGGACTTAGAATCCAGCCCGGCCCCGAACGCAACCGTGCAGGTGTGGGCCGGCGCGGCGGTGCCCGCAGGCAGCCAACTCGTGCGCGCACCCCAAGCGTCGGCCGGCGGGCATGATTCACCGATGCACCCGGCACCGCGCTGCGCGAGAATGCGCAGAAACCTGCCGGCTCAATGCCCGAGCTTGCGGTAATCGAGCACGGCGTGGCTGATCTCGCCCTGCTCGAGGCATCTCACGTCGGTCAGCGGTTCCGGCGGAGAGACGTCGACGATGTTGCCCCAGATCAGGCGGTGCGAGCCGTCGTCGGCCGCCGGGCTGAAGAGTCCGGGCACGTGCACCTGCGCGGGGACGGTGCGGCGGATGGGCGTGTCGGCGCGGCAGGGGTAGGGGAAGTTGACGTTGTGCACCGTGAAGGTGTTGCGCGGCATCGTCGGGAAGGTCTCGCCGACGAACCGGGCCGCGCGGGCGGCGGAGGCGCGGAGCGTGGCGAGGAGCTCGCCCTCGGGGGCGCCGCCCTTGTCCTTCAGGTTGGAATAGACCTCCTCGGTGACGTCCTGCGAGAACGCCGCGGCGGGCAGGCCGTGCAGCGCGCCTTCCCAGGCGCCGGCGACGGTGCCGCTGGCGAGGACGAAGCCGAGCGAGCAGTTGAAGCCGATGTTGATGCCGCTGACCACGCCGTCGAGCTGCACGCTCGGGCTGAGCAGGTGGGCGAGGGCGATGTTGACGCAATCCGACGGCGTGCCGTCGAGCATCCACGTGGGGCAGCCGAAGCCGCGGTCCACCGCGGCGGCTTTCACCGGGCGGGAACGCGTCTTCGAGGCGCCAGTCCAGCTTTGCTCGGAGGCGGGCACGGCCAGGTAGAGTTCGTGGCCGGCGGCGCGGAGAGCGTGGACGAGTTCGTGGAAGAAGACCGAGTGGATGCCGTCGTCGTTCGTGACGAGGAGTTTCATGATGGGTGTGTCGGGTCACCAAACACCGGGAGAATCGAAAAAGGAAGAGTGAAACGGTGCCCGGGGCCATTCGGCCAGCGGCTGCAGCCTGTTGGTTGCACCGAGTTTAGGACAATCCGTCGGCAAAGAGTGCGCACAAACGCACAAGAAGCGATGAGGCCCGGGGGCTTGCGCGACTTATCCTCAAGGCATGGTCAATCGTATCAATTTCTCGATGGGTGCGGCGGCGACCGCGGGAGGAGCGGCACGGTGAAACCCGTCATTTTCAACAACACCGTCCTGCGCGACGGTCACCAATCCCTCGCGGCCACCCGGATGACGACGGCGCAAATGCTGCCGGCGGCCCCGATCCTCGACGAAATGGGCTTTGGCGGCCTCGAAACCTGGGGTGGCGCGACGATCGACTCGTGCCTGCGCTTCCTGGGCGAGAATCCGTTCGACCGCCTCCGCGCGCTCAAGAAAGCCGCGCCGAAGACGCCGCAGATCATGCTGCTGCGTGGCCAGAACATCGTGCAATACACGTCGTTTCCGGACGATGTCGTCGAGGCCTTCGTCCGCGCCGACGCAGCGGCCGGCCAGGACATCTTCCGCATCTTCGATGCGCTGAACGACACCCGCAACCTCATCACCGCCATCAAGACGGTGAAGGCCTGCAAGAAGCACGCGCGCGGCGAGATTTGCTACACCACGAGCCCGGTGCACACCATCGCGGCCTTCGTGAAGATGGGCGTCGAGCTCCGCGAGATGGGTTGCGACAGCATCGGCATCAAGGACATGTCGGGCGTCATCGCCCCGCGGGTCGCTTATGAACTCGTGACCCAGCTGCGCCAGAAGGTCGGGCTCCCGATCACGCTGCACACGCACGACACCGCCGGCCTCGGCGCCGCCGCCTACCTCGCCGCCATCGACGCGGGCGTGGACGCGGTCGAGACTTCGATCGTCCCCTTCGCCAACGGCACCTCGCAGCCCGACACGCTGCGCATGATCGCACTGCTCGACGGCCACCCGCGCCAGCCGAAGTTCGACCCGAAGAAGCTCCAGGAAATGCGCGAGTATTTCACCGGCGTCTACAAGGAGCTCTCCAAATTCACCTCGCCCGACAATGAACGCGTCGATTCCGACACGCTCGTTTACCAAGTCCCGGGCGGCATGCTCTCGAACTTCCGCAACCAGCTGAAGGAACAAGGCATGTCCGACAAATTCGCCCAAGTGATGCTCGAGATCCCCGTCGTCCGCGAGGCGCTCGGCTGGATTCCGCTCGTCACGCCGACCTCCCAGATCGTCGGCACGCAGGCCATGCTCAACGTCAAGTTCGGCCGTTGGAAGACGATCGCGCCCGCTGCCGCCGACATCGCGCTGAACAAATACGGCCGCCCGCCCGGCCAGGTTTCGCCCGAGCTGCTCAAGCTCATCGCCGACCGCACCGGCCACAAGCCGGTCGAAGGCCGCCCGGCCGACCTGCTCGCCCCGCGCATGGACAAGCTCCGCGCCGAGCTCGCCGAGAAGAACCTCCCGACGAACGACGAGGCCTGCGTCCTCCACGCGATGTTCCCGCAGGAGTTCGCCAAGCTCCACGCGCCGAAGCCCGCCACCGCCGCTGCGCCCGTGGCCGCTCCGGCCGCCGCCGCCCCTTCCGTTGCCAGCCCCAAGCCCCAATCCAACGCGAACCGTCCGTCCCGTCGCTACTCCATCGTCATCGATGGCCAGCGTCACGAGGCGATGGTTGAGGACACGGTCTGAAAACCATGAACAGCACCTTGGAAAAACGCCTGTTTGCCGAGTTCACCCCGGCGGACGACGCAGCTTGGCGCGCCGCGGCCGAAGAGTCGCTCGATGGCGCCCCGTTTGAGAAGAAACTGATCACCAAGACGCCCGAAGGCATCGATCTGCAGCCGCTTTACTCGCGGACCTCGACGCCTCCGCCCGCCTGGCAGACACGCCCGCCGGGCTTCGCGCCCTTCGTGCGCGGCAGCGCGCCCCTCGGCGCGCGTGAGCAGCCCTGGCTGATCTGCCAGCAACCCGCCGGCGCCTCCTTCGCGGAGTGCAACCGCACTTTGCTCGAAGATCTCCAGCGCGGCCAGAACGCCGTCCTCCTCCGGCTCGATCCGGCCACCCGCCTCGGCGTCGCGCCGGTCGCGGCCGGCACGGGCCTGCCGATCGGTTCCCTCGCGGACCTGCGCCAGGTGCTCGCCGATGTCGACCTCGCCGCCGTCCCCGTGATGGTGCCGGCCGGGCTCGCCGCGCTGCCCATCACCGCGATGTTCGCCGCGCTGCTGCGCGAGCGCGGGCTCGAACCCGCGGCGCTGCACGGCGGCGTGCTCGCCGATCCGCTGAGCGAGTGGGCCCGCCAGGGCCGCCTGCCCGATGGCATCGACGCGGGCGTCACCCAGATGGCCGCGCTCGTCAACTGGACCAAGTCCGCCGGTTCGCCCCTGCGCGTGATCGGCATCGACGCCAGCCTCTGGGGCGATTGCGGCGCCAGCGCCGTGCAGGAACTGGCCTGCGGTCTCGCGACCGGCGTCGATTACCTGCGCCGCCTGGGCGCCCACGGCGTCACGGTCGACGACGCGGCCTCGCGCTGCGTCTTCAGCTGGTCGCTCGGTTCGCACTTCTTCATCGAGATCGCGAAGCTCCGCGCCGCGCGCCTGCTCTGGTCGCGCGCCGTGGCCGCTGCCGGTGGCGGCGAGGAAGCGCAGCGCCTCTTCAGCCACGGTCGTTGCACGATCTGGAACAAGACCCTACTCGATCCGCACAACAACCTCCTGCGCGACACGACCGAGGCCTTCGCCGGCGTCGTGGGCGGCTGCCAGAGCCTTGAGCTGGCGCTGTTCGACGTCGCGCGCGGCGCTCCGACCGAGCTCTCCCGCCGTCTCGCCCGCAACTTGCACATCATCCTCGCCGAGGAGTGCCAGCTCGGTCGCGTCGTCGATCCGGCCGGCGGTTCCTACTACGTCGAGACTATCACGCGGCAACTCGCGGAGAAGGCCTGGGCGCTGTTCCAGGACATCGAGTCGCGCGGCGGCATGGCTCGCGCCATCGCCGGCGGTTATCCGCAGTCGCTCGTCGAGAAGACCGCCGCCGAACGCATCGCGGCCGTCGAGTCGCGCCGCGACGGCATCATCGGCACGAACCTCCACCCGAACCTGCGTGAGACGCTGCCCGGTCCGGCCGAAGTCGGCCTGATCTCGCCGACGCGCCGTTCCGGACCCGCCCCCGCCGCGCAACTGGCCAAGCTCGAAGGTGTGGCGCCCGCGCAGGCCGCCGCCCTCGTCCCCGCGCTCGGCGAAGCCTTCGCCCACGGCGCCACAGTCGACGAGGTCATGGCCCGCCTGCGCGTCAACGGCGATTGCCCGACCGCGCGGGTCGCCGCGCCGCGCCGCCGCGCCGAGCCCTTCGAGGCCCTGCGCCGCCGCGCCGAGAGCCATCTCGCCAAGACCGGCTCCCGTCCGAAGGTGTTCCTCGCCACGATGGGCCCGCGCAAGCAGCACGCCGCGCGCGCCGAGTTCTCCACCGGCTTCTTTGCCGCGGGCGGATTCGAAGTCGTGCCGAACAAGGGCTTCGAAACGCCCGAGGCCGCCGCCACCGCCGCGCTCGCGAGCGGAGCGCCGGTCGTCGTGCTATGCTCGACGGACGACACCTACCCGGCCCTCGTGCCGCCGCTCGCCGGCGCGCTCAAGGCCGCCGGTGCGAAAGCACCGTTCGTCGTCCTCGCGGGCCTGCCCGCCACGCCCGAGCTGCAACAACAGTTCAAATCCGCCGGCGTCGACGAGTTCATCCACGTCCGCGCGAACTGCGCGAAGCTGCTGGTCGATGTGCAAAACCGCCTCGGCCTCCCGAACCTCTAAGTTCCCACGCCATGAAGTTCCCTGATTTCACCTCAGTTCCCTTCGAGAGCGGCCCGACCGCTCCCGTGACTCCGGAGGCGTGGGCGCAGGCTGCGCGCGCGACGGCCGGCGGTCCCGACGCGCTCGGCGACTGGCAGACGATGGAGCAGATCCCCGTGAAGCCCGTTTACACGCCCGACGATCTCAAGGACGTCGAGCACCTCGGCTTCACCGCGGGCCTGCCGCCGTTCCTGCGCGGTCCCTACGCGACGATGTATGTCCAGAAACCCTGGACGATCCGCCAATACGCAGGCTTCTCCACGGCGACCGAGTCGAATGCGTTCTACAAGCGCAACCTCGCCGCCGGCCAGATGGGCCTCTCCGTGGCGTTCGACCTCGCGACGCACCGCGGCTACGACAGCGATCACCCGCGCGTCGTCGGCGATGTCGGCAAGGCCGGCGTGGCCGTCGACAGCGTGCTCGACATGCAGGTGCTCTTCGGCGGCATCCCGCTCGACCGCATCTCCGTCTCGATGACGATGAACGGCGCCGTGTTGCCCGTGCTGGCGTTCTACATCGCCGCCGCGCAGGAGCAGGGCGTGAAGCTCGAGCAGCTCTCCGGCACGATCCAGAACGACATCCTGAAGGAATACATGGTGCGGAACACCTATATTTATCCGCCCACGCCTTCGATGCGCATCATCGCGGACATTTTCTCGTTCACCTCGCAGAAGATGCCGAAGTTCAACTCCATCTCGATCTCCGGTTACCACATGCAGGAAGCCGGCGCGACGGCCGACCTCGAACTCGCCTACACGCTTGCCGACGGCCTCGAGTATCTCCGCACCGGCGTGAAGGCCGGCATGGACATCGATGCGTTCGCGCCGCGCCTCTCGTTCTTCTGGGCGCAGGGCAAGAACCTGTTCATGGAAGTCGCGAAGATGCGCGCGGGCCGCCTGCTCTGGGCCAAGATCGTCAAGCAGTTCAACCCGAAGAACCCGAAGTCGATGGCGCTGCGCACGCACTCGCAGACCTCGGGCTGGTCGCTGACCGAGCAGGATCCCTTCAACAACGTCGCGCGCACCTGTGTCGAGGCGATGGCGGCCGTCATGGGCCACACCCAGTCGCTGCACACCAACTCGCTCGACGAGGCCATCGCGCTGCCGACGGATTTCTCCGCTCGCATCGCGCGCAACACCCAGCTCGTCCTCCAGGCCGAGTCCGGCGTGTGCAACGTCGTCGATCCCTGGGGCGGCAGCTACTACGTCGAACGCCTCACGCACGAACTCGTGCAGAAGGCGTGGGCGCACATCGAGGAGGTCGAAAAGCTCGGCGGCATGGCCAAGGCCATCGAGACCGGCTTGCCGAAGCTCCGGATCGAGGAAGCCGCCGCCCGCCGCCAGGCGATGATCGACTCCGGCGCGGAGACGATCGTCGGCGTGAACAAATACCGCCTCGAGAAGGAGGCGCCGATGGACATCCTCGAGGTCGACAACACCGCCGTCCGCGAGGCCCAGATCAAGCAGCTCCAGCACCTCAAGGCCACGCGCGACAACGCTGCCGTGCAGCGCTGCCTCGCCGCGCTCACCGAGGCCGCCAAGAGCGGCACCGGCAACCTGCTCGAACTCTCCGTCGAGGCCGCCAAGGCCCGCGCGACGCTCGGCGAAATCTCCGATGCGCTCGAAGTCGTCTATGGCCGCTATCAAGCGCAGATCCGCTCCATCTCGGGCGTTTACCAGAAGACCTTCAGCCAGCAGGGCGACGTCCAGAAAGTTCGCTCGATGGCCGACGCCTTTGCCGAACGCGAAGGTCGCCGCCCGCGCATCCTGATCGCGAAACTGGGCCAGGACGGACACGACCGCGGCGCCAAGGTCGTCGCGACCGCGATGGCCGACATGGGCTTCGACGTGGACATCGGACCGCTGTTCCAGACGCCCGAGGAAGCCGCGCGCGACGCCGTCGAGAACGACGTGCACATCGTCGCCATGAGTTCCCTCGCCGCCGGCCACAAGACGCTGCTCCCGCAGCTCGTGGCCGCGTTGAAGTCGCACGGTCGCGACGACATCCTCGTCGTCGCCGGCGGTGTGATCCCGGCGCAGGACTACGATTACCTGTATCAACGCGGTGCCGCCGCCATCTTCGGGCCCGGCACTCCCATCCCGCGCTCCGCCGGCATCCTGCTCGAAAAGCTGGGGGCCGCGAGCGTCGCTTGAGGGCGCGCCCTGCGCCCCGCCCGAGGTGCTGAGATGACGTCGCCGTCCTCACGCCCCGATTGGGTCCCGCCCGAAGCCGGAGCGGAGTTCGCCACGCGTGTCGTGGCGGGCACGCCGGCCCGGGCGGTCCCCGGCGCGCAGAGAAAGCGCCGCGGGCCCGACGACGTGCCGGCGCTCGCTGCGGCGATCCGCACGGGCGACCGTGGCGCCTTGGCGCGCGGCATCACGCTCATCGAAAGTCGCGCCGTGACTCATCGTGCTGCCGCGGACGAACTGCTCCGCACGCTCTCGCCGCACAGCGGCGGCGCCGTGCGCGTGGGCATCACCGGCCCGCCCGGCGCAGGCAAAAGCACATTCATCGATGCGCTCGGCACGCTGCTGTGCACGGCGGGGAAGAAAGTGGCGGTGCTGTCCGTCGACCCGAGCAGCCCGATCACGCATGGCAGCATCCTGGGCGACAAGGCGCGCATGGAGAAACTCTCGCGCCAGCCCAACGCCTTCATCCGTCCGTCGCCCAGCGGCTGCGAGCTCGGCGGCGTCGCGCGCCGCACGCGCGAGACGATCGTGCTGTGCGAGGCCGCGGGCTTCGACGTCGTGGTCGTCGAAACCGTCGGCGTCGGCCAGAGCGAGGTGCTCGTGCGCGGCATGGTGGACTGCTTCCTCGTGCTGCTGCTCGCCGGTGCAGGCGACGAGCTGCAGGGCATCAAGAAGGGCATCATCGAGCTCGCCGATGTCCTCGCGGTCAACAAGGCCGACGGCGACAACCGCACGCGCGCCGAGGCGGCGCGTAGGGAGTTCTCGCGTGCGCTGCATTACCTGGCCGCGCCCGAGGGTGCCTGGCAGCCGCCGGTGCTCGCGTGCTCCGCATACACCAACGAAGGCGTGCCCGAGGTCTGGGCCGCCGTGGAGCGTTTCGTCGCCTACGCGCGCGGGCAGGGCAGCTTCGAACTGCGCCGCCGTGAGCAGGCGCTCGCGTGGCTCGAGGCGCTCGTCGACGAGGGCCTGCGCGAGGCCTTCGCGGCGCAACCCGCCGCCGCCCGCCTGCGCCGCGAACTCGCCCAGCAGGTCGCGAGCGGGCAACTGCCCGCGCCCACCGCCGCCCGCCAGCTGCTCGCCGCGGCCGGCATGACACAGCCGTCCGCCTGAAACCGCACGCACACGGCAAGAAACGCGCAGCCCCTTCCTTTCACCCGACCTAGAATCAACCCGACCAAACCCCTTTTGCCATGATCACAGCCATCGACCACCTCGGCATCGCCGTCAAATCGCTCGACGAAGCGGTGCCGCTCTACGAAAACGCGTTGGGACTCAAGTGCCTCGGCCGCGAGGAAGTCGCTTCGCAAAAAGTGCGCACGGCGTTCTTCGACGCCGGCGGCGTGCATCTGGAGCTGCTGGAGCCGACTTCGCCGGAAAGCCCGATCGCGAAGTTCCTCACCGACCGTGGCGAGGGCATCCACCACATCGCGTTCCGCTCGGACAACATCGAGGGCCAGCTCAAGCAGGCCGCCGACGCCGGCGTGCGCCTGATCCACGAGAAGCCGTTCGACGGCGCCGCGGGCAAGCTCGTCGCCTTCCTCCACCCGAAATCAACCCGCGGAGTTCTCACCGAATTCTGCATGCCGAAACCCGGCGCCACCGCCGCTCACTGAGGAAATTTCCATGGCTATCGCACCCGAACATCTCGAAAAACTCGCCAACAAGCGTCGCATCGCCCTCGCTGCCGGCGGCGAAGACAAACTCGCCGCACGCCGCGCCAAGGGCGTCATGAGCGCCCGCGAGCGCCTCGTCACGCTCTTCGACCCCAACACCTTCATGGAGTGGGGCATGATGGCCGACCACGACTGCCACGGCTTCGGCCTTGAGGACAAGTCGTTCCCCGGCGACGGCGTCGTCACCGGCGTCGGCTACGTCGGCGGCCGTCCGGTCGCGGCGTTCAGCCAGGACTTCACCGTCTGCGGCGGTTCGCTCGGCCGCATCCACTCGAAGAAGATTTGTGACCTCATGGACTACGCCATGAAGGCCGGCATCCCGATCCTCGGCATCAACGACTCGGGCGGCGCGCGCATCCAGGAAGGTGACGACTCGCTCTCCGGCTACGGCCAGGTCTTCTTCCGCAACGTCCAGGCCTCCGGCCTCGTGCCGCAGATCTCCATCATCGCCGGCCCCTGCGCCGGCGGCGCGGCCTACAGCCCGGCCCTCACCGACTTCGTCATCATGACGAAGACCAATGCCCAGATGTTCATCTGCGGCCCCGACGTCATCAAGGCGGCCACCGGCCAGACCGTGACGATGGACGAGGTCGGTTCCGCCGCGGTGCACGCCACGGTGAATGGCAACATCCACTTCGTCGCCGACAGCGATTCGCACGCGCTCGAGCTGGCGCGCAAGCTCCTCTCGTTCCTTCCGACGAACAACGCCGGCGACCCGATGCACCGCGCCGTGCCGACGCTCGACCTCTCGCCGGACCCCGTGCTCAACGACCTCGTCCCCGCCGACCCGAAGGCCCCGCTCGACGTGCTCGGCGTCATCCGCCGCATCGTCGATGGCGCGGACTTCTTCGAGGTCCAGAAGGACTGGGCGAAGAACATCGTCGTCGGCTTCGGCCGCATCCAGGGCATCGTGTGCGGCATCGTCGCCAACCAGCCCGCGGTCAAGGCCGGCACGCTCGACATCGACTCGTCGGACAAGGCCGCGCGGTTCATCCGCACGTGCAACGTCTATTCGATCCCGATCGTCACGCTGGTCGACGTCCCCGGCTTCATGCCCGGCCTCGCCCAGGAGCGTGGCGGCATCATCCGCCACGGTGCGAAGATGCTCTTCGCCTACGCTGCGGCCACCGTGCCGAAGCTCACGCTCATCATGCGCAAGGCCTACGGCGGCGCTTACCTCGCGATGTGCAGCGCCGACATGGGTGCCGACGTCGTCTACGCCTGGCCGACCGCCGAGATCGCCGTCATGGGCGCCGAAGGCGCCGTGAAGGTGCTCTTCAAGCGCGAGATCGCCGCCGCGGAGGACCCGAAGAAGAAGGAAGCCGAGCTCTCCGCAGAATACCGCGACAAGTTCGCCTCGCCCTTCGAGGCCGCCCGCAAGGGCTTCATCACCGACGTCATCGAGCCCGCGCAGACCCGCGCCACGCTCGCCATGGCGCTGCGCAACACGCTCACGAAGCGCGAGACCCGTCCGCCGAAGAAGCACGGCAACATCCCGCTCTGAGCCTCCGAACCACACCCGAAAAAACCATTCCGATGTCCGCCATTAAAAAACTTCGTGTCACCGTGGACGGCAAGGCCTTCGAGGTCGCCGTCGAAATCATGGACGAGCCCGCTCTCGGCGTGCCTGCCGCGCCTGCGCCGGTCGCCTCCGCTCCGATCAGCGCGCCCATCGCGGCGCCTGCGCCCAAGCCCGCCGCGCCCGCGGCCGGCGGCGGCGCCGTGCCGAGCCCGCTCGCGGGCAAGGTCGTGTCCATCGACGTCAAACCCGGCCAGGCCGTCGCCGAAGGCGCGCAGCTGCTCACGCTCGAGGCGATGAAGATGAACACCTTCGTCTACGCGCCGAAAGCCGGCACCGTCGCCACCGTCCACGTCAACCCCGGCGACGCGGTCGAGGAAGGCGCGGCCCTCGTCACCCTCAGCTGATCCCTCCCATGCCAACCTTGGTTTCATTGCCAGTGGCGGCCGCGCTCGCGGAAAAGCCTACGGTGCTCGAAACGCTCGGCTTCCAGTTGAACGGCATGATCGTCGTTTTCCTGGCGCTGGCGAGCATCTGGCTGTTCCTCGAGATCGTCGGCCGGTTCTTCAAGCGTTCCGAGGCGAAAAAATCCGCCGCGGCGGCGACGGCCCCGGCCGCTGCCGTCCCGGTGCCCGCGCCGGCCCCGGCGGCTCCGGCTCCCAGCCGCGCGCCCGCCGTGCCGGCCGGTCTCGCACCGGAATTACTCGCGGCCATCACCGTCGCCGTGCACGTGACGCTCGGCGACCGCGCCCGCGTGCAGGCGATCGTGCCCGTGCCGCTGACGCAGGCCTGGGCGCACGACGGCCGCCGGCAGATCTTCGCCTCCCACCAACCCCGTTAGTCGTCCTCCCATGCTCCAAGGTCTGTTGGATTTCTTCTCCACGACGGGATTCGCCCTCCTGACGTGGAAAATGCTCGTGATGTGGGTCGTCGCCGGCGTCCTGCTCTGGCTCGCCATCGCCAAGGGTTTCGAGCCGCTGCTGCTCGTGCCCATCGCGTTCGGCGCGCTGGTCGCGAACCTGCCGACGCGCGGCGTCATCACGAGCGAGTTGAAGCCCAACGGAGTCTATGAAACGGCCACCTTCACGATCGAGGGCCGGCCGGTGGAAGCGCACGCAGCCGCGCCGGCGGAAGCCGGCGTGCCGCCCGTGCAACGGCTGAAGGTGGAGCGCGTCGAGGGCGGGCTCTACGACTTCATCTCGCAGGGCATCAAGCTGGAGCTGTTCCCGCCGCTGATCTTCCTCGGCGTGGGAGCGCTGACGGACTTCGGCCCGCTCATCGCCATGCCGCGCACATTGCTGCTCGGCGCGGCGGCGCAGATGGGCCTGTTCGTCACCTTCATGGGCGCCACGCTGCTCGGCTTCACGTCGAAGCAGGCGGCCTCCATCGGCATCATCGGCGGGGCGGACGGCCCGACGGCGATCTTCCTCACCAACAAGCTCGCGCCCGAGCTGCTCGGCGCGGTCGCGGTCGCGGCCTACAGCTACATGTCGCTCGTGCCCTTGATCCAGCCGCCGATCATGCGCCTGTTCACGACGGACAAGGAGCGCAAGATCCGGATGAAATCGCTGCGCAAGGTCTCCAAGCTGGAGAAGCTGCTCTTCTCCGTCGCGGTGATGGTCATCTGCATCCTGCTCGTGCCGGACGCCTCCGCGCTGATCGCGATGCTGATGCTGGGCAATTTCCTCCGCGAATGCGGCGCCACCGAGCGCCTCGTGAAGGCGGCGCAGAACGAGATCATCAACGTCCTCACGATCTTCCTCGGCACCGCCGTGGGCATCACGATGGCGGCCGAGACCTTCCTCGCGCCGGCGACGCTGAAGATCATCGTGCTCGGCGTCGTCGCCTTCGGCGTGTCGACGGCGAGCGGCGTGCTTGGCGCGAAGCTGATGAACTGGCTGAGCCCGCACAATCCGGTGAATCCACTCATCGGTTCCGCGGGCGTCTCGGCCGTGCCGATGGCGGCGCGCGTCTCGCACGTCGAAGGGCAGAAATACGATTCCGGCAACTACCTGCTGATGCACGCCATGGGGCCGAATGTGGCCGGCGTCATCGGCACCGCGGTCGCGGCGGGTTATTTCCTCTCGACGCTCGCCCGCTGAACCAAGGCGCGCCTCACAACATCACCGGACGATGATCGCCTGCGCCGCCACTCTCCTCTCCGAGACGCCGGTCGCGGCAGTGCCGGGGAAATGGCGTCTGCAGCACGAGACGGTGGTGGAGAGCACCATGGCGCTCGCGCGCGACCTGCCGGCGTGGTCGGTGGTCGTGGCCGACGAGCAGACCGCCGGACGCGGCCAGCTGAGCCGGCGCTTCGTGTCGGATTGCGGCGGCGTTTATCTCACCGCGGTGCTGTCTTACGGCGGCGACCCGCTGGCTTCGCGCGGCTTCGCGCTCGCTGTCGGCTGGGCGCTGCGGGAGGCGTTGCGCGAACTCGGCGTGGGCGGCGTGCGGCTGAAGTGGCCGAACGATCTGATGATCGGGCGCGGCAAGGTCGGCGGCATCCTCGTCGAGCAGGGCCGGCGCGACACGTTGCTCGTGGGGGTCGGACTCAACGTCACGAACCAGCCGTGGAAGACGGCTCCGGAGCTGGCCGGCATCGCAGGCACGCTGGGCGAGGCCGCGGAAGACGGGCGCTCATGCGTCCCGGACAAGGAAGCGCTGATCGCGGCGTTGTTGGCGGGCATCGCGCGGGCGCACGAGGAATTTTCGCGACGCGGCCTGGCCGGCATGCGGGCGGCGTTGAACACTTGCTGGGGCGGCGTGCGCGAGGTGGAGCTGGCGCTGGTGGGTGGCCGGCCGGCGGTGCGCGGGGGATTTCTCGGCATCGACGAGCAAGGCGCGCTGCAGTTACTGGTGGACTCCGGTCTGTCGGTCGTGATCGCCGCGCATCACGTGGAGCGGCTGCGGGAAATTTAGCGCCGCCGACGCTCCGTTGGGTGGAAAACGAGCGTCGTCCGTCCTGATAGCTGTAAGCAAGCGAGCTGACCGCCGGGACGATGGTCGCCACCGCTTGGGGCGACGCTGCCTTTTGCCGTTGCGGCAGGGTCTTGGGGCGGGTGGTCCCGCAATCCGGGCAGAAAAAAGCCGCGACTCGCGTCGCGGCTTGAAGGGGAAGCAGCTGAAGGCGGTCGCGCAGGCAACCGCTTTAGCCGGGATCAGGACTGGGCGGGCGCTTCGGGCGCGGCCGGGGCCTCGCCGGCGGGGGCGGTTTCGGCCTGGGGCTTCTGCGCCTCGAGGTCCTTCATCGCGGCCTTGCGGCTGAGGCGAACCTTGCCGGAACGCTCGTCGATGCCGACGCACTTCACCGTGATGGAGTCGCCGACCTTGACGACGTCCTCGGTGCGGCGCACGCGGAAGTCCGCGAGCTCCGAGATGTGCACGAGGCCTTCCTTGCCGGGGAGGCACTCGA
>JAMPXH010000196.1 GCA_023701285.1 Candidatus Didemnitutus sp.
GCCATCGAGCTCGACGTCGACTGCATCAGCGACGGCGAGACGACGCTCGTCGGCGGCATGCTCGAGCACATCGAGTTCGCCGGCGTGCACTCCGGCGACGCCGCGATGGTGATGCCCCCGCACACGCTCTCGAAGGAGATGCTCGGCACCGTCCGCTCGGCCACCTACGCGCTCGCCAAGGCGCTCAAGGTCGTCGGCCTGATGAACGTCCAGTTCGCCATCAAGGACAACGAGCTCTACGTCCTCGAGGTGAACCCGCGCGCCTCGCGCACCGTGCCGTTCGTGGCCAAGGCCATCGGCGTGCCGCTGGCGAAGCTCGCCGCTCGCGTCATGGCTGGCGCGAAGCTGAAGGACCTCGGTTTCACCCAGGAAATCCAGCCGAAGCACTGGTGCGTGAAGGAGGCCGTGTTCCCCTTCAACCGTTTCCCCGGCGCCGCCATCGTGCTCAGCCCCGAGATGCGCTCCACCGGCGAGGTCATGGGCCTCGACGACGATCTCGGCATCGCCTACGCGAAAACGCAGATGGCCGCCAAGCCCGCGCTGCCCGTGAAGGGCAAGGTCTTCCTCAGCGTGAAGGATTCCGACAAGCCGCACGTCGTCGCGCTCGCGCAGGGCTTCCTCGAGCTCGGCTTCACCGTCTGCTCGACCACCAACACCGCGAAGCTCCTGCAGGCGCAGGGCCTCAACGTGCAACCCGTCTTCAAGCTCAACGAAGGCCGGCCGAACTGCGTCGACATGATCAAGAACGGCGAGATCCAGTTCGTCGTGAACACGCCGCGCGGCATGATCCCGCGCCACGACGAGAACGCGATCCGCGCCGCCGCCTACGCGAACAATGTCCCGATCTCCACGACGCTCACCGGCGCCAAGGCCGCCCTGCACGGCATCCGCGCCATGAAGCAGAAGCTCGTCGGCGTCCGTCCGATCCAGGAATACCGCTACAACACCACGCCGATGGTCTGAAGGTGGGGCGCTTGAGGTGGCGCGGTCGTCCGGCCGTCCCCGCCGGAAGGTGGGGGCGCTTGTCCCAAGCGCCCTCGTTGGACGGGGCTGCGTGGGCCGTGCGTGAGCGGAAACCCAGGGCAGCTGGGGACAGCTGCCTCCACCTTTGGCGTGCTGCCCCTCACCACCGCCCGATGACACTCCCCGGCATGGGCAACGCGGCGCGGTTGCCTCACACTGGCCGGCTGCTGTAATCCTTCCCGTTGCCATGACTCGCCTGCCTGCCTCCGTTCCCGCCGCCCCGCTCACGCTCGTCGCCCTGCTGCACGGCCCCGACCAGCGCGGCCTCGTGGCGCGCGCGGCCGGTTGGATCTTCCAGCGCGGTGGCAACATCCTCCACGCCGACCAACATCGCGACGAGGAGGCCGGCGTCTTCTTCCAGCGCATCGAGTGGGTGCCGCCCGCCGGCGCGCGCGTGCCCGCCGAGGAGAAGGCCTTCCTCGCCTACGCGCGCGACGAGCTGCGCATGCAGGCCACCGTCACCGATTCGCTCCGCCGCCCGCGCGTCGCCCTCTTTGTCTCGAAGGCCGACCACTGTTTCCACGACCTCATCCTCCGCTGGCGCGCCGGCGAGTATCCCTGCGAGATCGTCGCCGTCGTCTCCAATCACCGCGACCTCGCCCCCGCCGCCCGCGGCTACGGGTTGAAGTTCCACCACATCCCCGTCGAGCCCGGCCGCAAGAACGCCGCCGAGAAACGCCAGCTCGCCCTCGTCCGCCGTCTCAAGGTCGAGCTCATCATCCTCGCCCGCTACATGCAGGTGCTCTCCGGCGATTTCCTCGCCGCCGCCGGCTGCCCGGTGATCAACATCCACCACTCCTTCCTCCCCGCCTTCGCCGGCGGCCGGCCGTATCACCAGGCCCACGCCCGCGGCGTGAAGCTCATCGGCGCCACGGCGCACTACGCCACCGCCGTGCTCGATGACGGCCCCATCATCCACCAGGACGTCACCCGCGTGACGCACCGCCACGGCGTCGACGAGCTCATCCACAAGGGCCGCGACCTCGAGAAACTCGTCCTCGCCCAAGCCGTCCACTGGCACCTGGAAAACCGCGTCCTCGTCTACGGCAACAAGACCGTGGTCTTCGATTGAGTCGGCGGGCCGCGACGCGCCCCGCCGCTCGTTGAGGTTGAGGTCGAAGGTTGAGATCGAAGGTTGAGGTTGAAGCGGCCGGGGCCCGCCGCCCGTCCGCGCGCTCCATCCGGTGGGGGCGGTTGTCCCCCACCGCCCTGGGTTCCCGGCCCCGCTCGCTCCCGCCGTCCCCGGCCTCCTCCCGCCGCAACTTCACCCGCGTCATCTCACCCGCCGCCGCCTCCCGCCGCCCCGCCCCGATTCCGGGCTTGAGCGCGTCCGCGGCGTTCCCCATGTTGCGCGATTCCCATGAGCATCGTCCCTCCTTCCGCTCCCCAACCGCACGACCCGGCCAACCCGCCGCCGCCCGCCGGCGCCGATGAGTTCCGCCTGACCGTCGAGTCCTTCTGGGAGAAGAACCGCTCCTTCCTCTTTGCCGTCGTCGCCATCGTGCTCGTCGCCATCCTCGCCCGCGAGGGTTGGCAGCTCTACCGCGCCGGCGTCGAGCGCGAGATCCAGCAGGCCTACGCCAAGATCGACCGCGTCGACCAGCTGCCCAAGTTCGTCGCCGAGCACCCCGACCACGCTCTCGCGGGGGTCGCGCTGCTCCGCCTCGCCGACGACGCCTACGGCAAGAACGACTTCAAGGCCGCCGCCACCCACTACCAGAAGGCCGCGGACTCCCTCGAGACCGTCGCGCTGAAGAGCCGCGCCCGTCTCGGCGCCGCCATCAGCCAGCTCGCCGCCGGCGATCGCGCCGCCGCCGAGACCGCGCTCAAGACGCTCAAGGACGATGCCGCCGCGCTCGCCACGCTCCGCGCCGAGGCCGCCTTCCACCTCGCCACGCTCGCCCGCGAGGCCGGCCGTCTCGAGGAGGTCAACACGCTCCTCGACGAGGTCTCGAAGCACGAGCCCATGGGCCTCTGGGGCCAGCGCGCCTTCACGCTCCGCGCCGAGCTCGCCACCGCCGCGCCGGCCGCCAAGACCGACAGCGCCGCCCCGGCGATCCAGTTCAAGCCCGGCGGCGAATAACCGCGTCAACGGCGCCAGCGCGCCGACGCGGTGGGATTGCCCGCCCGCTTCGATTTTCATCCGCCCCGTCGCTTGTTGCGCGGGGCGGTTTTGTTTGTGGGGCTTCGCGCGCGGATGGACTTCCGGAGGTAGCGGCGAGCGCGGAGCGAGCCGAGGTGTGGCCACTCGCTGGCGCTCGCGGCTACTTGGCCAAGCGGGCCGCGCAGGCAGAGGGCCCGCGAATCACGCGAATGGGCGCGAATGAAAAGCAGCAGGGTAGCGGCGGTCGTCCC
>JAMPXH010000083.1 GCA_023701285.1 Candidatus Didemnitutus sp.
CAGCCCTTCTACGGCGACGAGGACCTCGACGTCGACCTCTGGCTCCGCTACGCCCGCAAGCTGAAGAACGGCAAGGTCCGCTGGTCGATCCAGTTCAACATCCGCGACGTGCTCGGCAACGACGACCTCATCGCCGTCACCGCGCAGCCCAACGGCCAGGTCGCCTCCTTCCGCATCCCGCAGCCGAAACAGTGGACGCTCACGAACACCTTCGCGTTCTGAGCCGCCCCGCGTAACGCCCCTTCTCACCGGCAAAGCCTCCGCTCCCCGCGGAGGCTTTTTCATTGCCGTCGCACAGCCCCGCACCGCACACCACCCTCAACCGGGATAATGCCGGAGGTGGGCGTCGGTGTCCCTACCGACGCCTGTCGCCGCTGGGACAGTGGCCACCACCCCATGGTGATGAGCTCATCAGTCGGGAATCGCGTCCAACTGCATGAGTCCGGCTCAGGCCAGAGGCATCTCGTTCATCGGTCCATGCAGCTCAGCGAGGGTCGCAGGTGGAGGCGGTTGTCCCCAACCGCCTTGGGTTCCCGGCCCAGCTCCCCGCTTGGCGCTCCTACACTTCAAGCTCGCATCATCGCCGCGAGTCTGCCCGCGCCTTGCCTCTGCATGCCCCCGCACCGCCGTCCGCACACGCTTCATGCACGTTCCCTCGTGCCATGCGTGGTTCAGCCGGATTGCCCGGCTCGACTCCTACTCCCCGCCCGCCATCCACGCCCTTCATCACTCCACTCGCTCGATCAACACCGCCGCGTGACGCGCGATCTCCGGCGTCGCCACGCGCAGGGCACCGCCGGCGTGCGCGCGCTCCTCGACCTGCGCCGGCACGCCGCGCTCCATGTCCCACCACAAGATGCGCCAGCGTCCCGCGTCCACCGCATCCAGCACGACTTCACCGCTTGCCGTCGTGCGCGGGCTCGCCGCCATGACACCCTCGCGATGCCAAAGATAAACCATCGCCACCGTCGCGCTGCGCCGCCCGATCGCCGCCAGAGCCGGCACTTCTTCGCCCGCAATGTGGATGCTCCCGATGCGGAACGAATCGGGTCCGAGATTGCGCAAGGTCACCGCGTGCCGGCCCGCCGGCACCGCGAAGGCAAGTTCGCCCGGACGCAACGTCTCCTTGGCTGCGCGCTTCTCTCGCGGCCACGTCACCCGTTCCTTGCCATCGCCGTCGCGTTCGATCGCGATCGTCGCCCCGCGTTCGCCCACATCCTTCAGCCGCACCTGCACCTGTGCGGGCGCAGCGCGGTCGAACACCAGCGTCACGCGGTCCGGGTGCCCATCCGCTAACAGCACGCGCCGGGGCGGCACCACGTATTCCGGTAGATCCGCCAACGCGACGAGCGGATCGCGCGCCGCCGCCACGTCGAGCGTCAGCGGCTCGCGCGCCGCCCAGTGAAATCCCGGGATGAGCACCTGCGGCACGCGCGCGGCGGTGCGGATCTCCGGCTGGAATTCCCTCAGCTCGTGCGTCCGCTCCGCCAGCCGCGCCTGCGCCACGAAGCGGCTCCACGCGGCGAATTCCCCCCAGCGCGGCGTGTCGAGCACGCGATCCCAATACCAGAGCTGCGCCGGCAGCGCGCCCGCCACCATCAGGCCCGCCCACAGGGGTGGCACGAGCCCCGCTCCGCTCATCTTGTCCTCCGGCGCC
This sequence comes from Candidatus Didemnitutus sp., assembly GCA_023701285.1. Classification (GTDB taxonomy): domain Bacteria; phylum Verrucomicrobiota; class Verrucomicrobiia; order Opitutales; family Opitutaceae; genus Didemnitutus. The sequence continues at coordinate 1,658 of JAMPXH010000083.1, forward strand.
GCAAAGGCTTGGTGGTCGTCACCGATTTCCCCGTAGAAGACCGGCTTGTCCGCCGGCAACGGCAGCCCCGGGAATCGTCGCGCATGCGCCAACCCGTTCACGGCGTAGAGGTGCGGCTGGTAGTAATCCATCGCGCGCCAGAGCGGGCTCGCAAGATCCTCTGCGCTCGTCGTGACAAGGTGGCCGTGCGGGTCGTGACGCCGCAGGTAGTCCGCCATTTCGGTGTGCCAGCGCACGACTGCGTCGTGCCGGCGCGAGCGTTTCCACGCATCGGTGTAGTGCACCTCGTTGAAAAGTTCCCACGCCAGCACCGCCGCGGAGTGTCCGTAGCGCGCGGCGAAATAGCGCAGCTTCAGCCGCGTCTCGCGCAGCGCCCGCGCATCGGTGAAGAACGCCGCCGGGTCCGCGAGAAAGCCGCCGTTGCGCTTGTTCCACGGATGGCGCGGCCAGGACGGATTCACCTCCGTGCTGAACTGCCCGTGCTGGAACAACACCACCTGCACGTAGAGCCCGTGCTCCTCGGCGTCCGCCAGCAGCCGGTCCCACCGGCGCGCAATCTCAAGGTCGAGTTCGCCCGGAGCCGGCGAGCGGACGGGTTCCTCCCGCCAAGCCGGATCGAGCTCGCCCCAACTCACGACCCAGAGGCGCACCCAATTCGCCCCTGCGTCGCTCAGCGCCGCAAAGGCGCGCCGATAATAGGCATCGTCGCGCGCCCAAGCGACATTCAGTCCGACCGGATAATACGGCGCGCCGTCGGTGCGCTGAAACGCGTCCGCCTGCGTCGGATGCCGGCGCACCGCCGGCGCGGCGAGCGGTCCGTCGTGCACGCGCGTCGCGCCGCCCTCGAGCTCAAACGCAGGCTCGCTCCGCTGCCCCGCCGCATCGCCTTGGCGCACACGCTGCAACCGATATTCGCCCCGGGTCTCGGCCCGCACGCGCACGCGCCACACGCCGTCGCCGTCGAAGAAGGCGGGAAACTCGCGCATCGTGCCATCCGGACGGCGAATCTCCGCCCACCACTCCTGCGCAAACGGCCGCGCGCCGATCTCCGCCGGGCGGAAAGCGAACTCAACGAACGTGCGCGCGCCTCCCACATCGAGGGCGTCCGACGGCACGGCCGCGTCCAGCCCCGAAACCCAGCCGGCGAGAAGGAAGATCAGCACACGTCGCATGCGCAGAGTAAACGCGTCCACCCAAGACAGGGCGGCGGCACGGGGCGACAGAATACTTGAGCTCACGCGCCCACTCTAGCGCCCCGCCCCGCGCTCAACCATGAGAGCGCGCACCGCAGGATTGAGACCGTTTTCGCCGCCGCGCAAAGCGAGCAGCGAGCCGCTCCGCCATTCCCACGCGCTTCAGCGCGGAGGCACGATCCACAGGTTGTCGGCATCCTCCGGCGCCGTGCCATTTGACCCCGGGGCCCAGGTCGCCGGGTTGCTGTGCCGACCATCCGGCCCGCTGGAGAACAGCACGTAGGTCTCCGGTCTCCAGCCGAGCGGATGGAAATACCGATAGACGTAAGGCCGCCCCCAAGGATCGACGATCTCGTTGCCCGGGGCCAGGGGATCCGCCCACCGATAGGAAAGGCGGATGCGATTGATGAAGGCGCGCTCACCCTGCGCCGGCTTCACCGGCGGCGCGACTCCGCGCAGCCACAGCACGAGCTCGGCATTGTCGTTGGCCCAAGGCAGGAAACCCTTCTCCGCCTGGATGGCGGCGATGGCGGTGCGCAGTGCGCCCAGGTCGGCCCGCGCCCGCGCGAGTTGCACGCGTTTGGACGCACCTTCCATCCCGAAGAGCATCGCGCCCACGCACACGGCGAACCCGGCGAAGCACCAGCCGCGGCGCAGCCAGGGATTGCTCGGGGATTCGCGCCATTCGTCCATGGCGGGAAGCAACAACACGCCAAAACCCTAGGCAAACAAATGTTTGCCAACCTCCCGGTCGCGGCCGACAACGCTGCGCCGGCAAAAGCACACCAAACTCATGGCCGCCGCCCAACCTCTTCCCCGTCCCCGCGTCTCTCACCCTCCTTTCGATCTGAAGGTGGTGCCGGTGCACGGGGCCGAGAAATTCCTCACCGCGGTGCTCGCGATGTGGCTGATTTTTCTGCCGTGGGCCTTCGGCACCCGCGATGTCTGGAGCCAACTTGTCGCCCTCGGGCTCGCCGCCTTGGCGTTCGCGTCGACCTGTCTGCCCCGCCCCCTGCCGCCGGCGGCCGGGGAAGAAGGCGCCCCGGTCGTGCGCGCCCCGATCCTGCGCCTGAGCCGTGCGCCTTCCTTCTGGTTGGCCGCGGCGCTATTCCTTTACGCCGCGCTGCAATCTCTCAACCCGGCGTGGCAGTATTTCGAGCTGCCCGACGGCAGCGCCTGGGGCATCCGGCGGCTGGTGCCCCTCGCGGGTTTGCCGACGGGCATCGAGGCCCCTTTCGCGGAGATGAACGGCTGGCGGCAACTGTTGATCTGGGGCAGTCCGTTCCTTGCCGGCGCCGCGGCCTGGGCAGGACTCACGCGCCGCAAGACGGTCCACCTGCTCCTGACCCTCCTCGTGCTCAACGCGCTGCTCGTCGGCGCGCTCGGTCTGGCCCAGCGGCTGACGGACACCAAGCTCATCTACTGGCATTACGCGTTCCGCGAGGCGGAGACCTACGGGAGTTTCGTCTACAAGAACCACGCCGCCGCCTACCTGCTGCTTGCCCTCGCCGCCTGCGGCGGTCTCGCCGGCTGGCATTATTTTCACGGCCGGCGCACGATGGCCCGCTCCACGCCGGCCCCGGTCTTCGTGTTGATCGGCGCAGCCCTCCTGGTCGCGATCTTCCTCAGCCAATCGCGCCTCGGCACCTTGCTGGCGGCGGGCGTGCTGCTCGCCCTGGCGGCGCTGGTCATCCTGCGGCTGCGCGGCCACACGCTCAGCATGGGCGTGGCCCTGCTGACGATCGTCGCCGGCGCCGGTCTGTCGCTCGCGGCGCTCAACTCCTTCGACACCAGCCGGGCGCGCGCGCGCTTCGCCGCCATGCTGGGTTCGCCCAACGGCGAGGTCTTCCACACCCGTGTGCTCGCCGGCGAGCTCACCCGCCGGATGAGCAAGGACCACCTCGTCTTCGGCGTCGGCGCGGGGGCTTACCGCTACCACACGCCCACCTACCTGCGCGACCTGCCCCACCTGGCCCAGCGCACGACCTACTATCATCACCGTCCCATCAGCGCCCGCTACCAACTGAATCACGCCCATAACGATCACCTGCAACTCCTCGCGGAATACGGGCTGGTGGGCGGGATCCTCGCCTACCTGATCGCCGCCTGCGCCCTGGCCGCCCTGCTCGACGGGCCGCGCCGCCGTCACCCGGTCGGATCGGCGGCCCTGGTCGGCTTCGTCGCGTTGCTGGCCTACGCCGCGGTCGATTTCCCGCTGCAGAATCCGGCGGTCCTCGCCACGTTCGTAATTTTCGTCGTGCTGAGTTGTCGCTGGGCCGACTTGGAAAGTCGCAAATCCCCCGCTGGTTGACGCAGATTCCGGCACTTTTGCAGTAGACGCCCCGTCCCGCTTGGCTTGGGCTACGCGCTTACCACGCACGTCACCTTGAAAGCCACCCGCCAAGCCAGCCTGCAAAACTCCCTCGTCGTTCTGCAATTCCTAGGTGACGCCCTGTTCAGCTTCATCGGGTTGGCGGTGGCCCTTTGGCTGCGTTTCTTCACGCCGCTCCGGCAGTTCGGCTTCGCCGCGGACAATACCGACCGCGATTTCTTCGACTACCTGCCCCTGCTTTACCTCGGCACCGCCCTGCTGGTTCTGACTTTTTTCTACCTGCAGCTCTACGATGCGCGCCTGCTGCTGCGGCGGCACCGGGCGCTCTCGATCATCCTCAAGGGCGTGTTCTTCTGGTTCTGCGTCTTCCTCGGCACTTCGCTGGCATTCAAGTTCGAGCCCTCGGTCTCGCGCCTGTTCGTGCTGCTCTCCGTGCTCACCACGCTGGCGACGCTCACCCTCTGGCGACTCGCCTACCATGCCTACCTCAACAACAGCGACCTGCGCGAGCAGCTGGTCCAGCGCGTGGGCATCCTCGGCTGGGTGCCGGAAGCCGCCGACCTAGCCGCGGCCATCGCGCAGGACCACGGGCATCCCTACGATGTCGCGGGCGTCATCACGTCGAACACGTCGGATTTCAACGCCAGCCGCCTGCCGCTGAAGCACCTGGGCGAGCGTGACCAGCTGAGCCGCATCCTCCAGACCGAGACACTGGATGTGCTGGTGGTCGCCGACCCCTTTCTCTCGCGTGAGGAATTGCTCCAGGTCGCCGCGCTCTGCGAGCGCCACTACGTCGCGTTCAAGATCATCCCCTCCTTCTTCCAGATCTTCGTCTCCAACCTCCGGCTGCAGACGATCTCCGGCGTCTCGATCCTCGGCATCGAAGGCCTGCCGCTCGACTCGCTGCCCAGCCGCATGCTCAAGCGCGGTGTCGATATCCTCGGCGCGGTGGTCGGACTGCTCGGCTCCTTGCCGATCATGGCCGTGCTCGCCTTCCTCATCCGCCGCGAAGGCCCGGGTCCCATTCTCTTCGCCCAGGAACGGGTCGGGCGCGACGGCCAGCCCTTCCGCATGCTCAAACTGCGCAGCATGGTCGTGGGGGCCGACCAGAAGGACAACGAATCGCAAAGCACGCTGCGCGACGATCCGCGCATGACCCGGGTGGGCGCGTTCATGCGCCGCAATAACCTCGATGAGTTGCCGCAGTTCTGGAACGTGCTCGTCGGCGACATGAGCCTCGTCGGCCCGCGTCCCGAGCGCTCCTATTTCGTGCAGCAGCTCAGCGGCGAGATCCCTCACTACAACCCGCGCCACACAGTCCGTCCCGGCATCACCGGCTGGGCCCAGGTCAACGGCCTGCGCGGCGACACCAGCTTGGTCGAGCGCGTCCGCTACGATCTCTACTACATCGAGAACTGGTCGATCTGGTTCGATATCCAGATCATGATCCTGACCTTTGTGCGCGTGAAGAACGCCTATTGAGCCGGCGCGGACGCAGGCTGCGCCCCGTCACGCCCACACGCCCGCTCAACGGGCCCGCTCGATCCGCGGATCGCGGATCATGATCGTCATCGGCAGGTCACCGAAGGGACGCAAGGCGAGCACCAGCGTGCGGAAGCTCTGCCGCTCCACGCGCCAATCCCGCGCCACCCGACCGAAGAAACTCTGGCTGAAGTCGCCCAGCGGGCGCGCGAACGTCGCCTCGGTGCCGTTGGTGATGAACAGAGGCACCGCCCCGAAAAGCGCCCCGTCGCCCGTCCGCCAATGCACATCGATGCCGCAGCGTCCGCCGCCGCCTTCGACGTGGTGCGCGAATCCCAGCCAGCTCCCCGCCGCGGGCTTCAGGTCGCGCGGCAGCGGCAGCTCGACGATCGCGCGCCGGTTCGCCGGCAAGGCGGGCAGACGGGTCACGGTGATGCGCCAGCCTTCGGCGCTCTCCTCGACCGTCGTCCCCTCCGTCGCGAGCCAGCGGCCTTGGGCTGCGAACGCGGGTTCCTCGTCCGCCCGGGACCGACGGAGCTCGCGGTGGCGCGCCCGGCGGTTGTCCGCCTCCGTGAAAGCGAAGACCGGCAGGCGGACAGTCTCGCTTGGCGCCCGCAACAACCGCGTGCTCCAGTGGGCGGCCATGCCCTCGTAGGCCAGCGTCATGGCCGCCACGCCGCGCTCGCGTCCGCGCGGCAGGTCCGCGCTCACGGGCAGGGCCAGCCGCCCGCCCGCCGGCACGAGCACCTCGCGCGCTTCGCCCGGCAAAAAATCCCCGCTCAGGCGGGCCAGCGCGGGGGCCGGGCCAAAGTTGTAGATCGCCAGCGTGCCGGACAGCGGCCCGGCCCCGAGCGCGTAGCCGGAGCGATCCTCCAGTTGCCGGAACGTGCCGCCCGGGATGAAATCCATCACCAGCGGCCCGGCCGCGGCGAACGCCGGCACCGTCGCGGGGCGCGGGGCGCGGCGCGACTTCCCTTCCCGGACCCACGTCAGCAAGGCCTCCGTGGCGAGGAAGCCGCCTTCACTGCGCGTCACGAGTCCCATCTCGCGACCGAGCGGGCTCACATACGGTTTCAACACGAAGGCCAGCGCCATGACCGGTCGCCGCCGCGCGAGATCTTCCCGCGCGCGGGCGAACCAGCGCTGCTGCCGCGCCCGCGCCTCGGGCGTCGCCGCGCTGCCGCTGTCCATGCCCGCATAGCCCACCTCGGTGAGATACACCGGCAACGCCTGCCGCGTCCCGCGCAGCACCGAGGGCGCCCGGGCCGCCAGCGGGCGGAGGGCGCGCAGATGTTGGTCGTAGGCGGGACCGATGTCCTCCGCGAAACCGTAGAGATGGAAATTCCAACCCTGCGTATGCCGCAGCAGGTCGTTCGCGATCAGTCCCTGCAGATAGGTGCCGGGCGGATACGCCAGCGGAGCCATCAGCACCCGCGCCTGCGGTTCCCCCGGCGCCTGCCGATAGCCCCAGTGGAAGGCCTTCAACGCCGCCGCGTAGTCCTCGGCATTGTCGAAGAGGAAGATCTCGGGCTCGTTGCCGACCTCCCACAGCTCCACGAGGGCATCGAAATGTTCGCGCAAGGTCGCCGCCAGCGCGCTCAGTTCGCGGAGGTCGGTGGGCATGCGGCGGGCAACGACACTTTGCCGCGTGCCGCGGCCCCATTTCACCAGATCGATGTCCGCCAGCGCCACGAGGGCGTGACCGCGCGCCCGCAACAGGCCCAGCGCCTCCTTCACCTGCGCGAGTTGGGCGGCGTCGGTCGGCTGCCAGCGTCCGTCCGGTTGGGCGGTGAACAGCAGGGCCAGGCGCCGGATGCGCAGCGGTGCGGTGCGCACGGCGGCCTCGGCATCGAGCTGGCGGAGCAAGGCCTCCGCCTCGGGCGCCGCAAGGCTGGTGTCCACCCCGAAGGCCGTGCCGGCCTGCGCCGCGAGGGCGCCGCCCAGCCACCAGCCGGCCAGCAGCAGCCGGAGCTTACGCATCGCGATCGCCCGCCGGCACGACGCCCAGCGGTCCCAGGATCGACATCACCTGCTGGAAGAAGGGATCCTGCTCGATCGCCTCCATCCGCCCAGAAGTCGAGACGCGGAGGAAATACTGCTCGCCGCGGATCGCCCGCCACTCGCCGCGGAACGCGCGCCATAACTGCGAGGGCGACGGGAGCGCACCCGTCCAGAACGGCACCACCTGCCCGTTCAACAGGTGCCAGAACACCACCTCCTGCGCCACACCGTGCTGCTCGAACCGGCGGAACTCGCAGAGCGAGACCGTGCGGCCCGCCAGGCGATGGATGCTCTTGCTGCGTTCGCTCACCGGCATCCAGCCCGCGTTGGGCCAGCAGACATCGGGCGTGTGCCCGCGCACCGTGCGCGGGCTCGCCTTGCCCGGCCACCAATGCGCGAGGTAGACGGCGAAATCGCGCGAGCCGTTCTGGAAACGGAGGAAGACGGCATGGTCGAACTGCAGCGTCTGCTCCACCTTCTCCTGCACCAGCTCGGTCTCGCCGAGCGGGAGCTCGGTGACGCGCCAGCCCGGCGCCGCCGCCTGCCGCAGCTGGGCGAAGACCGCCGGCGCCGCCGCGCCCGGCTCCACTTCCGGCGGCCGGTAGAAGCGCGCGAAGACGGCGAGCGAGAGCACCAGCACCACGAGGGACGCGAGCAGGGCGGGATGAAGGCGGAGGAATTTCATGACCAATCGAGCGGGACGACGCGATGGGCGGCCGCCTCGGGATGAGTGCCGCCTACGAGATACCGATTTCCGACCATTTCAAGGAAAGGCAGATCGCGCCAGTCATCCGTGTAGGCCCGGGAGCCGGCCCAGTCGATGGCGCTTTCCAGCCCGAGGTGCGCGCGCACCGCGTCCGGCTTGTCCGGCCCCAGCATCTCGCCGCCCGCGATGCGTCCCGTGACCCGCCCCGCGCTCCGCTCCAGGCGGCAGCACAGGCAGTCGGCGATGGCGAACTCGTCGCAGAAGGGCTGGATGAGGAAGTCGAAGGCCCCGGTGACGACCATCACGCGATGCCCGGTGGCGCGGACCTCCGCCAGTTCACGCAGCGCTCCCGGACGCAGGCGCGGGCGCACCTGCGCGGCGTAGAGTTCCCGGCCCCGCTCCGCGACCTCGGCCTCCGTCAGCCCGCGCAATCCCCGCAGGACGCCCTCCTTGAAGGCCCGCGTGCCCGCCAGCCGCAGCTTGCGCCGCACGGCCCAGAGCCCGAGGCGCAGCGCCTCCGCGCCACGCGCCTGCCGGGCGATGAACAGGTGCAGCGTGTTGCCGGAACACACCGTGCCGTCGAAGTCGAACAACGCCAGTTTCTGCGGGTGATTCATCGGGACCAGCGTCGCGCCTCCACCTCGGCCAGCAGGGCGCGGTGCAGCGCGGCATGGGCGCGCTCCTCCGCGGAGTCGGCCGACCAAGGAAACCGGCACAACCCCTCGAACAGCGTGAAATCCACGACCTCTCGGCCCAGCGGCGTGGTGACGGTGATGACGGCGGTGCGCACATCCTCCCGGCGCGCGCCGCACTCCTCCACCCACGCGCGCGCCATCAGCAGGCTCGAACCCGAGTCGGCCGCATCGTCGAAAATCAGCACCCGCCGCCCGGCGAGGTCCGCGCGCGGCGTGCCGGTGGCCAGCACGCGCGGGGCGCGCCGGTGGAACTTCTTGTTCGCTTCCCTCTGGCGCAGCCACGCCGTGGCCGCGGCCGGCAGACGGCCGAGGATCGGGCGGGCCAGGCGCTTCCAGCGCGAGTCCGGGCGCTGGATGCGCAGCGGCAGCACGGGCCATTCCCCGCACCGCGCCAGGTGCAGCGCCGGCACCCGCGCGCCTTCCTCCAGATAAACCACCACTTCCGCCGGGAAGTCCCGCACGACCTGCGCGTGCAGGCCCGCCATCAATTCCGGCAGGACGTCCAGGGTGACATCGCGGATCGTGTTCATGAGGCGAGCGCGGCGCGATAGACCGCCTCCAACCGCTGCGGCACCCGGCGCGCCTCGGCGCACAGTTCCTCGTAACGCGCCCGCCCGGCGGCGGCCAGCCGGGCCAGTTCGGCCTCATCATCCCAGCATGCCCCGATCAGGGCCGAGAGCTGCGCGACGTCCTCCGGGTCGAAGAGCCGCGTGGCCCCGCCGGCCACCTCGGTCATCGGCATCCGGTCGGCACAGAGCACCGGTGTGCCGGCCGACATGGCCTCGAGGATCGGGATGCCGAAGCCCTCGAAGCGCGACGGGAAGACGAAGCAGCGCGCCTCGCGGTAGAGCCAGGCGAGCTGGGCCACGCTCAGGTGCGCGGCCACCACGTGCGTGCGGTCGGTGAGCCCGGCCGCACCGAGTTGCGCCTGCAGTTCCCCGCGTTGCTCGTCGTTCTTGAGATGCAGGCCGGCGAGGACCAACCGGGGCGTGCGCCCGGTGCGGGCCTGCAGGGCGGAGAGCGCGGCGAAGAGCGTGGCGTGGTTTTTGTGCGGATACCACGACGCCACGTAGAGGAGGAACGGCTCCGCCTGCAGCGCCGCCGCGGCGGGCGGCGGCTCCGCCACGATGGCCCGCATGTCCGCGGCCGGGTGGTTCAGGATCGGGTGGATGCGCTCCGCCGCGATGCCGCACAGCGCCTGGGCGCGGCGCCCGACGTGCGCGCTCACGGTGATGAGCTGGTCCGCCGCCCGCATGGACCGCGGGCCGAGCCAGCGGATCAGCCGGTAGCGCAGCTCGCCATGGCTGCGCCGGATGAGATCGGGAATCTCGAGGTAATTCAGGTCGTGCACCGTCATCACCTTGCGGCAGGGCACGGAGACCGGCGCCGTGTAGCCGGAGGAATGCAGCACATCCAGCCGCAGCCGGCGCACCTCGCGCGCGAGGAACAGCTGCTCATGCAGGATGCGGCGCGGGGTGGAATCCACCGCGACGTCCAGCGGCACCACCGTGAAATCCCGCGCCCACGGGGCGAAGTTGCCGGCGTATTTCGTCGCGCAGAGGATGAAGATCTCCAGGCCGGAGGTGCGGCGCAGGTCGTCGAGCAGGTTGACCGCATAGGTCTCCAGCCCGCCGAGCTTGCCGGGGATGAGGTGGAGCAGGTTCAGGCCGACGCGCACGGGTGGAATCACTCGAGGTGGTAGATGCCCTTTTCGCTCATGCGCCGGCGGATGCTGCGCATCACATCGAGGAAGAACTTCGGGTTCAGCATCTTCACGCCCTGCACGAGCAGGCTCTTGAAGCTGTGCCACTCCAGCGTCTTCCCGGCGAAGGCCAGCCAGAAGGTGCGCGGGGTGAACATGTAGGGCGTGGTGAGCTTCATCCGCTCGAGCTGGCGCACCTCACGCACGTTGCTGCCGAGCTCGCGCAGGATGCGGTCGACCGGCTCAGGCACGAAGCCGAAGTGCTCCAGGTGCAGGCGCGCGATCAGCGAGCACTGCGTGCTCACGGCGTAGGCGACGCCGGCCTCGCGCGCGAAGCGGATGAAGGTGTCGAGGTCGAAATCCGGCTGCTGGAACGTGTAGAGCGGCACGTAGAAGTGCTCCAGCTGGAAGGTGCGCTCCGGGAAGACCGAGTGGAACATCACCACGGCCAGCTCCGGCTCGGGCCGCAGCAGCTTCACCGGCACGCCCAGCACCTCCTGCGTGACGACAAACGGCCGGAAGCGGCGCTTGTTCATGTAGGAGAAGTAGTCCGTCGAGATCTCGGTGTAGAGGTCGATGTAGTAGGTGCCGCCCTTCTTGCCGAGGCCCACCTTGCCCTCGCCGCGCGCGTCGTAGACGGTGCGCTGCTGCGGCGCCCACTCGTGGAAGTGGTAGCCCGCGGCGAGCAGGTGCTGATACATCCGCTCGTAGTCCGCGTCGTCACCGAGGCAGATCACGTCCGTGTCGTTCGGCGTCGCGGGATACGGCTTGATGGATTTGAAGACGACGTAGTTGGCGGGATCCCAGCGGTTGAGCTGTTCGGCGACGCGGGCGATGACGTCGAAGGTGCGCTGCTCGCGCTGGTGGAGCGCCTGGTATTTCTCCTCCAGCCGCGGATCCCAGCCCGGCCGGCGGTGCATGCTGAGGTAGAGCAGCGCGATGCGGTTCGGGAAGGCCTGGTCGTAGGCGGAGAGCAGCTCCTCGTCGGTGAAGGTGCGCGGCTCCCGCGGCACGAACGGGGAACCCACCAGCTCGAAGAAGAGGCGCATCTGCGCGGTTGTGTTGTGGAACTCAGGCATGGAAGGGATGAATTAAGTGCAAGAGGAGAGGATGCGCCGCACGTCGGCGAGCACGGCGTCGGCGGGCTGGTTCGCGTCCACGCTGACGAAGCGGTAGGCCTCGGCGAGTTGGAGGTAGCGCTGCTTGCGCTCGCGCAGGTAGCGCACGGACTGGATGTCGTTCTTGCGCGCGAAGGCGGTCTCCTCGCTCACGTCGAGGAACAGGTGCCGCGTGGCGCGCGGCACCCAGCGCTCGAGCGCCCGCGCGTCGGCCAGCATGCCGGCGGCATCGTTGTCCTGCAGCACGCCCATGTTCACCACGACATCGAGGTAGTAACGGTCGATGAGCAGGTGCCGGCCACGCCACCGGGCGCGCCACAGTTTCGGCCAGGCTTGGAGCAGGAAATCGACATACCAGATCCAGGCGTAGAGCCGGGTGAGCCAGCGGCGGCGCCCGCTGGCCGCGCGCTTGCGCTCGCGGTAGGTGTCGTAGTCCTTGAACTGGTCGGCCCGCTTCAGAAAAATCCTTCCGGCCAGCCAGCGGAAGGGCCAGACCAGCCGCGGCATCGCCTGGCAATAGAGGTAATCCCAGCCCTGCGCCTCGAGCTCGCGGGCGAGCCGCGTGGCGAGCGTGGTCTTGCCCGCGCCGTCCGTGCCCAGCAGGTAGATGACGGTGGGTTTCATCGGCGCGGGTGCGCAAGCGTGGCGTAGAAGGCGTTCAGCTGCGCCATGACCCGGCCGAGATCGAGCTCCTCGGCGCGGGCGCGCGCCTGCACCGGCCGACCATCGAGGCGGCGGAGTTGCGCCAGAGCATCCGCTCCCGTGCCGTCGAAGAACGCGACGGCGGGATTGCCACCGAGGAAATGCTCGACGGCATCGTGGCGGGTGCTGACCACGGGCAGGTTCGTCGCCATCGCCTCGAGGATGGAGAGGGGCAGATCGATGACACCCACCTGGTTGTAGGAGGCGGGAAATTCCCCGGCCGGCGTCGGGATGACGGTGAACACGTAGGCGTCGGCCAGTTGGTAGATTTCCTGGATCGTCGGGATGTAGCGCGTGTGCACGCGGCAGCCCGCTGCCTCCAACTGCTGGCGCGTGGAGTCGGAGTCGGACTGCGACTCGCTGCCGACGACGAGCACCTGCCACTCGCCCGAGGCCTGCACGGCGCAGAGGCTGATGAGGTTGCGGTTCTCGCGCACGTGCCCGACGTGGATGGCCACGCGCCGGTCCGCCGGCAGGTCCCACTTGCGCCGCAGCTCCGCGCGCGCTTCCGGCGTGGCCGGCGTGAAGCGCCGCGTGTCGACGCCGTTGGGCCAGTCGGTCGTCGCGACCCCGGCCGCGGCGAAGAGCCGCTGCCAGCGCCGCGCCTGTGCGAGGTAATGGTCCGGCGCAAACAGCCAGACCAACCGGCGAGCTATTTTCCCGAAATAGGGGCGGATGCCTGTCGCGACCGTCACCGGGCGGCCGGGCAGTGTGAGCTGATGGAAGCGCAACGCCACGAGGCTCGCGAGCGTCGGCCCGGTAAGATAATGGAGGCAGTCCGGCCGGAAGGCGCGCAGCTGCCGCCACGCGCGTCCCGTGCAGAAGTCACGGGTCTGGAGCGTGAGCACCTCGTGGTGCGGGCGCACCGCGGCTTCCACCTGGGCGCAGAGTTTCCTCATGCCCTCGTCCTGGCGCAGCCCGAAGCTGCCGATCAACGCGATTCTCATGCAAGTGCCTCCTGATACACGGCCCAGGTTTCCCGCGCGCAGCGCTCCCAGGAGAACTGCGCCGCGCGCCGCCGGCCCGCCTCCCGCAGGCTGTGCCGCAGGTCGGCGTCGCCCGCGAGGCGGAGCATCGCCTGCGTCCACGCCGGCTCGTCGCACGGGTCGACCGACAAGGCGGCGTCACCCACCACCTCCGGCAGGGAGCTCGCGTTCGAGCAGATGACCGGTGTGCCGCAGGCCATCGCCTCGAGCGGCGGCCAGCCGAAGCCTTCATACAGCGAGGGGAAGGCGAAGATCTCCGCCGCCCCGTAGAGCGCCGGCAATTCCGCGTCGTCCACCCGGCCGGTGAAGACGACGGCGTCGTGCAGCTTCAACTCCTCGACGAGCGCGAAGATGGGTTCGTAGCCCCACCCTTTGCCGCCGGCGACGACGAGCGGCCACTCCAGCCCCTGCGCCCGCCCGGCCGCGTAGGCGCGCAGCAACGCCGGCACGTTCTTGCGCGGCTGCAACACGCCCACGAAAAGCAGGAAGGGACGCCCGCCCGTCCACCGCTCGCGCACCCGCGCCACGTCCCCGGCGGTCGGCGGCTGGAAGCGAGCGGACAGACCGTTGGGCACGACGCGGATCTTCTCCTCCGACACGCGGTGATGGTGCAGCAGGTCGCGCTTGGTGTGTTCGGAGATGGCGATGATGCGGTCGGCGTGGCGGCAGGCCCGCCGGCCGAAGAGACGGTGCGCCAGCCACCCGCGCCGGTTCACTTCCGGCATCGTGAGCGAGGACAGGTCGTGGATCGTCAGCACGGAACGGCAGTTGGGGCGGCGCGCGAACAGCATGGAGCCGGTCGGGTCGTGCAGCAGGTCCAGCGGCAGGCGGCGGATCGCCTGGGTCGTCCAGAGGCTGTCGGTGAGGCTCAGCGGGCGATGCAGGTTGCGCGGCACGCGCACGCGCGGCCACTGTGCCAGCGGTCCCGGCACGGTGGCGGCGGGGCCCACCGAAGTCCACGTCACGTCCGGCCGCAGACGCTGCACCGCCTCGCCGAGCGAAGCGGTGTAAGCGGTGAAGCTCGGGTGGCCGGCTTCCACGGCACTCGTGAAGAGGCCTATCCGACAATCCCGTGACTCATGGTCATTCATCCTTGGGATGTGGCTTCTTGCCTTGTCTCCATTGCAAGCCAGGCGCGACGGGAGCAGAAACCACGGGGACTGGCTTGCCCACATTGCGCATCAAAAACGCACCCGCGATAACGCCACAGAGCGACAGATTCGCACTTCCGACCTGCAGGCCTGAAAACAATGGGGAGATGCCCAGCATCGCATACGAGAACCCAAGATATGGCAGCCGATCAACCCGATGAAAGTATACCACGCGTTTGAAAAAAAACTGGGACAGCGTCACCATGGCTATGGCGCCGACAGCCACTCCGGCCCAACCGAAATCCAGGTAAAAATCCCGGATGCAGGTCGAGAAAGTTCCGGGGGGGATGCCCTGCTCGTAGTAATTGGAATAAACTTTACTCAGGGTTTCGCCGTAGTGTTCCACGCCGATGCCCACGCGCCGCAGGAGATTTGCGAACACGTCGAAATTCCAAGCACCGTAAAAACGTTCATCTTCGAGGCCCATCTCGAAGAA
>JAMPXH010000197.1 GCA_023701285.1 Candidatus Didemnitutus sp.
GGAAGCGCGCGCCAAGGCCGATGCAAAGGCGGCGATGAAGCCCGCTGTCGCGAGCAAGCCGGCCAAGCCGACCACCGCGGCCGCGAAGCCCGGCAAGCAAAGCGCGGGGGCCTACGTGGACGATAGCGTGGTCACCGGCAAGGTCAAGGCGGCAATTCTCGGGGAGCCGACGCTCAAGTCGGCCGAGATCAACGCCGAGACTTTCAAGGGCGTGGTGCAGCTGACCGGCTTCGTGAGCTCGCGTGCCGCCATCGACAAGGCCGTCGAGGTTGCGCGAGGCGTCGAGGGCGTGAAATCGGTCAAGAACGACATGGTCGTCAAGGGCAAGCAGTAGAGGCAGTCCACGCGCGCGCGAAAGCGCGGCGCGCAATCCGAGGAGAAGCAAATGAGCATTGGAATGATCCTTCTGATCATCTTGATCCTGATTCTGTTGGGGGTGATTCCGACCTGGCCGCACAGCAAGGGATGGGGCTACGGGCCCAGCGGCGGCATCGGATTGGTGCTGCTGATCCTCGTGATCCTGCTTCTGCTCGGGAAGATCTAGATCGGCGAGCCGATACTGCGGCCGCCGGGTGACCGTCGGCCGCGGACGCCCGCCCGTGGTATCCGGGCTGTTTATCCTGATGGAGAAGCGTGATGAAGCGAATCATTCCCGTGCTTGCACTTTGCGTTGGTACAGCCCTGTTCGCGGCCGGGTGCACCAAGACCAGCGAGCCACCGCCCCCTGGCGTTCCCAAGCAGGCCCCGCCTGCGCAGGGAACCGCTTCGGCGCCGGCCGTGGTCGTGCCGCCCATGCCCGATGCCAATGTGCCCAAGGGCGCCGAGGCTGCGGCGCCGAAGCCGGGACAGGCCGGCGACCAGTCCAGCCCGGCGTTCAAGGAAGGCGGCAAGACGGATCCGCACAAGTAGTCGTCCGGGATTTCCTCGAGCGGACTATCGCGTCTTCGCGGGGCGATGCCGCGGACGGCGAGCCGCGCCCTTCGCACCGCCCGGCGGTTCCGGCGTCTTCGCGAGGCGCAATGCCGGCTGCGCCTTCGTCGTCTCGTCGGCCACCCGGGTGAGCTGCGCGGTGAAGGCGAGCGCGGCGGCCGACAGGCTGCGATCGCTCCGATGCAGGACTCCGATCGTTCGCCGCGCCGTCGCATCCTCCAGCGGGCGGGCGAGCAGCCCGCTCAGGTTGAGTTCCGAGAGGGCGAGCATCGGCAGGAGCGTGATGCCCAGGCCCTGCCTCACCAGCCCCGTCGCCGTCGTCATGTGCGTCACGTCGTAGCGCGATGAGGCCGCGGGCGCGGCCGCCTCCGCCTGCACCGCCTGGTCGTACTGCGCGCGCACGCTCGAACCCCGCGACAGCAGGATGAGGTCGTGGGGCACCACGTCCTTCCAGCGCAGCCTCGGCCGGGCCGCCAGCTCGTGCCCCGCGGGAAAGACGGCCATGAAGGTGTCCTCGAGGAGGGGATGGAAGGCGAGGTCCGAGGCCGTCTCGGGCAACGCGGCGAGCGCGAACTCGATCTGGTTCGTGCGCACCATGAAGATCAGTTCGTCGTTGTGCGCTTCCACCACGCGCACCCGCAGCGTCGGGTGGGCCACGCGAAGGCTGCGAAGCGCCGGCGGGATGAGCGTGAGCGACGTGGAGGGAAGCGCGCCCACCACCACGGAGCCGCGCTTGACGGCGGCCAGGTCGAGGATGCTCCGGTACGCCTCCTCGAGGTCCGAAAGGGGCCGCTCGATGCGCGCCAGGAACTCGCGCCCGGCTGCGGTGAGCTCGATGCTTCTCGTGGTCCGGTCGAAAAGGCGCGCCCCCAGGATTTCCTCCAGGTCGCGGATCAGCGCCGTAAAGGAGGGCTGCGTCACCCCCAGCCGGTTGGCCGCGTGCGTGAACGACCCCGTCTCCACGGCCAGCAGGAAGGCCTTGAGCGGCCGGTACTTGATATTCATTGTCATGGACTAATAATAGCCATGCATTATTGATTTGTCTCTATCACTGTCGCGGCCGAAGATGGGCCCTCGAATGCCAGGATCGAGGAGTCCCGCCATGAGCGCAGTGACCACGAAGCCCTTCCAGCTCGGCCCCGAGTGGCGCTCCGGGCGCAGCCGGGATGACGTCATCACCTCGATCTATCCCGGCGACGGCAGCATCGCAGGCGTCGTGGCGCGGGCGCGGCCGGCGGACGTCGACGATGCCGTGGGCGTGGCCGAGGGGGCCTTCCGCCGCCAGCCGTGGCGAAAGCTGCGCCCCGACCAGCGTGCCACCACTCTCTACGAGATCGGACGCCGCATCGCGACCGAGCGCGAGCCGCTCGCGCGTCTGCAGATGGCCGACAGCGGCAAGCCGCTCAAGGAATGCCGGAACATGGTCGACAACGCGGCGTACTTCTTCCGCTATTACGCCGCCCTGTGCGAGACCTGGCAGAACGAGGTGACGAGCCCGCGTGGCGAGTACTTCTCGATGACGCTCGCGGAGCCTTTCGGCGTGATCGCCGCCATCACGCCCTGGAACTCGCCGATCATGGCCGAGGCGCAAAAGGTCGCCCCGGCGCTCGCCGCCGGCAACGCGGTCCTCCTCAAGCCCTCGGAAGAGACGCCGCAGCTGGCACTCGAGCTCGCTCGCATTGCCCGCGAGGCCGGCCTGCCCGAGGGGCTTCTCACGGCCCTTCCGGGATACGGCGAGGACGTCGGCGCCGCACTCGTGAAGCATCCGGGTGTGCGCATGGTGTCCTTCACCGGCGGCACCGAGACGGGACGAGCCATCGCGACCATCGCGGGGCAGCGCCTCATCCCCGTCGGGCTGGAGCTGGGCGGCAAGTCCCCGCACATCGTCTTCGAGGACGCCGATGTCGAGAAGGCGCTGGCGGGCGTGATGTCGGGCATCTACGGGTCCGCGGGACAAAGTTGCGTGGCGGGCACCCGACTCTTCGTCCAGAAGTCGCTCTACGGACGGTTCGTCGCGGAACTGGTGGAACGCACCAGGAAGGTCCGCGTGGGACTCCCCGACGATCCGAAGACGCAGATGGGGCCGCTGGTTTCGCGCGCGCACCGCGACAAGGTGGCCCGGTATGTCGACATCGCGCGCAACGAAGGCGGCAAGGTGCTCGCAGGCGGCGCCATCCCCGAGGATCCCGCGTTTGCGAAGGGCTGGTTCTACCTGCCCACCGTCATCGAGGGCCTGCCCAACAGCGCCCGCGCCTGCCAGGAGGAGATCTTCGGCCCCGTGCTCGTGTGCCTGCCGTTCGAGGACGAGGCCGACGTGATCGCCCAGGGCAACGACACGGTCTACGGCCTCGCCGCCGGCATGTGGACCGCCGACTA
>JAMPXH010000198.1 GCA_023701285.1 Candidatus Didemnitutus sp.
GCGGGGCAGCAGGGCCCGCCTCCGGGCGAGGCTCTCGGGAGTCCAGTACTTCTCGCGGTCGTAGTACTCCAGCTCCGAGGGCACGCCCGGCGGGATGACGACCCAGGGCTGCTTCGATGCCGTGAAGATGTGGATGTCGGGCGGCAACCGATCCGGGTCGTCGAGCGTGCCGACGCGCACGAACCGGACCACGGGGCCCGCGCCGGCATAGTGGCTCCACAGGGCGATGCGGCAGCGGGGGCAGCGGGCGATCCTCTGGCCCTTGCCGCTCGCCGACGGCGTATCGACGATCTCCGGCTCGCCGGCCAGGAGCGTGACCCGGTCGGCTTCGATCATGGCGTTCAGGGCGAAGGAGGCGCCGGATTCGCGCTGGCACCAGCGGCAGTGGCAGCAATGCACGAAGAGCGGGCGCGTCTCCATCCGGTAGCGGACTTCGCGGCAATCGCAGCCGCCTTCAAGCGGGAAGGGATCGGGAGAAGGCATGGTGCGCGCGCTCAGGGCTTGTTCGTCTTGCGGTATTGTGCGACCGCTTTCTCCAGGTCGGTGAGCTCTTCGCAGGGCAGCAGGCAGATCTCGCGCAGCGCCTTCAGGTGCTTCTCGGCGTTCGGGAGGTCGCCGGTCATGAGGTAGGCCTCGCCGATGTACTCGTGCGCGCCGCGATGGCGCGGGTCGATCTCGATGGCACGCTTGTAGTGCCTGAAGGCCGGGTCGAACTGCTTCAGGTTCCGGTACGAGTACCCGAGGAAGTTGTGCAGGTCGGCGCTGTCGGGGTTGCGGACCTCGGCCTTGCGAAGCCGCGCCACGGCCTCGCTCCAGTTCTTCGCCTCGACGGCCTTCCTGCCCGCGGCGTAGTCCGCGTCGCGCTTGGCGAGATCCGGGTCCGTTTCCTCGGGATCGGCATGCGCGCCCGGCGCGAGGCCGAGCACGCACGCCGCCACCAGGACGATGGCAAGCCGCCTCATCGTTGGGCCAGCATCGCCTTCGCCCTGGAGAGTTCCGGCCGCTTTCCGTCGCCCTTGGAGGCGAGGTCGACCAGCTTCCTGGCGTACGTGGCCGCCTTCGCGCGGTCGCCCGCCATTTCCGCGGCCTGCGCGGCACCCGCGAAGTTGCGGAAGCGATTGGGTTCGCGCACCTGGGACGCCTCGAACTCCTTCAGCGCCAGCGCGGGCTGCTTCTGCTCGAGGAGCATCTCGGCGAGGAGCTCGCGCGCGGGCAGGATGCGGGCGGGCGTCACGATGTGTTTCTCGTTCCGGTCCTCGAGGTCGGCCGCGGCGCGCATGAACTTGAGGCCCTCGGCCGCATTGCCCTTGGCGTGCTCCGTCCAGCCCGACACGGCGAGCCGCTGCACCTCGACCTCGGTGGCCCAGTAGGTATTCTTCGCGTCCACCAGCTTCTTGTGGAGCGCGGCCAGTACCTGGGCCTCCCTGTCGCCCGCCGCGACGTCGCCGCTGCGCAGGGCGCCGAGGGCCCGGGCGAAATGCGTTATCGCGTCGGTGAACGCGTAACTCGTCGCGACCGGCTCGAGCTGCATCGCCGCCTTCCAGTCGCCGCGCTCGACCGCGTAGCGCGCCTTCATCGCGGCGGCGGCGTAGAACGCTGTCGGGCGGCCGGCACTCACGCCCGTGACCTTGAGGGTATCCGTCATGAGGTCGAGCGCCGCCGCATCGCGGGTCGTCTGCAGGAAGGCGTACACCGCGTAGTCGGCCGCGTGGTAGGTCTCGTCGGCCTCGCCGCCGGCCTTCGCCACTTTCGCGGAGCGCATGTTGGTTTCAGCCGACTCGTCCCAGGCGCCCACGCGCGTGAAGATGTGCGAAGGCATGTGCAGCGCGTGCGGCGCGGCGGGAGCGATCGCGGCGTAGCGTCGCGCCGCATCCAGGCCCTTGCCGGCAATTGGCGGCGCGTCGTAGCTGTGGATGAGGTAATGCGCCACGCCGGGGTGGTCGGGGTGCTTCTTGAATTGGGGTTCGAGCATCGCGGCGGCCTTGAGGTACGCCGCGCACGTCTGGTCGGCCTGCGAGTGCGTCCCGGCGATGTAGAGCGCGGCGAAGATCTGGGCCTCGTCGTCGTCGGGATACCTGGCCGCGAGGGCCTCGTAGGCCTTCGCGCGCGAAGCCTGCCGCGCCTTCTCGGGGCGGTTGGCGTAATCCTCGTAGTAGGCGGCCGTCGCCTCGATGTAGTCGCGCTCGCGTTGCGTCTTGGCGCCGATGCGCCGTGCCTCGTCGATCGCGACCTGTGCCTTCTTCGCGGCGGCGGGCGTGGCGCCCGTGCCGGCCAGGGGATTGTTCATGAGGATCGACGCGAAGCCCCAGTGCGCGATCGCGCACGACGGATCCTTCGCGACGATGGCGGGGAAGGCCTTTTCTGCCGCGACGTACCAGAACGAGTGGAGCATCGCCACCGCCCGCTCGAAATCGGCCTGCAACTTCGGGTCGCAAGAGGTGGGGAAGCTCACCTTGCCGAGCTTTCCGGTTTCGGCCTCGCCCTCGTGTGCCGTCCCAGGAGCGGCGTAGAGCGACAGCGCAGAACCAACCAATGCTGCGAGGAGGTGCGTTTTCATATTGTTGCCTCCGACGGATGGGTGGAACGGGCGATGCTACGCCGACCTTTCCCCATAACAACCGCAGCATATGTAGGGTCTTTGGCGCCTGGAATGGCGCGGCCCTCGTCGGGCTAGGATGACTTCCCGGCCGCGTGCAGGGCCAGGATGTCGGCGATGGCGCGATTGAGCGGCGTAGGCACGCCCTTGGCCCGGCCCAGCTCCACCACGCCGCCGGCGAGCCACCGCACTTCGAGGCGGTTGCCGCGCTCGAGGTCGTGGTGCATGGAGGAGGTCATGTCGGGCGACACGTCGTCCGCGAGCTTGAGGCGCACTTCCGCATAGTCCTCGGCGAGGTCCACGCCTTGCGCGCGGCCGACCGCCACCACCTCGCGCATCACGTCGAGGAGGAAGGCGCGAGTCTGTGGATTCTCCCGGATGGGGCCGATGGTCCGGCGCATCGTGGTCGTCGTCCCCGAGAGGCCCACGAGGAAGACGTACTTCTGCCAGATCTCGCGCAGGATGTGTTCCGAGAGTTCGGCGTTGATGCCGCCGGCGAGACAAGCGGCAAGGAACGCCTCCGCCCTGGGCGAGCGGGAGCCATCGAACTCGCCGAAGAGGAGGCGTTGCATGGGCCCGGTCTGGCGGATGACGCCGGGCCGGTCGATGGTGGTCGCGACGTAGCCCACGCCGCCCATGAAGTGCGTCGCGGGGTAGGCGGCCTTCAGGTATTGGTCCTTGAGCACGCCGTTCTGGAAGGA
>JAMPXH010000084.1 GCA_023701285.1 Candidatus Didemnitutus sp.
AGAAGGTCCGCATGTGCTCGAGCGGCACCGAGGCGACCATGTCCGCCATCCGCCTCGCGCGCGGCTTCACGAAGCGCGACAAGATCATCAAGTTCGCCGGTTGCTACCACGGCCACAGCGACTCGCTGCTCGTCGCCGCCGGCTCCGGCGCGCTCACGCACGGCCACCCCGACAGCGCCGGTGTGCCCGCCGCCTTCGCCCGCGAGACCATCGTCCTGCCCTACAACGACACCGCGGCGCTCGACGCCGCCATTGCCGCCAACCCCGGCGCCATCGCCTGCCTCATCCTTGAACCCTACATCGGCAACGTCGGCTTCATCAAACCCGACCCGGGCTATCTCCAGTATGTGCGCCAGATCACCGCGGCGCACGGCACCGTGCTCATCTTCGACGAGGTCATGACCGGCTTCCGCCTCGCGCGTGGCGGCGTGCAGGAACTGGAAAAAATCACCCCCGATCTCACCACGCTCGGCAAGATCATCGGCGGCGGCCTGCCCGTCGGCGCTTTCGGCGGCCGCGCCGACATCATGGATCACCTCGCTCCGCTCGGTCCGGTCTATCAGGCCGGCACCTTGAGCGGCAACCCGCTGGCCATGGCCGCCGGCATCGAGTCGCTCAAGATGCTCGCCGAGTTCAATCCCTACGCGCGTCTCGACGCGCTGGGCCGGCAGGTCGTCAGCGCCGCCCGCTCCGCCGCCGCCCGCAAGGGCCTGCCGCTCCAGGCGCCGCAAGTCGGTTCGATGTTCAGCCTCTTTTTCACGCCCATGCCGGTCCGCGACATGCCCACGGCGCTGACCTCCGACGCCAAGCTCTTCGGCAAGTTTTTCCACGCCTGCCTTGCCGGCGGCGTTTACCTGCCGCCGAGCGCCTACGAGTCGTGGTTCCTCAGCACGGCGCACGAAGGCCGGGCCATTGAGCGCGCTTGCGAAACCATCACAAAGGCCATTGAGTCGCTTTAACCTAAGAAACGGCGTCCGCCGCCGTTTGGGTTAACGTCTCAATGAAGTTCCTGCGCCTCCCGCTCGCCCTCCTCGCCGCCGCTTGCGCCGCGGCGGCGGCGCTCGCCCAGCCGGCGGATGCGCCGGT
Source organism: Candidatus Didemnitutus sp. (assembly GCA_023701285.1). GTDB lineage: Bacteria > Verrucomicrobiota > Verrucomicrobiia > Opitutales > Opitutaceae > Didemnitutus. The sequence continues at coordinate 1,087 of JAMPXH010000084.1, forward strand.
GTTGCCGCTCGACGAACTGCAACCGGGCATGAAGGGCGAGGTCTGGACCGTCTTTCGCGGACGCGACTCGGAGTCCTTTCAAGTGGAGGTGAAGGGCGTGCTGCGCAACGCGCTCGGTCCGGGTAAGAGTCTCATCCTCTGCGAACTCACCGACCCGCGCGTGCAACCGATGGGCGCCGTCGCGGGCATGAGCGGCAGTCCGCTCTACATCGGCGGCCGGCTCGCCGGTGTGTTGTCCTACCAGATCCAGCGATTCGAGACGGTGCGCTATGCGGGCTTCACGCCGATCGCGGACATGCTCGAAGTCAGCGCGCTGCCCGCGACGCGCCCCGCCCCGGCCTCGCCCCTGCCGATTCCGGTGCGCAGCGAACGCCAGGCGGATAACTCCACGTCATCCACCCGCGCCACCCCTGCCCTGCCCGGCGCCGACTTCCAGCCCTTCGCGCCCGTCTTCTCGATCGGCGGCATTTCCCCGCAGGTGGCCGCGCTCATGGCGCCGCAATTCGCGGCGCTCGGCCTGAGCGCCGTCGCGCTCGGCGGCAACCTCGGCCACGCCGCCGCCGAACCGCCCGCCACCGCGCTGCCGGAGCTCAAGCCCGGCGGCGTGGTCGCCGCGGCCCTCGCGGTGGGCGACATCACCATGGCCGCGGGCGGCACCGTCTCCCACGTCGACGGCAACCGCGTGCTCGCGTTCGGTCACCCGCTCATGACGCTCGGCGCCACCGAGGTCCCGATGGCGGAAGCCGAGATCGTGGCGATCCTCCCGAGTTCGCTGAATTCGATCAAAGTCAGCAACACCGGGCGCGTCATCGGCGCCTTCAGCCAGGACCGGCTCTCCGGCATCTACGGCGAGATCGGGCGCATGCCGCGCCTCGTGCCGGTGGAGATCAGTCTGCCCGCGCGCCTCAACCGCCAGAACCTCAAATTCTCCGTCGTGCAGCACGAGATGCTGCTGCCCGCCATCGCCGCCACCGGCCTGACGCAGGCCGTGATCGGTTCCAACGAAGCCGGCCTCACGCGCGGCTTCCGTCTGCGCGCCAGCGTCGAATACGCCGGTCGCGCCCCGGTCGAGTTCAGCCAGCTTTATCCGGGGCCGCAGGGCTTCACGCAGGGCGTCGCCGAGGTCACGGCCACGCTGCAGCAATGGCTCTTCAATCCCTACGAGCGCACCTTCCCCGAGCGCATCCGTTTCTCCGTCGAGGAGACGGCGGACACGCCCGTCGGCTACGTCGAGGTCTTCCAGGTCTCGCGGACGCAGGCCGCTCCGGGCGAGACGCTCACGGCTTCGGTCAACTGGCGCGGCTTCCAGGCGGAGAAATTCAACGAGACCTTCACGATCCCCGTGCCGGCGGATTGGACCGGCCGCCAGCTGGAGATCGTGCTCGCGACCGGCAGCCAGCTCGACGAACTCGCCGGCCGGCCGCGCTCCCTCGGCGTGCACCAGCTGCGCAACTTCGACGAATACCTCGGCATGTTGCGCGACGAGCGTCCGACCGACGGTCTCTACCTCGCCGTGCTCGAGCGCGCGACGCTGTTCACCGACCAGACCGCCCGCACGGTGGAACTGCCCGGCTCCTTCGAACGCATCGCGCGCGGCACCGACGCCGCCCGCTACCAAAGCCGGGCGGCCGCCGTCGTCCTCTGGGAGCGGCACGTGCTGCCCGGACGCCTTTTCAACACGAATCTCCGCCGCCCGCTGCAGGTGACCGACTAGGTCAGCGGACTCTCTCCGCGTGCGTGCGCGGCCTCTCCTTTCTCATGCGTCTCCCCTTTTGCCTCGCCCTGCTTCTCGGCTCATGCGCTGCGCTGCCCGCCGCCCCGCTCTCCAAGCAACTCGACATCGACTTCTACCGCGAAGCGCCCAATCGCAACCTGAAGGGCATCGCGGTGCGCTCCGACGGCCGGCTCCTCGACGGTCCGGTCGTGCGCGATCTGCCCGGCAGCGTGCCGGCTGATCTCTGGTGGACGCTCACGCGCGCCACCGCCGGCGATGCCTGGCTGCTCGGCACCGGTCCGGAGGGCAAGGTGTTCCGCGTGACGCTTGCGGAAAAGGAAGGCATCCAAGCCGAGCTCGCGGCCGATCTCGACGCGACGCACGTGTTCGCGCTCGCCGCCCTGCCCGCTGGTGGCTTACTCGCCGGCACCTCGCCGCAAGGCACGCTCACGCTCGTGCAGGACGGCAAACCCGTCGCCTCCGCGCTGCTGCCGGTGGACTCGATCCTCGATCTGCTCGTGTTGCCCGGCGACAAACCGGCCGTCTTGGTTGCGACCGGCAACCCTGGCCGCATCTACCGCGTCGATCTCACGCAGTTCGCCGCGGCCGGCGAAGGCAAGGAACGTCTGGGCAACGACGACGCTTTGAACCGGGCCGGCATCTCGTTGCTCGGCGAGATTCGCGATCGCAATGTCCGCCGGTTGCTGCGGCTGAGTGACGGCCGGATCATCGCCGGCTCGGCCCCGCGCGGCAATGTCTACGCTTTCAACGCCGAAGGCGGCGCGCCCCGGCTGCTGCTCGAGAATCGCGAGGCCGAGGTCACCGATCTGATCGCCGCGCCCGACGGACGCGGTTTCTACGCTGCGCTCACGGTCGCCTCCGCGTCCGGCGAGGCCCGCGTCACCCGCGCCGCGTCTCCGGTCGCGCTCGCCCCCAAACCCGGCGCCGAGCCGCCCGCCGAGCCCATGCCCGACGCGGAAGCGCGCCCGGAACGTTTCACCGGTCGCGGTCAACTCGTGTGGTTCCCGGCCACGGGCCTGCCCGAGACGGTCGTCAGCCGCAGCAACCTCGCCTTCTACCGGCTGGCGTGGCACACCGCCGCGTCCCGCGCGTGGCTGCTCATCAGCGGCGGCGAACAAGGCGAGTTGCTCGCCTACGATCCGGCGGAGCGACGCAGCGTGAATCTCGGCGCCTCCACTTCCGCGCAAGTCAACGCGATCGCGCCGATCGCCGGCGCGCCCGGCCGCTTTCTGCTCCTGCGCAACAACGCCACGGGCTTGTCGGAACTGGCTTTCGGTGCGGCCGCGACGCGCTCCATCGAGACGCGCAAGCTCGACCTCGGCGTGCCGGCCGAGATCGGCCAGTTGCGCTTCGCCCAAGCCGCGCCGCCCACCGGTGAAGGCGTGAGCGTCGCGCTGCGCACGAGTTTCGGCAGCGATGAGCTCGAAGGCTGGAGCGAGTGGACCGATCTGCGGCCGCAGGACGGCGGCTGGTTCGCGCCCGGCCTGCTCGGCCGTTATGTGCAGGTGCGCGTGCAACTCGCTTCCGGCGCCGCCACGCCTGTCGTGGAGCGCGCGACCTTGCATTACCTGCCGCAAAACCGCCGCCCGCAGCTGACCGATTTCCGCGTCTTCCCGGCCAACCTCGGCCTCATCCAGGCGCCCGAGCCAGCCGCAAATCCGGCCTCCACGCTCGGCCAATTCCTCAACCCAAACCCACGGGAGAACGCCGAGCCCGACGGCCGCCGGCGCACCGCGTTGCTGAACAGCCAGCTCGTGCCGCAGCCGGGCGCGCAGTTCATCTACTGGACGCTGACCGATCCCGATGACGACAACGTCGTCGCAACCTTCGCCATCGCCCCCGCCGGCACCGAGGATTGGAGCGATCTCGCGATCGACACCGCCGATCCCTACGTGCAGTTCGACATTTCCCATCTCACCGAAGGCCGCTACCGCACGCGCCTCACCGCCCGGGAGATCGGGCCGCGCCCGGCCGATCAGCGCCTCCGCTACACCTTCGAGACGGAGGGCCTCGTCGTCGACCGCACCGCACCGCAGCTCCTTGCGACCGACGCGACGCGCGCCGACGGCGTGTGGCGCATCAGCGTCGAGGGCGTCGATGCACTCAGCGCGCTGGAAGGCGCCGAGTTCATCCTCAACAACGGCGCCCGCGCCACCCTCGAGCATCCCACCGACGGCATCCTCGACAGCCAGCGCGAGACCTTCGTCGCGGAATTCACCGCCGCGCAGGCCGCCGCCGCGACCTCCGTCGAGATCGTCGTCTACGACAAGGCAGGCAATAGCGCCGCGCGTCGACTCAACCTGAACTGAAGGGCTCCCATGCGCCACGCCCGCTCACAGCCTCGCAGCCCCGGTCGCGTCGCCGCGACTACCGCCTGTCTGTTCGCGTTGCAACTCGCGGCCACTGCGGCCGAGAGCGAGTCCAACGCGGCCGCGCGCCCGCCCGCCTCGCTGACTTATACGCTGCCGGGAGCCGAGCTGGTGGCGAGCGCGGAGAAGATTCTCTACAAGCGAACTCCGCAGGAGGACTTGCATCTTCATGTGCTACGCCCTGCCGGTGCATCATCGGAGCCCTTGCCCGCCATCGTGTATTTCTCCGGCGGCGGCTGGGTCACGGAGAACGTCGAAGGCCAGATCCCGGTCGCAGCTTGGTTCCGGGATCACGGCATCATTGCCATCGCGGCGGAGTATCGCGTCCGGTCGCGCTCGGACACGACGCCGGTCGAGTGCGTGCATGATGCGCGTTCCGCCGTGCGGTATGTGCGGACCCACGCGCGCGAGCTCGGCATCGATCCCGCGCGCATCATCGTGGCCGGCGGCTCGGCTGGCGGCCATATCGCCGCCAGCACGGTGCTGCCGCACGGCGACGAACCCGGAGAGGATGCGAGTGTCAGTTGCCGCGCCGATGCGCTCGTGTTGCACAATCCCGTGCTCGGCGAGGGCTTCGGGCGCGAGTTCTTCGCCGCGCATCCCGAGCTGTCGCCGCTGCGCGGCGTGACCGCGGACTGGCCTCCGACCATCCTCTCCTGCGGCACGAAGGACGAGCTGACGCCGCATGCGGTGGCGGTCAAATTCACCGCGGCCATGCAGGACGCGGGTAACGTTTGCGAACTCATCACCGTGCCGGAGGCCGGCCATTCGTGCGATTGGCCGGTCAGCAATCCGAATTTCCTCCCCACGCTGCAGCGCATGACCGCATTTCTGCGCGAGCAGGGCTTCATGCCCTGAGCCGCCGCCGCCGCGTCCGATGGCGCGCGAAATCGGGCGACGGTGTCGCTATTCGCTCCCCATTTTGCCGCCGCCCGTCATCGTCGCCTCCCCATGGCTCAACTCGGCAAACTCAACCGGCTCCGCATCGTGCGCTTCGCGGCGCCGGGCTATTATCTGGATGGCGGCAGTCATGGGGAGATTCTCCTGCCGGCCCGCTACATCCCCGCCGGCAAGGTGCCGGGCGATGAATTGGAGGTGGTGGTCTATCGCGACACCGAGGACCGGCTCGTCGCGACGACAGACCGGCCCCGCGCCTACGTGGGCGAATTTGCCGCGTTGCGCGTGGTGAGCCTCACGCCGCGCATCGGCGTGTTCCTCGATTGGGGTCTCGAGAAGGATCTGCTGCTGCCGATCCGCGAGATGTCCGGACCGTTGCAACCAGGCGACAAGGCAGTCGTGCTCGTGCGGGTCGATCCGCACACCGACCGTTTGATCGCCACGGCGCGTTTCAATCGCTTTCTCGACCAGACGCCCGCGCGTTACCACGAAGGCGAATCCGTGCGTCTGCTCGTCGCGAGTCGCAGCCCCATCGGCTACAACATGGTCGTGAACAATGCGCATCGCGGTCTGCTTTACCACACGGAGCTCGCTGGCGGAGCGCTGGAACTCGGCCAAGTCGTCGAGGGCTACGTGCGCGCCATCCGTCCTGACGGGAAACTCGATCTCGCCTTGGGCAAGGCCGGCTATCGCCGGGTCGCAGAGCTGACGGATCGCATCATCGCCGCGCTGGAAGCGGCACCCGGCGGCCACTTGCCCTATGGCGACAACAGCATCCCCGAGGAGATCCGCGACGCTTTCGGCGTGAGCAAGAAGGCGTTCAAGCAGGCCATCGGCGCCCTTTACCGCGATCGCCGCATCGTAATCGAGCCGACGGGCATCCGGCTCGTGACACCTCAAAGCTGACGTGTGGCACGAATTCGTCGCCGGAGCCGCGGCGCAACTCTGGGCGACTGGCGCAGTGCAGAGATAATTTTTACGCGCGCGGATGCGCTTTGGCGTAGATTTGCTGCAGTCGCGCCACGCTCGTGTGCGTGTAGATCTGCGTCGTGGCGAGGTTGGCGTGACCGAGCAACTCCTGCACGGCGCGCAGGTCGGCGCCGGAATTGAGCAGGTGCGTCGCGTAGGAGTGGCGCAACTTGTGCGGCGAGAGATCCATCGGGAGGTCCGCGAGCGCGAGGTAGCGTTTCACCAGCAGTTGCACCGCGCGCACGGTCAGACGCTTCTGCGCCGGCGTGACCAGCACCGGATCGTCCGCACCGGTGCGGCGCGCGAATTGGTCGCGGAATTTCTCCAACACCGCCACCGCCACGCGTCCGAGCGGGCAGATGCGCTCCTTGCGGCCCTTACCCAGCACGCGCGCGCTGCCCGCAGCGAGGTCGATCGCGCCGTAATTCAACGCGACGAGCTCGCTGACGCGCAGCCCGCCGCCGTAGAGCAGTTCGAGCACGAGACGGTCGCGCCAGGCGGTGAAAGCATCGATGGTTTGATTCTCCAGCAATCGTGCCGGCCCGCGCAACAACAGGTCGACCTGTGATTCCGTGAGGAATTTCGGCAGCGCCCGCTGCAGCTTGGGGAGCGGCACCCCGGTGAAGGGATTGCGCGGCAGTTTGCCGCGCCGCTGCCAATAGCGGAAAAAGGTGCGGAGGCCCGAGACGTGATTGTGCAGCGTGCGCCGGCTGAAACGGCGTTGGCCCTCGATCACGAAGTCGCGCATGTCGCGGGGGCCGAGTGCGGCGAGTCCGCGTTCCCAGCGTCCCCCGGCTTGCGCCCAACGATGGAAATCCTCGAAGGCCTGCCGGTAGTTGCGGACCGTGTAGGCCGAGTAGCGGCGCTCCTTGCCGAGGTAGGCCAGAAACGGTTCCAGCCACTCGGCCGCCACCGCCTCCGGGAGCGGCGCTGTGACGGTCGTGCGAAGGGCGTCACTCATGCGAGGAATGCGGGCAGCGGCGGTGCGGACTCAGGCGCCGCTTGCGGCGGCGACGCGATCCTCGACCGCGCGCATCACGCGGTCGCATTCGCGGCGCAGCGCCATCTCGGGATCGATGCCGGCGAGCCGGCACGCCGCGGCCCATTCGAACAGCGCACGCCCCGCGGCGGCCTCGTCGAGTCCGGCGGCACGGCCGGAGATCGCGGCTGAGTCCACGATTCCTTCGGCGGGCAGGTTCTGTTTCGCGATGCGTTTCGCCACATCCTCGGCGAACATCAGCGCGGGCAGGCGCGGCGGGAGTTGCTTGAAGAGCCGCGACTCGGCCTTGCCGCTCGCGGCTTTTTCCTGCGCCTTCACGCGCTCCCACACCTCGATCACCTGCGCGGAGGTCTCGGCCTGCGCGGCGCCGAAGACGTGCGGGTGGCGGCGGACGAGCTTGTCGTTGATGTCGCGCGCGACGTCGTCGAAGTTGAACTCGCCCCGCTCCGCCGCGAGCTGCGCATGGAACACGACCTGCACCAGCACGTCGCCAAGTTCCTCCCGCATGTGCGGCAGGTCGTTCCGGTCGATCGTGTCGAGCAACTCGCTGCACTCGTCGATCAGGCAGCGCGCGAGGCTCTGGTGGGTCTGCTCGCGGTCCCAGGGGCAGCCGTCGGGGGCGCGGAGGCGCGCCAGCGTCTGGCGCAAGTCGTCGATGGCACTCATCGGGCTCACTTTCGGGGCGATTGTGCCGGTGACAAGAAACTTGTGGGTTGAACTGACTGTCCGTTGCCCAATCCTTCCCGGCTTACCTCCATGGACAAACTGGCCGAAATCATGGCGCACAAGCGGCAGGAAATCGCCGCACTGGTGCGCCCGATCGCCGACACCGAGCTGGCGCAGGCGCACGCCGCGCTGCCGCCCGTGCCTTCGTTCGCCGCCGCGTTGCGCCGGAGCGACGGGAGTCTGGCGATCATCTCGGAGATCAAGCGCCGTTCGCCTTCCGCCGGAGCCATCCGCGAGGACGTCCGTGCGCTCGACCAGGCCCGGCGCTACCGCGCGGCGGGCGCGGCTGCGCTGTCCATCCTGACAGACGAGCGCTACTTCGGCGGCCGGTTGTCCGACCTCGAGGAGGTCACGGCGCACTTCCGCGCGGAGCCGCCCGCGGTGCCCTGCCTGCGCAAGGATTTCATGGTGCACCCCGTGCAGGTGCTCCAGGCGCGCCTAGCCGGCGCGAGCGCCATCCTCATCATCGTGCGCGCGCTCACCGACGCCGAGATGGCGGCCCTCCACCACGCCGCGCAGGCCGCGGGACTCGATGCACTCTTCGAGATCCACGACGAGGCCGATCTCGACCGCGCGCTCGCGCAGGACGCGCGGATCATCGGCGTCAACAACCGCGACCTCGCCATCTTCAAGACCGACCTGTCGCTCTCGGAGCGGCTCATCCCGCACTTCCCGGCGCACGTGACCGCCGTGAGCGAGAGCGGCATCTTCACCGCGGCGGATGCGGCGCGCGTGCGCGCGGCCGGCGCCCATGCCGTGCTCGTCGGCGAGGCGCTGATGCGCGCCGACGACCCCGCCGTCCTCATCCGCGACTTCCAGACCTCATGACCGCGCAACTCACCCCTTCCGATCCCCGCATCACCGTCGGCGGCCTGCTCTATTTCGGCCGCATGGTCGACAAGATCCGCAAGCACGCCCGCGGCGAACTGCGCGCCGATTTCCACGCCAACCTCGGCAAGGGCATGGACGGCCGGATGTGCAATTTCCTGCACGTCGGCTACGAAGCCCTGAAGGCCGAAGTGCTCGCCGGCGCCACCGACGAACAGGCGCTCGAGTGGTGCTACGCGCACGGCCACCGGCTGAACGACGACGACATCGTCATCTGGAACGATTTTCTCGCCAAACGCGGCGACCGCGACGCCTCGACGCCGATCCTCGAGAAATACAAGGCCGAGGCGGGATTCGCGAATCGCGCCGACGTGCGCACCTTCCTCGAGTTCTGGGCGGTCGACGAAGGCCGCACCCTCTGAGCACATGCCGCTGACGCTCACCGGCACCCGTGAGTTGCTTGCCCGCCTCGGTCATTCGCCGAAGCGTTTCCTCGGACAGAATTATCTCATCGACGGCAACATCGTCCGCAAATCCGTCGAACTCGGCGCCGTCGCGCCCGGCGAGGCGGTGGTGGAGGTCGGCCCGGGCCTCGGCACGCTGACCTCCGCGCTGCTGGCGGCCGGCGCGACAGTCTGGGCGGTTGAGAAGGACGCCACCATGGCCGCCCACTTGCGCGCGACGCTCGCGACGGAGCACCCCGGCCGGCTCCACCTGATCGAGGAGGATGCCGTCGCCCACCCGATCGCCGACCTGCCGGCGGAGCGCACCGCGGCCTTCAAGATCGTCGCCAATCTCCCCTACGCGATCTCCACGCCGTGGATGGACGCCGTGCTCGGCGGACCGCTCCCGCAGCGCATGGTGCTCATGCTGCAGCAGGAGGCCGCGCAACGCTACGTCGCCGAGCCGGGCACGAAGCAGTTCGGCGCCATCTCCATCTTCGTCCAGTCAGCCTTCCTCGCCGAACGTGGCCACAAGGTCCCCGCCTCATGTTTTTATCCGGCACCGGAGGTCGAATCCTGTTTGCTCAACCTCGTGCGCCGGCCCGAGCCCTTCGTGTTCGACCCCGCGGTCAAGCGGCTCATCCGCGAGTGCTTTCAGCAACGCCGCAAGCAGATCGGCGCGCTGCTCCGCCACAAGTTGCCCGACGGCGGCGGCGCCTGGATCGCAGGCCTCGCGGCGGTCGGCCTCGATGCGCGTGCCCGCCCGGAGGAAATTCCCGTCGCGCAGTGGCAGCGGCTCCACGCCTGATCCTCCGCCCCTGCGCTTGAAAAGCCTGCGCCGACCCGCAACGTTGTCCCGATTCCCCATGCGCCTTCCGCCCGCCGCCGCCTTGCTCTGTGTCGCGCTCTGCACGGGCGCGTCAGCGCAGCAAGGCTCTGCGGCGACTCCGGCGCCAGCCGTGCCCGCCCCGCCAATCCCAACGCTCTACGGTCAGGAGAAAAACGGTTTCTACACCGCGCCGGAGAAGCGCTTCCGGGTGGCAATCCCGGTGCTGCCTGAACTCGGTGGCCAGGTCCACGACACGCCCAACGTGGTCACGTTCGATGATGACGTCAGCGTGCACGCCAGCATCGCCTGCTTCCCGCTCGACCTGTCCCAGCGTTGGGAACTCGAGACGCGCGGCAGCCGCGATTACCTCGCGTATTTCTACGCCAGTTTCGTGTTTTCCGAGTTCGAGCGGCGCTATCCCGGCGCGGCCAATGAGCACAGTCTCTTCACTGCCGAGCTCAAGGGCGGTGCGCTCTTCGTCTTCACGCTGTTGCCCGGCGGCTCCTCTTTCGCCGCCCGCAGCCAGGTCGTGCCCGCTCCCGCCGATGCGCCGCTCGTCGCCAAGCGCGGCACGCTGCTGTTCGTCGAACGCGACTGCATCTTCATTCTCAGCCTCGAACTCGCCGAACGCATCACGCAACGCTCCACCTTCGGGAAGACCGCCGCGCAGGAAAACGAGCTGCTCCGCGAGCGCCTGCTCGAACTCGTGCAACGCATGCAGATCCCCGCCCCGCCGGCGCCCGCGCGCCGTCCCTGAAACTTTCCCCATGAAACTCCCCGCCTTCCTGTTTCTGACTATGTGTGCCGCCTCCGTCGCCCTGGCCAATTTTGATTTCAACGCCACCCGCGCCCCGGCGCCGGAGAAGCGCCCGAAGGATGTCACCGTCCACGAGGACAAGCGCATCGACGATTATTTCTGGCTGCGCGAGAAGGATAATCCCGAGGTCCGCACCTACCTCGAGCAGGAGAATGCCTACACCGAGTCCGTGCTCGCGCCCGCAAAGGAGCTGCGCGCCCGGCTCTTCACCGAGATGCGCGGCCGCATCCAGGAGGACGACACCGGCGCCAAGGTGCCCTTCCGCGGCTGGCTCTACTACACCCGCACCGAGAAGGACCGCCAGTATCCGATCTATTGCCGCATCGCCGACCAGGCCGGCGCGCAGGAGGAAATCCTCCTCGACCTCAACCGCCTCGGCGAGGGCAAGCCCTACGTCGCCATCGGCCATTACCGCGTGAGCGACGACGGCGCCCGCCTCGCCTACTCGATCGATTGGACCGGCTACCGCCAATACGAGGTCTTCGTCATGGACCTCGCCACCAAGGAGCTCGTGCCGCAACAGATCGGCAAGGTCTCCGACCTCGAGTGGGGCGCGGGCCACGACGTGCTCTACTACGTCACCGAGAACGAGTCGAAGCGCTCCGACAAGCTCCACCGCTACACGCTCAGCACCGGCGAGCACGAACTCCTCCGCGAGGAGAAGGACGAGCTCTTCAACATCGACGTCACCAAGTCCCGCGATGGCCGCTGGCTCTTCAGCACCGCCGTGAGCAAGGTCACCGCCGACGTGCACGCCCTCCCCGCCTACCAGCCCCGCGGTGCGTTCCAACCGCTGCTGCCGCGGCGCGAAAACATCCGCACCTTCGCCGACCACCACGAGGGCAAGTTCTACTTCCTCACCAACGATGCCGCGAAGAACTTCCGCCTCGTGCGCGCCCCGGTCGACCAGCCCGCGGCCTGGGAGGAGGTCATCCCGCACAACCCCGCGGTGAAGCTTGAGGGCTTCGACGTGTTCGCCCGTTATCTCGTCCTCGAGGAACGCGAGGAGGGCCTGCCGCATCTGCGCGCGTTTCATTTCGCCACCGGCAAGTCCGAACGCCTCGCCATGCCCGAGGCGGCCTACGAAGTCTCGCTCGCCTCCAACTGGGAATACGACACCGACCGCGTGCGTTTCAGCTACCAGTCGATGGTGCGCCCGGCCTCCACGTTCTCCACCGACCTCGGCACCGGCGAACGCACCCTGATCAAGCAGCAGGCCGTGCTCGGCGGTTTCGATCCGGCGCATTACCGCGCCGAGCGCATCTGGGCCACTGCACGCGATGGCACGAAGATCCCGCTGTCCATCGTCTATCGTGCCGACCTTGACCGCACGAAGCCGCAGCCGTTCTGGCTCTACGGCTACGGATCCTACGGCGTCAGCATGCCCATCACCTTCAGCTCGAACCGCCTCAGCCTGCTCGATCGCGGCGTCATCTTCGCCATCGCGCACATCCGCGGCGGCGGCGAGCTCGGCGAGGAATGGCGCGAGGCCGGCCGCATGGAAAAGAAGATGACCACGTTCAACGATTTCGTCGATTGCGCCCAATGGCTCGTCGACCAGAAGTGGACGACGCCGTCGCAACTCGTCACCTCCGGCGGCAGCGCCGGCGGTCTCCTCATGGGCGCCGTGCTCAACCAGCGTCCCGATCTCTTCCGCGCCGCCCTCGTCGTCGTCCCCTTCGTCGACGTGCTCAACACCATGCTCGACGACACCCTACCGCTCACGACCGAGGAATACGTCGAATGGGGCAACCCGAATATCCGCGAGGAATACTTCTGGATGCGCGCCTACAGCCCCTACGACAACCTGAAGCCCGCGCACTACCCGCATGTGATGGTCAACGTCTCCTTCTACGACAGCCAGGTGCCGTATTGGGAAGGTGCCAAGTATCTCGCCAAGCTGCGCGACGTGAACCAATCCCCAGATCGCGCATTGCTGCTGCGCACGCTCTTCGGCGCCGGACACGGCGGCGCCGCCGGACGCTACGACGCGTTGCACGATGTCGCGCGCGATTACGCGTTCTTCCTCAGCTCCCTCGGTTTGGCGGAGCCGGCCGCTGCGAAGTAACCCCGACCCTTCTCATGCTCCGCTTTCTGCTCCTCGCCTCCATCCTCGCCGCTGCAGTCACCGCCGGCGCGCAAGCCCCCAGCCCCGCTGCCTCCACTCCACCCATGCGTCCCTACGGTCTTGTCCTGCACGGCGGCGCCGGCGTCATCCAGCGCGAGCAGATGACGCCCGAGCGCGAAGCCGAATACCGTGCCAAGCTCGCCGAGGCGCTCGCCGCCGGCTACGCCGTGCTCGAGCGTGGCGGGCCGGCGCTCGACGCCGTCATCGCGACGGTGAACGTGCTGGAAGATTCGCCGCTCTTCAACGCCGGCAAGGGTGCCGTGTTCAACGCCGACGGCATCTGCGAACTCGACGCCTCCATCATGGACGGCGCGACACGGCGCGCGGGTGCCATCGCCGGCGTCCGCCACATCCGCAACCCCATCAACCTCGCCCGCGACGTGATGGAGAAATCGCCGCACGTGCTGCTCATCGGCGAGGGCGCGGAGAAATTTGCCTGGTCCCTCGGCTACGAGCGCGTCGAGAACGCGTATTTCCAGACCGAGTTCCGCCGCCGCCAGCTTGAGCGCGCCAAGCAGCGCGAACAGAATCCCGAGCGCCACAGCGCCTCCGCCCCGACTGACCTCAGCACGCCGGGCGTGAGCGACGAGGCGTGGTTCACTCGGGAGCAGAAGTATGGCACGGTCGGGTGCGTCGCGCTTGACCGCCAGGGCAACCTCGCCGCCGGCACTTCGACCGGCGGCATGACCAACAAGAAATTCGGCCGCGTCGGCGACGTGCCGGTCATCGGTGCCGGCACCTACGCGCACAATGCCACCTGCGCGATCAGCGCCACCGGTTGGGGTGAGTTCTTCATCCGTGCCACCGTGGCGCACGACATCGCCGCGCAGATGGAATACGCCAGCCGCGATCTCAACTCGGCCGCCGCCGCGACGCTCGCCAAGGTCGCCGAGCTCGGCGGCGATGGCGGCGTCATCGGCCTCGATCGCGACGGCAACTTGATGATGGATTTCAACTCCGCCGGCATGTATCGCGCTTACCGACTCTCGCACCGCCCCGACCCCGTCGTGGCCATCTACGGTCACGAACCCCGCCGCTGAATCTCCGCGCATGCATACCAAACGCGAATTGCTCCAGCAGATCATCGCCACCCTCTCCGCCGAGGTGGAGCTGCTCACCACCGCGGCCCTCGCGACCCACGCCGAGGCCACGGACGACGAGAACAAGGCCGAGGATAAATACGATACGCGCGGACTCGAGGCCTCCTACCTCGCGCACGGCCAATCCAAGGCCGCCGAAGAGGCCGCCCAGGCCGTCGCGCAATTCCGCGCGTTGCCTGTGCGCGATTTCGCCGCCACCGAGCCCATCAGCCTCGGCGCGCTCGTGCAGGTCGAGAGCCGCGGCCAGCCCGCCTACTACCTGCTCGGTCCGCGCGCCGGCGGCACCGAGGTCACCCACGGCGACAAGACCGTCATGGTCGTCACCCCGCAATCCCCGCTCGGCCGCCAGCTCGTGGGCAAGCGCCTTGGCGACCTGCTGCAGCTCGACGTCGGCGGCCGCAAGACCGAGGCGCGCATCGCTGCGCTGGCCTGAACGGCGCTTCACGCGTCGTTCCGCGCTTCCGATCCGGCGCGTCGACGGTGCGACGATTTTGCGTCTCCGCATGTTTCCCCTTGCCGGACGTTTTGTGCGCGCTGGACTCGACGCTTTTCCATGTCGACCCACCCGGATCTGCCGAACCCCGATCACGTCCTGCTCCTCGCCGCGGAGCTCAAGCTCAAGGTGCACCAGGTCGCCGCGACCGCCCAGCTGCTGAAAGGCGGCGCGACCGTGCCGTTCATCTCCCGCTACCGCAAGGAAGTCACCGGCGAACTCGATGAGGTGCAGGTCACCAGCATCCGCGACCGCCTCGAGCAACTGCAGCAGCTCGACGACCGCCGCGGCGCCATTCTCGCCTCGTTGACCGAGCGCAACCTGCTGACCGACGCCCTCAAGTCCGCCATCGGCGCCGCCACGACGCTCACGCAGCTTGAGGACATTTATCTTCCCTTCCGTCCGAAGAAGCGCACCCGCGCCACCATCGCCAAGGAGAAGGGTCTCGA
>JAMPXH010000199.1 GCA_023701285.1 Candidatus Didemnitutus sp.
CGAGGCGCGTTCGGCCGCCGTCCACTGCGCCTCCGGCTTCACCACGAGGGACGAGGCGATCTTGTAGGCGACGAAATTGGCGAAGCCCAAAAACACGCAGGCCACGCCGATTTGGCTCAATGTGTAGAGCCGGCTGAGGCCGCGACTGCCGAAACGATCTTCAAACAAGTCCGCCGACGTCATGAGCCGCACGCGCCGGAACCACACGTGCATGAACCAGAAATACGGATTCATGAACACGGTCTGGAACGAGAACCACACCCCCGCCGCCCCGCGCTGATAAACCAAGCTCGCCGTGCTCACCGCGCCCTGCGGCTCCGTCGCGTTGCCGAACGAGAGGAAAAATTGGTAGAGCTTGCCGAGATTCCGCCCGGCCAGAAAAAAACCCTCCTCGCTCGCCGCCGCCTTCGTCGCGCGCTGGCCGATGTAGATCACCGCCGCGAAATACGCGAGGACCACGAGAAGATCCAACCAGTGCAGACTGCCGAAAATCATGGGGTAGGTTGAGCGCGGATTCAGGCGGGGATTGCTGCGCGGTTCGAACGAAATGTCCGGGGCCGTGACCTCGTCTCGCCGCGCAACCTAAATGGAGTTGCCCGCGCCACCATTCTCGAAAATCCTGACAGTCAGACGATGGGCGCTCCCACCCTCCGCTCTCTGGCCCGCACGCTGGGCATTTCCCGCACCACTATTTCCGAAGCGCTGCGCCACTCGCCGCGCGTGCATCCGGAGACCGCGGAAAAAATCCGCGCCGCCGCCGAGGCCGCCGGCTACCACCGCAATCCCCTCGCGGGCGCGATCATGTCCGAGTTGCGGCGCTCGCGCGGCGACATCTTCCGCGGCGTGCTCGCGGTGATCACGCTCGACGAGCCCGACCGCCCGGCCTACGCGAAATCGTTCCACGCCGCCCTCTTCCAGGGCGTGCACGATCGTGCCGTCGAGCTGGGGTTTCGCACCGAGCGCTTCGAAGCCGGCGGGCGCACGCTGTCGCTGGCCCGCCTCAACCGCATCCTCCAGTCGCGCGGCATCCGCGGCGTGGTGTTGCTGCCGGCCTGGCGCAGCCCCGACCTGCTCCAGCTCGACTGGAAGAACTACAGCGGCGTCTATCTCGACTACCATATCGATCGCCCGGTGCTGCACTGCGTGTGCTCCGATCATTTCCAGTCGATGATGAACGCCCTGCAGCGCCTCCGCGAACTCGGCTACCGCCGCCCGGGCGTCGTGCTGCCACGCCAACACGACGAGCGTCTCTCGCACCGCTGGGAAGGTGCGTTCCTCGGCTTCCAACAACACTACGGCAGCAGCGACCCGGTGCCGCCCTACGTGACCGATGCACCCGAACAGCGCGGCTTCACGCGATGGTTCCGCGAACAGCAGCCGGACGTCGTGCTGTCGCACCTCGTGCACGTGATGGACTGGATGCGCGCCGCCGGCGCCGAGCTCCCGCGCACCCACGGGTTTTTCTGTCTCAACCTCGTTCACGCCACGGAGCCGTGCGCCGGCCTCGACCTCACCCCGCGCCTGATCGGCGCAAAAGGCGCGGAGCTGCTCATCGCTCAACTCTACCGCAACGAGCGCGGCTCACCGTCGCATCGCAGCCTCACGACGCTCGCCTCGACCTGGGTCGACGGCCCCACCGTGCGCCCGCAAACGCCTCGTCGCGCCAAGTCCGCGGTCTGACTGTCCGCAGAACGCCGGCTCCTGCCGCGGGGAATCCTGTGCCAACGTCCTGTTGATCCACCCCGCGCGCCTCTGCCGCGCCCTTCTTCATGGCACCCCAACGCATCGCTCTCGTCGGCACCGGCGGCCGCGCGCTCTCGTTTGTCGAACCGATCCTCACGACGTATCATGCGCCCAACCAGCTCGTGGCCCTCCTCGACTCCAGCGCCACGCGCCGCAGCTACTACAACGAGTTGATCACCGGCCGATGGCAGTCCGCCCGCGTGCCGGAATATGCGCCGGAAGACTTTGGCCGCATGATCGCCGAGCAGCGGCCCACCACCGTTCTCGTCTGCAGCAAGGACTCCACGCACCACGATTACATCATCCGCGCGTTGCACGCCGGGTGCGACGTCATCACGGAAAAGCCGATGACGATCGATGCGGAGAAGTGCGCCGCGATCCTTGCCGCCCAGCGCGCGACCGGCCGCCGGGTGCGGGTGACGTTCAACTACCGCTGGGGCGCTTTTCGCACGAAGGTCCGCGAGCTAATCGCCTCCGGCACGATCGGTCGCGTGCACTCCGTGAATCTCGAATACCTGCTCGATGCCGCGCACGGCGCCGATTACTTCCGCCGCTGGCACTCCTCAATGCAGGAGTCGGGCGGGCTCTTCGTCCACAAGTCCACGCATCACTTCGACCTCGTGAACTGGTGGCTCGACGCGATTCCCGCTCAAGTCTTCGCGTTCGGCGATCTCGCCTATTACGGCCGGGCCAACGCGCTCGACCGCGGCGACGAGGCGTGGACGCGTTACCCACGCTACACCGGCGCGGAGACGGGCCATGACCCTTTCGCGCTCGACCTGCGCGCCACCGAGAGTTTCCGCCGCCTTTACCTCGAGGCGGAGCCGGACTCCGGCTACGTGCGCGACCAGAATGTCTTTCGCGCCGGCATCGACATTTACGACCAGATGTCCGCACTCGTTCGCTACCGCACCGGCGAGACGCTGACTTATTCGCTCGTCGCCTACAGCCCTCGCGAGGGCATGCGCGTCACCTTCAACGGCGATCGCGGCCGGCTGGAGTATTACGAATTCACCGGTTCGCACATGAACCGGGCGGTCACTAGCGGCGAATTCCAGCACGAGCACCACGGCAGCGCCGAGGCGGCAGGCGAATGGATCCGGATCTTCCCGCATTTCGCCCCGAGCTACGAAGTGCCGATGCCGCCCGCGAAAGGTCCGCACGGAGGGGCCGATCTCGTGATGAACGAACAACTCTTTTCGCCGGAGCCGCCATCCGACCCCTGGGCGCGGTCGGCCGGGCACGAGCAGGGTGCCGCGTCCATCCTCGTCGGCATCGCGGCCAACCGCTCCGTCGTCACCGGGACCCCGGTGCGCCTCGACGCGCTCGTGCCCTTGCCCCCGGCCGCGCACCGTCTGCGCGAACTCGTCTGAACTTCCCGATGCGCCGCTCATTTCTTCTCGGCTTCGTTCTTCTCCTTGTCGGCTCCCGCGGCGCCACCGCCGCCGTGCCCCCACTCGAGTGGGTCGACGCGGACACCGGACACCTTGTCCGTCGCCTGTCTGAAAAACCCGGCACCGCTTCGCTCTA
>JAMPXH010000005.1 GCA_023701285.1 Candidatus Didemnitutus sp.
CGCTTTTCAGGCGGTGCAGTGCGGCGCGAATCTGGCCTTCCGTCAGTTGTAGTTCAGTGCCGGCCGACGCCCGCCCCAAGACCATTTGACCAAGACCAAGTCCGCCGCGACCGGTGTCCGAGTGCCTCGCACGAAAGCAGATCAACGAAAACAGGGCGAACGCCTGTGCGTCGCGGAGCAGCGCGAGCGTTTCAGGGCTCCGCACCAAGGCGATGAAGCCGCGCGCTGTTGTGCGTGAACTGAGACGACGCGGTGTCAACTGGCACCACTTCCTTTCGTGAGTGAGCGCCAACGGGCAACGAGACGCTCGTATTCGGCGACGTCACCGCGCTGCCGCGCGTCTTCTGCGGCGGCAAACACGAGCTTGGCGCGTTGACCCACCTCCGGCGAGGGGGCGATCGAACCACCGCGGCTAGGCACCGTGATCTGAGCGGGCGACTCAACGACCACGACACGCCTCCTTTCTCATCACCGGGCCCGGCTGCCGGAGCAGCGGGTCGCGCGCGAGTATCGCCTCAATCCGGCGCAGAGTAGAACGGGACGCTCTGTTGAATCGTCGCGTCGTTTTCATGCGGCACCCGCTTTCTGGTCAGACTGAGACCGCAAATAGCTGACTAGGCTGTCGTAGTCGATCAGACGCACACCGCGCACCCGGCCGCGACTGCGGATCGAAACTGTTCGAATCAGTCCGGCGTTCGCAGCTTCGTAGATCCAAGCCCGCGAGAGTCCCGTGTAAGGGCAACGCTCACCGGCGCGAGGGATTCGGATAAATTCCGGTTTTGAAACTGGCGTGTTTACGATGTTGGGCGCGTGCATTTGCGACCAACAAGAAACCTCTTCAAACTTTGCTAAAGCTTGGTTGTTCCTAGAAACTATTTCCGGGAAAATTTCCCCGGGTTGGCTTTGCGATACTCAGAAAACAAAGTGCCGAATGCCTTTGCTTTCATGTCGGCCAACTCCCCATTGCATTCGCGATGCACGTCCGACGCTTGGACGTTGAGGCGCTTCTTTCGGGCGCGGTCGAGCGCAGCATCGATTTCGCGAAACCGGTCTGTTCGTTTCGACTCGCGGCCAGAACCCTGCTCCCGCCTCGCATAAGCCTTCCGCTCGCCATGCGTAACCCCAGCAACGTATGCTCGATAGCAGGCAGCGAGCACCGATTGTTCGCGTCCTTTCACGAGGTCGGCCACACCGGCCAGCAGTGAGTGCATTTGCACTCTTAGTTGGAGGTCGCGATGCCGCAGAGACCCCTCGGGAGAAAATAGCGGCACGCCATCTTTCTCCCAGTGCCCAGGTGTCGCTTCTGAAAATCCGGAAGCCTCAAGCATGGTCCGGATCTCCGCTCTGAGGTCGCTTTCGAGCAAAACGGAGTAGAAGCGGAGCTCCTGCGCGTCTGATTTCTCGCGGTCCATCGCGGAGAAATCCACGCCGGGTTCAATCCACATTGGGTTCTGTTTCGATTTCATTACTTCGCGCCCTTCTTGCCGCTGCGTGCACGCTGGGATTTTTCGAGTGCCTTGCGCATGGTTTGAACTTCGAGGTGCGTGTAACGGTCCGTCATGGCCGCGCTTGCGTGTCCAAGAATTTCGCGCGCGACTTTCTCCGGCGCGTTGCTGTTCGCGAGGTCGCTCGCGACGGTGTGGCGGAGCGAGTGAAACGACTTGGCGGAGAACGCCCGGCCGGCGCCGCCGGTGCTTTCAATGCGGCCGGCGTCGATACCGGCGCGCGCCATCAGTTCCATGAATGCGGCAGACAAACCGGCGCGGCCTCCGACTTCGCGTCCGGCGAGGGTTGGGCAGAGGGTGCGTGTCCGCTGGGCGAGATCGGCGCTTGCGAGCGCGCTCATGTATGCCGACAGCTCGCGCGTCATCGGCACGTTCAGCGTCTTGCCCTTGCGCTTCGTTTTCTCGGGCATGTAGCGAATCACGTCCTTGTCGAAATCGACCGCATCCCAAGTGAGATTTGCAGCATCGCCGATGCGCATCCCGAGGTGACGACCGAGCATGAGCATTGTCTCCCAATCGCTACCCTTCGCTGCGGCGAGTAACGCGCCGACGTTTCCGGGCGTGAACACTTCCCGCTTATGGTGATTCACGGCAGGCAGGTTGAGAACGCCAGCGGGGTTGCGCTCGATCAATCCGCTGCGCAGCGCGTGATTGAACGCGGCGCGCAGGATCTTCGCATTCAAGACGACGGTCGTTCCCGATTTGCCGCGCAGCTTCTCACGGTCGAGAAATTCTTGCACCTTCGTTTGCGTGACGGTGCGCAAGTCGAGTGTCGCCGAGTCGCCGAGGAACGCGACGAAGTCAGCAATCACCTTGCTATAGCGCTCGCCGGTTTTCACGGCCTTCTGTGTGCCTTGCGTTTCGGCCCAGCGCGTGAGCCAGGCGCCGGCCGGGTTCGGCTCCATGCGCTTTCCGGTCATCTGTTCGTAGAGCCCGCGCAAAACGCGCTCGAATTGCACGCCCTGCGGGTTCTCAAGTAGGAGCATCTTGCCACCGCTCTCCCAAAGGTGCGCGATCTCAAGCGCCTTCGTGCGGCTGCGTTGCTTCGTGCTCTTGGCGGTCCATTCGCCCTCGGGAGTGCGGAAGCGCGCCATCCAGTAAGGGGAATTTGGTCGTTGATAAACGCTGGCCATGTAGCAAACTGTAACAAGGCAATGACGTTTGCCAATGTTTATTGAAGTCCTTTTTTACTCTACGGCACGCGCTTTCACTGTGCGCTGCGGGAATCGGCGGTTCGATTCCGCCCCGCACCTCCAGCTTTCCTGGACCCCTCTGTCAGAGGAAAACCGGCCGCCGAAGGTGCTGCGGGCGTCCCCTCGTGGATAAAACTTTTATCCACGCAGGCCCCGGTTGGGGCTGAAGATTCTGAAAAAAATTCTTCGAGGACTTAGACAGGGACTTCCTTTTAGTTCCAAGCAGGGGCATGGGCCGCCCCCTGCAACGTCCGACGCTCAAACCGCTCAAGAGAGCGGATGGGACTGTGCGCGGGTATCCCGAACGCTTCGCCCAGCTCGTCCTCGGCCACAACAGCCCGGCCGTCCACCGCGCCTATGCGAGGAACGCGCGGGTTACGCTCCCGCCGCTGGAAGACTACGAAAAGGGCGCGACCGCTGCGCCGGTAGTCCCGCTCCCGATCTCAACCACCGCCTGACATGCACTCCTTGCCTTCACTTGACTTTGTGACCATTTTGGTCACAACTAAGCCCTGACCCGATGCGAATCATCACTCGAAAGTTTCTTGAAGCATCCAAGGTCACTTATCCCAAGGCCCGGGCACCCTTGGATCACTGGCATCGCGTGATCCGCGCCGCCAAGTGGCAGGATCTCGCCCAGACCCGTCAGTCCTTCCCTCATGCCGACCAAATCACGGTTAGAAGCGGTAGGGCGGTCACGGTTTTCAACATCACCAACGATTTTCGTCTCATCACCGCCATTCACTACAATCGCCAGGAGGTCTTCACGCTGCGGTTTCTGACCCACGCGGACTACGACAAAGACACCTGGAAAAACACGCTATGAAAGCCACCGCACTCGCCTTCGCCCGCCTGCCCAAGACCTACTCCGGTCTCGTCGCCCTGCACATGCCGCGCCCGATCCACGACAAGGTGGCCTACGACAACGCCGTGGAGGTCGTGCATGCCTTGGCCGGCCACAAGCTAAACCATGACCAGGACGACTACCTTGCCATCATGGCCAAGCTCGTGGAGGACTACGAAAGCGAGAGCGTCCCGGAGCCGAAGCCGGTCAAGGGCATCGAGGCCCTGAAATTCCTGCTGGAGGAAAATGACCTCACCGCTGACGACTTGGGCGAGATCATCGGCGTCAACCGCTCCATCGCTTATCGCATCCTCAAGGGAGCCCGGAATCTCACCGCCGATCATGTCAAAAAACTCGCTGCCCGTTTCGCCGTGAGCGCCGACCTGTTCCTCGCCTAAACGATCTCGGTGCTCGGGACAGGTAGAGCGCTTGTCCTCAGGGCGCTTTCCGGCTCATGCCGGCAGGCTGAACTCCATCGGTTGACCGACGTCCACGCTACGACGCACCTGAGCAGCCTTGTGCTGGTTCTTTGTCCGCCAGTGCTGGCTCACTGCGTTGGTCATCTTCGCCAGCCAACTCCGGTCCTTGGTGAACTCGATGACATTCACCGCGGCGAAATACTTCACGCTATTCGGCTGTGGCGTCCCCAGCGGCTTGAGCAACCGCGCCGCCACCAGCACCGGCACATCATGCGGCTGGCAGTTCAGCACCCACGCCGTCTGCTCTGGCCGATGGCAGCGGGCACCCCAACGCATCCAGCTTTCCCGCTTCGGGCAATGGGTCGTAGCAGGAATTAATCCGCCTGCTGTCCGCTGGCTTGGCACTCGCCAACCGCGCGCGTCACTGAGGAGAATCGGGCACCGTCACGACCGTCGCACTTTCCTGTTCCCCGTCGGCCGCGTTCAATACAGTGACGTAGCTCATGGCGTCGCCCGTTTCGGAAATCTGGGCGACGGCATCGGCAATCGCGAGGGAGGCGATGGTGGCGGGGAACTGCGAGGGCACGTCCGGATCGAAGCTCGCGCTCTCCATCATGGCTTTGGTCAGCAGTCCGTCGCGGTTGAGTGCGAGCCGGGTGAGGGCGGCGGCGTTGAGGTGCAGGTTGCTCGGTGCGGCGCGGTAATCCTTGGCGTTGGCAGGCATGCTGAAGCTCACTCCTTCGGCGCTGAGGTGCTGGGCATAACGCGGAGAGAGCTGGTAGCGCCGGCCGGCGTAGGTGATCATCAGGTCCTGCGGGGCGATGTTGTCGCCCTGACTGTCCGGCAGCGGCCCGGGACCCACTTCGATGAACATCGGGTCGGCGCTCTTGTAGAACTCGTCCGCGGCGGCGGCATTGGCGTAGCGGCGCAGGGCGAGCTTGCCGTTGAAGTTCTCCTTCACGTTGGACACGTAGCTGCCGCTGGAGCTGAAAAAAACCGGGAAACTGGCGTTCGCCTGCGTGTCGACGAGCTGATGGCGGAAGAGCAGGGCGGGAGCCATGATCATCTTGCTGAAGATGATGAAGCGCCGTGCCGCGTGCAGCTGTCCGGCAACTTGGGCGAGCATCAGGTCGTAAGGATTCACCTTGATGGCCAGATTGTAGGCGGCATCGGCCTGCGTGTGGTCGATCTCGAGCAGGTATTCGTATTTTGCCTTGGCGCTGATCTCGAAGAAGTAATTCAGCCCGCCGCCGGCGGTGGTCGAGAGGTAGCGGCGCGACGAGAACATCGGGGTGCTGTTTCGCGCCACGGTGATTTCCTTGAACTTGTTGAAGAAGTTCACGCGCGCGGTCTCGGTCACCTTGCCGTTGGCGACGACCCGCGTTTGCAGGAAGTCGAGCGTCTTGTAGTTGGCGCGGATCAGCCGAGTGACTTCTGCGTCGTCGAAGTTTCCGTCGGCGGTCGGCGTGAGGGTCTGGGTCTCGAACCCGCCGGGGAAGATGAAATAGCCGCCGGAAACCTTGGTGGCTTCGTCGGCGGCGAGCAGGGAAAGTGCGCCGAGGGCGCAGGTTCCTACGAGGACAAGGAGTCGCTTCATAAGGAGGGGCGTGGAGGGTGGCGTGGCACGTCGCTGGCCCGGCGACGAAGCTGTGGATGTCATGCCCTCGTGGCATGGGCAAACCCATTATCGGACGGGCCGACGCCGAGACTCGGCGTTCAAGGCGCCGTGCCGAAACGATCCTGCCGAGTCTGAGAACTCGACGCGCGGAGGCGCGCAAGCAGAGCGGTCTCGGCGGGCTCAGGCTTACGCCACCGTGCTCGGCGTGACTTGGCCGACGCGGATGGCGAAGGAGAACTTCGAGCCTTGGCCGGGCGTGCTCTCGACCCAGATGTTGCCGCCCATCAGCTCGGTGAGGCGCTTGCAGATGATCAGGCCGAGGCCCGTGCCGCCGTATTTGCGCGAGGTGGCGGCGTCGGCTTGGGCGAAGGGGCGGAACAGCTTGGCGATCTGCTCGGGAGTGAGCCCGACGCCGGTGTCCTCGATGGTGAACCGGAGCAGCAGCTCGTCGCGTGCGTGGTCGGAGGCGAGGGCGTCGAGGTGCACGGTCACGCCGCCGCGGCGGGTGAATTTCACCGCGTTGCCGACGAGGTTGATGAGGATCTGGCGCAGGCGGTAGACGTCGCCGGAGACGACGGCGGGCACGTCGATGGCGATCTTGCTGTCGAGGGCGAGCTGGGCGGCGTCGGCCTTGGGGGCGAAGAATGCGACGACATCCTGCACGCAGTTGCGCGGGGAGAAGGGGGCGTGCTCGAGCTCGATCTTGCCCGCCTCGATCTTGGAGAAGTCGAGGATGTCGTTGATGAGGAAAAGGAGCGAATCGCCGCTGCTGCGGATCAGGTTCACGTATTCGCTCTGCTCGGCCGTGAGTTCGGTGTCGCCGAGGATGTCGGCGAAGCCGATCACACCGCTGATGGGGTTGCGGATCTCGTGGCTGACGATGGCGAGGAACTCGCCCTTGGCGCGGTTGGCGGCCTCGGCGGCCTCCTTGGCGCGGAGCAGCGCGGCCTCGGCGAGCTTGCGTGCGGTGATGTCGTGGCCGACGGCCTGATATTCGTGGATGCGGCCCTCGTTGTCGTGGATCTCGCGGACGATCCACTGCAGCCAGACCGTGCCGGCGGGGGTCGGGATTTCCTGCTCGAAGGTCTGCACCGCCGGGTCGCTGTTCCACGGCAGGCGGCTGCGGCTGGTGAGCCCGGCGAAGGGCGTGCCGAGCAGGTCGGCGCGCTTCTTCGCATAAAAGCGGCAGTAGGCGCCGTTCACAAACGTCAGCGTGCCGTCCTGCTTGTAGCGGCAGATCAGGTCGAACTGGTCCTCGACGATGCCGCGGTAGCTGGCCTCCACGCGTTGCAACGAGCGCGCCATGCGCTCGATCTGCCGCGCGAGCCCGATGATCTCGTCGTGCCCAACCTCGTCGTCCTTGGCGGGTGCGGGCGGCTCGTCGAGGTCGGTCTGGATCGAGCGGGCTTGGCTGCCGAGCGCGCGCAGGCGCGTGATCATGGCGCGGTCCCAGAGGTAGCCGCTCAGGACCAGCAGCACGCAGCCGATGATCGAGAGGGACACGACGTAGTAGGCCGTGCCCATGCGCTCGCGCAGGTCGTCCTGCAAGATGATGGCGGCCAGGCCGGCCATCAGGCTCAGCGCGAGCGCGTAAATCATCGAGGTCTTGCGGGAACTGCTCATGCGGGGGTGTCTGCGACGCAGCGTGCGTCAATCTCAGGGATGTGTCTAACCGTTTTTAACCTAGGGCTTTTCGGCCCCCTCAGAATCGAGTTGATGAAGCGGAGGCAGCGTCTTGAGTCCGGGCCAGACCAGAGCCACCGCGGCCGCGACCGCGATGGAGCCGAGGCCGCCGAGCGTGGCAGCCAGCACCGGCCCGAGCAGCGCCGCGATCAGACCGGCGCGCAGGGCGGAGATCTCGTTCGAGGAGCCGATGAAGAGCTGGTTCACCGACGTGACGCGTCCGCGCAGGAAGTCGGGCGTCAGCAGTTGCACGACCGAGTGGCGCACGACCACGCTGACGTTGTCGCAGGCGCCGCTGAGGAACAGCGCCAGCAGCGACAACCACAGCGACGAGGAGAGCCCGAAAACGATCATCGCGGCGCCGAAGCCGACGACGGACCAGAGCATGACCAGCCCGGGCCGCCGCCACGGTGCCGAGTGCGCGACGACGAACGCCATCGTGATGGCGCCGAGCGCGGGCGCGGCACGCAGCCAGCCGAGCCCGGCCGGTCCGACGTGCAGGATCTGGTCGGCGTAGATCGGGAGGAGGATCACCGCGCCGCCGAAGATCACGGCGAACATGTCGAGCGTCATCGCCGCCAGCAGCGGCTGGCGCCGCCAGATGAAGCGGGCGCCGGCGAGCGTGCCCGTGTTCTGCCCGGAAGGCGCTGCCGCCGCCGGCGCGCTCCGCAGGGAGACGCCGCGCAACGCCCAAGCGAGCGAGAGCGCGCAGACGACATCGAGCGCATAGACGAGCGAGTAGCCCGAGGCGGCGACGATCAGGCCGCCGAGCGCGGGGCCGACGACCGTGGAGAGTTCGAAGGTGCTCGAACTCCAGGTGACGGCGTTGCTCAGCGAGCGCGTCGGCACCAGCAGCGGCACGATCGAGCCGCGCGCCGGCGAGGCGATGACACGCACCACGGCGTGCAGCAACAGCAGCAGATAGACGAGGGGCAGAGCGGGCTTGTCGAAGGTCAGCGCGGACGGATCGACTTGTTGTTCGAAGACGAGGGCGATGGACCGCAGGCCGGCGTTGGCGGCGTCGAGCAGGGCGAGGCGCGGGATCGCCGCCTCGTAATGGCTGACAGCGGCGAGCGCGAGCGAGAGCAGGCTGGTGGCGGCCATGCCGCGCACGATGATCGTGCGGCGATCCACGCGATCCGCGAGCGCGCCGGCTGGCAGCACGAAGAGCAGCAGCGGGATGACGTTCACCAAGCCCACGAGGCCGAGCGCGGTGGCGGAGTGCGTCCACTGGTAGATCTGCCAGGTGGCCGCGATGCTGACGGCTTGGCGGCCGATGTTCGTGAGGAAGTTGCCGATCAGGTAACGGCGATAACCGACCTCGCGCAGTGCGGCGTAAGGATCGCGGGCGCCGTCACTCGTCATGGCAGGCGGCCGCGAGGGCCGGGCCGGCGGCGGGGCGTGCTGGCCGGGGCTTCAACGCGCGAAGAACGGATTGTAGCGCCGTTCCTGGTTCAGGGTCGTCAACGGGCCGTGGCCCGGAGCGAGCACGGTGTCGGCGGGCAGGCGGAAGATTTTTTCCCGGTTGTTGGTCCACTGGTCGGCGTAGTGCTCGCGGCTGCCGCCCATCGAGGCGGCGAAGAGCGAGTCGCCCACGATGGCGAGCGGCCAGGAAAGCCCGGTGACGTAGAACGTGGTCTGGCCGGGCGAATGGCCCCAGGTGAGGAGCGTCTTGATGGCCAGCTCGCCGAGGTGGAAGTGTGCGTTCTCGGCGAAGGTCTGCGCGCCCGGGAAGGGCGCCGGCTCGCGCTCGCTGGACCACACGGGCGCGCCCGTCGCGGTGGCGAGGCGGGTGAGATCGGCGACGTGATCCTCGTGCGTGTGGGTGAGGAAGATCATGCGCAGCGTGAGTTTCTCCGCGGCGATGGTGTCGAGCAGGGCGGTGGCGTCGGTGCCGGTGTCGAACGCGGCGGCGAGGCGCGTCTTGGCGTCCCACACGAGGTAGCTGTTCACCGTCATGTCGTCGTGGGCGGTGTTGAACATCGCGAAGCCGCGCGGGAAGAGCGGTTGCTCGGGATACCATTCCTTGCGCGCCAGCGAGAGCAGGGCGGCCGGGTTGAGCTGGAGGGCGCGGGCGACGGCGCGCAGCGGGCGGTCGCGGATCTCGCCTTGCTGCAGGGCGGCGAACTCGGCGGCGCTGATGCCGGCCTTGGTTGTCAGGTCCGCATCGCTGAGGCGCAGGCCGCGCTGGGCCTTGCCGATGACGTCGGTGAAATTGTCCTCCAGGGGAATCCGTGGCATGGGCCGAGCATTCGCCGTCGCGCCCGCGCCGCAAGTGCGAAGCCGACGGCGCGGCTGTTGACCTGCCGCGGGCGGGACCGCATGCTGGCGGCGATGAATCTACGAATCCTGGCCCTCCTGGCCTTGGTGGGGTGCGCGGGCGCGGTGGCGGCCGAAGCACCGAAACTGACCGCTTACGAGCGCTCGCAGGGATGGAAACTCCTCTTTGACGGCCGTGACACCTCGGACTGGCGCGCCTTCGGCGGCAACAAGCTGCCGGCCAACTGGCAGGTGCGGGACGGCTCGCTGGCCGGGGCGGCGGGCGGCGCGATCGCCAGTGCGGAGGAGTTCGGGGATTTCGAGTTGCAGTTCGACTGGCGCGTGGCGCCCGGCGGCCGCGGCGCCGTGCACATCCGCGCTGACGAAGAGGCCGCCACGCCGGAAGCGAGCGGTCCGGTGATGCTGCTGGCCG
Organism: Candidatus Didemnitutus sp.; assembly: GCA_023701285.1. Classification (GTDB taxonomy): domain Bacteria; phylum Verrucomicrobiota; class Verrucomicrobiia; order Opitutales; family Opitutaceae; genus Didemnitutus. Next base: position 9,955 of record JAMPXH010000005.1, read on the forward strand.
GCCACGGCGACGCGCTGGGCGGCAACGGTCTCCGCGCCCCCGATCGCGCGATCCCGCCGCAATTCGATGTCTGGTATCGCGCCAAGATCGTCGTGTTCGGCAACCAAGTGGAGTATTTCATCAACGGCGACCGGGTCGCGAGCTACATGCTCGACACGGCGGAGTGGCGCGCGGCGGTCGCGGGCAGCCCGCAGGCCGGCGTGAAGGATTTCGGCCGGTTGCGCGCGGGGCGCATCGTGTTCACCGGCGAGGGTGTCGAGCTCCGCAACGTGAAGGTGCGCAACCTCTGAGCCGGACCCATGCAGTTGGACGCGATTCCCGACTGATGAGCTCCTGACAATGGGGTGGTCGCCGCTGTCCCAGCGGCGACAGGCGTCGGTAGGGACACCGACGCCCGCCACCTGCATGATCCCGGCTGAGGCGGCGCGGCGGCGCGATCGCGCCACGGTTTCGCGGCGGACTGAAGCCGCGGGCCGGAAACCAAACAGGCGGCGCCTCGCGGCGCCGCCTGCTGGACACACACACACTGACTGAAATTCACTTCGGCAGCGCGACCTCGATGTTGAGCTTCTCGAGCGTGACGCCGAGTTGCCGGTCGTATTCCGCGACGGCGCGACGGTAGTCGGACTCGGCGCGGAGTTCCGCGACCTCGAGGGCGGCGAGGATTTCCTGCTGCTGGACGACGAAGAACGTGCTGCCCGTGCCGGCGCGGAGGCGCTTCTGCTCGGCGTCGAGCGCCTGCTGGCCGAGCTCGCGGGCGATGCGCGCGGCTTCGACACGCTTCCGCGTGGTCTCGATGTTGGCGGCGGCGTTGCCCACGGCGACGACGATGGATTGCTCCAGCTGCTGGAGATCGACCTCGGCCTGGCGGAGCTGATTCTTCGCGACGCGGTAGCGGCCGCGCTCGGAGGTGAAGGTGAGCGGCACGGTGACCTGCACGCCGTAGCTGTAGGAGCGGTAATCCTCGTTGCGCACCATGCGGCGGGCGACGCGGTCGTTGCCGTCGAGGCCGCTGTAGCCGTAGCTGCCGACGAGGTCGACGCGCGGGAGGATCTGGTTGCGCTGGTAGCGGAAGTTGATGTCGCTGCGCTTCACGCCGAGCTGCGCCTGTTGGTAGTCGGGGCGCTTCTGCAGGGCCTCCTTGAAGTCCAGCGCGGCGTCGGCGACGGTGACGGGCAGCGTGGTCATGGGCTCGATGTCGAGATGCCAGTCGAGCAGGCGCGGCGAGCGCTCGTCGGAGATGAGGGCCTTGAGGGTGTTCTCAGCTTCGCGGACGAGGCGCTCGGCGTTGAGGATGGACTCCTCGCGGTTGGCAAGACGGGAGCGTGCGGAGGTGACGTCGAATTCGGACATGGCACCGACGCGGAAGCGTTTTTCGTTCTCGCTCAGCAGCTGGGCGGCGAGTTCACGGGAACGCAGCGCGCTGCGCAGGTTGGCGTGCGCGAAATTGAGCTCGTAGTAGGCGAAGGTGACGCGCGTGACCGTATCGATGATCGACTGGCGGAAGGCCCACTCGGAGATCGCGCGGTTCGTCTGCGCGATGCGGATCTGCGCCGTCGTGGCGCCGAAGCCGAAGCCGCGCAGCAGCGGCTGGCGCGCGGACAGGCCCGCAAAGGTGTCGTAGCTCTCGGCGAACGCCGTGCCGCGTGACTTCGCCTGCTCGGCGCCGAGCGAGTAGGTGAGGCCCCACGGCATCGTGCCGCCGAGCGCGAGTTCGAAGCTTTCCGCCTCGGAGCGGTTCGTCGTCGGGGCAATCTCGTCCTCGCCGTAAGAATAGGTGCCGGTCAGCTGCGGGTCGAACAGGCCCAGCTCCTCGAGCACCCGGCCGCGGGCGATCGAGACTTCGAAGGCATCCGATTGGATGGTGAAATTCTTCGCGACGGCGCGGCGAATGGCCTCATCGAGCGTCAGCTTTTCGCGGGCTGCCGGCATGGCCTCCGTTTGCGCGTGCGCGCCGAGGGCGAGCAGGCCGAGGGCCGTGAAAAATGCGAAAAGGCGCCGGAAATGCAGCATGGGGAAGGTGCGAGTGTGGCCGCTCATTTGCAACCGCTGTGCCAGCGCGCAGCCTTGTTGTAAGCCAATGCAAAATAGCGGTTAACGTATTTCCTGGCCACGTGCCACCCAAGGGGCGCGTTCAGCAACGGGATTAAGTCTTCCCAAAAATGGGAACGCTGGCGCGGCCAAATTGGAGGCCGGGCCAGCGTGGCAGACGCGCGTTGCGGGCGATGACGGGCGCTCAGTCGGCGCCGCTCTGCTCGCGCCAGCCGCCGCCGAGGGCCTTGTAGAGCGCCACTTGGTTGCTCTGCTCGGCGGTCTGGCTGCGGATGAGGGATTGCTGCGCGGCGAAGAGCGCGCGCTGTGCGTCGAGCAGGGCGAGGTAGCCGATCTGGCCGGCGTCGTAGCGGGCCTGCGAGAGCTCGACCGTGCGCGCCGTGGCGGCGACGAGCGCGTCGAGCGCGGCACGCTGGCGCTGCAGGCTGGAGGTGAGGGCGAGCGCGTCGGAGACTTCACGGAACGCGGCCTGGATCGCCTGTTCGTAGCGGGCCAGCGCGATGTCGCGGTCGGCCTTGGCCGTGCCGAGGTTGGCGCGGAGACGGCCGCCCTGGAAGATCGGCACCGTCACCCGCGGCACGAAGCTCCAGACGCCGGTGCCGCTGTGGAACAGGTTCGAAAGGTCGTCGCTGGCCGTGCCGACGCCCGCCGTGAGCGTGATCGAAGGGAAGAATGCCGCGCGCGCGGCGCCGATGTTGGCGTTGGCCGCGCGCAGCTGGTGCTCGGCGGCGAGCACGTCGGGCCGGCGCAGCAACAGCTCGGAGCCGAGGCCGGCGGCGACGGGCAGCAGCGCGAGTTTCTCCGCCTTGAAATCGGCGGGCAGCAGGTCGGCCGGCACCGGTTGGCCGATGAGCAGAGCGAGGGCGGAGGTGTCGGCCGCGACGATGCCGGCGTAGTTGGCGGCGCTGGCGCGGGCGGATTCGACGAGGGTGCGGGCCTGGCTCACGTCGAGCGAGGAGACGGCGCCGAGCTGGTGCCGGCGCTCGATCAGGCGCAACGAGGCCTCCTGGCTGGCGAGGGTTGCTTCGGAGAGGCGCAGGAGTTCGCGGTCGGCACCGAGCGTCAGGTAGAGCTGGGCGACCTCGGCGACGAGTGTCAGGTGGACGCTGCGCTGGGTTTCCTCGCTGGCGAGGTAGCCTTGCAGCGCAGCGGCGTTGAGCTGGTGCACGCGGCCGAACAGATCGAGTTCGAAGTTCGTCGTGCCGATCTCGGCGCGATACGCGTCGGTCGTGGGCAGCGACTCGCCGCCGGAGCGCGTGAGGCTGCCGGAGGCGGCGAGCGACGGCAGGCGGTCGGCGCGTTGGATGCGGTAGAGGGAGCGTGCGCGTTCGACATTGAGGACGGCGACCCGCAGGTCGCGGTTCTGATCGAGCGCGAGCGTGACGAGTTGTTGCAGCGCCGGATCGCGGAAGAAATCGCGCCAGCCGAGGTCCTCCGCGGGGTTGGGAGCGGCCGCAACCGCAGGGGACGAAGCTGCGGTTTGCGGCCACTCTTTTGGCACGGAGGCGCGGGCCTCCGGCAAGGCGGGCTCGAGGGTGGAGCAGGCGCTGGTGAGCAGCGCCGCGCCGAGGGCGAGCGGGAGAAGCAGGTGACGGTTCATGAGTTTTGCGAACGCTGGCCGAAGAGACGCAGGATGATGACGAAGAACAGCGGCACGAAGAACAGGCCGAGGAAGGTGCCGACGAGCATGCCGCCGAGCACGCCGGTGCCGATGGCGCGCTGGGCGCCGGCGCCGGCGCCGCTGGCAATGGCGAGCGGCAGCACGCCGAGGCCGAAGGCGAGCGAGGTCATGAGGATCGGGCGCAAGCGGTCGCGCACGGCGGCCATGATCGCATCCATCATGGCGACGCCCTTGGCCATGTTGTCGCGGGCGAACTCGACGATGAGGATGGCGTTCTTGCTCGTGAGGCCGACGGTGGTGAGCATCGCGACCTGGAAGTAGACGTCGCGCTCCATGCCGCGCACGAAGTTGGCGAGCACGGCGCCGAGGATGCCGAGCGGGGCGGCGAGGAGCACGGCGGTGGGGATGGTCCAGCTCTCGTAGAGGGCGGCGAGGCAGAGGAACACGATGACGAGCGACAGCGAGTAGAGCAGGGGCGTCTGGGCGCCGGCGGCGCGTTCCTGATACGAGGTGCCGGTCCAGGCGATGGTCATGCCGGCGGGCAGGGTGGAGGCGATGCGTTCGATCTCGGCCATGGCGTCGCCGGAGCTCACACCGGGGGCACCTTCGCCGTTGATGAGGAGCGAAGGCACGCCGTTGTAGCGTTCGAGGCGCGGCGAGCCGTAGGCCCAGCGCGCATTGGCGAAGGTGGAGAAGGGCACCATCTCGCCGCGCGAGTTGCGCACGGACCAGCGGTGAAGGTCCTCGGGCACCATGCGGTAGGGCGCGTCGGCCTGCACGTAGACGCGCTTCACGCGACCGCGGTCGATGAAGTCGTCGATGTAGCGGCCGCCCCAGGCGGCGCCGAGAGTGGTGTTGATCTCCGCGGGCGGGACGCCGACGGCGGCGGCCTTCTCGTTGTCGATGTCGATGCGCAGCTCCGGCGTGTCCTCGAGTCCGCCGGGGCGGACGTTGACGAGGAGTTTGCTCTGGCGGGCGGCGCCGAGGAGCTGGTTGCGCGCGGCCATCAGCGCATCGTGCCCGGCGCCGAGGGTGTCCTGCAGGTAGAAGACGAAACCGGCGGAGGTGCCGAGCTCGGTGACCGGCGGGGGCGAGAAGGTGTAGACGAAGGCGTCCTTGATCTGGCTGAAGTGCCGCATGGCGCGGCCGGCGATGGCCGTGGGCTGGAGCTCGGCCTTCTTGCGCAGGTCCCAGTCCTTCAGCCGGACGAAGGCGAGACCGGTGTTCTGGCCCGAGCCGGCGAAGCTGAATCCCTGCACGGTCATGAGTGCCTCGACCGAGTCCTTTTCGTTTTCGAGGAAGTGTTTCTCGACTTCCTGGATGACCTTCATCGTGCGCTCCTGCGTGGCGCCGACGGGAGCCTGGATGAGGGTGAAGAGCACGCCCTGGTCCTCGGCGGGGAGGAACGCGGTGGGCAGGCGCAGGAAGAGCACGACGAGCATGACCAGCGCGGCGAGGAACGACGCGAGGTAGCGCTTGCGGCGACCGAGCATGTGGCGCACGGCGCCCTGGTAGTTGGTGTTGCCGCGGTCGAAGAGGCGGTTGAACCACGCGAAGAAGCCGCGGTCATGGTAGTGGTGGCCCTTCTCGATGGGCTTGAGCATCGTGGCGCAGAGCGCGGGCGTGAGGATGATCGCCACGAGCACCGAGAGTGCCATGGCGGCGACGATCGTGCCGGAGAACTGGCGGTAGATGACGCCGGTGGAGCCGGTCATGAACGCCATCGGCACGAAAACGGCGGAGAGCACGAGGCCGATGCCGACGAGCGCGCCGGTGATCTGGTCCATCGATTTGCGCGTGGCTTCGAGCGGGGAGAGGCCCTCCTCGGTCATGAGGCGCTCCACGTTCTCGACGACCACGATGGCATCGTCGACCAGCAGGCCGATCGCGAGCACCATGGCGAACATCGTGAGCATGTTGATGGAGAACCCGAGCACCGAGAGCACGGCGAAGGTGCCGAGCAACACCACCGGCACGGCGATGGTGGGAATCAGCGTGGCGCGGAAATTCTGCAGGAATAGATACATGACCAGGAACACGAGCACGATCGCCTCGATGAGCGTCTTCACGACTTCCTGGATGGCCACGGAGACGAACGGCGTGGTGTCGAAGGGGATGACGACCTTCAGGCCGGCGGGGAAGGACGGTTCCAGCTGCTTCATCAGGTTGCTGACGTTGCGCGTGGTCTGGAGGGCGTTGGCGCCGGTGGCCAGCGAGACGGCGACGCCGCTCGCGGGCTGGCCGTTGTAGCGGCTGACGACGCTGTAATCCTCGCCGCCGATCTCGACGCGCGCGACATCGCCGAGCCGGAGCGCCGAGCCGCCGGTGTTGCTTCGCAGCACCAGAGCGCGGAATTGTTCCGGCGTCTGCAGGCGGCCGCGCGCGCTGATGGTGGCGTTGAGCTGCTGGCCGGGCGAGGCGGGCGTGCCGCCGAGCTGGCCGACGGCCACCTGCGTGTTCTGCGCCTGGATGGCGGCGATGACTTCCGCCGTGGAGAGTTGGTAGGCGTCGAGTTTGTTCGGATCGAGCCAGATGCGCATGGCGTAGCGCGAGCCGAAGAGCTGGGTGCCACCGACGCCCGGCACGCGCGAGAGCGGGTCCATGATGTTGGTGGCGATGAAATCCGAGATGTCCTCGCGGGTCATGCTGCCGTCCTCGGAGACGAAACCGAGCACCTGCAGGAAGCCTTCGCCGGTCTTGGTGACGCTGATGCCCTGCTGCTGCACGATCTGCGGCAGCATCGGCACGGCGAGCTGGAGCTTGTTCTGCACCTGCACCTGCGCGATGTCGGAATTGGTGCCGCTGGCGAAGGTGAGCGTGATGGACGCCGCGCCATTCGAGGAACTCGTGGCGGACATGTAGAGCAGGCCGTCGAGGCCCTTCATGTTCTGCTCGATGATTTGCGTGACGGATTCCTCCACCACCTGCGCGGAGGCGCCGGGATAGCTGGCGTTGATCGAGACCGTCGGCGGCGCGATGGTCGGGTAACGGGAAATGGGCAGGCGCGAGATGGACAGCGCGCCGGCGATCATGATGACGATGGCGATGACCCACGCGAAGATGGGACGATCGATGAAGAAGCGGGCCATGGTGGTGACTCCTTAGTGACGGGCGGGCTGGGCGCTCGCGGCGGGTGCTTCCACGACTTTCACGGGCATGCCGGGGCCGATTTTTTGGAGACCTTGGACGATGACGCGGTCGCCGGCGGCGAGGCCGCTTTCGACAAGCCACTTGTCGCCGATGGTGCGCGAGACGTGCACGGGGCGGAGCTCGACCGTGCCTTCCGGGGAGACGATCATCGCGGTGGTGTTGCCCCGGGGGTCGCGGGCGATGCCCTGTTGCGGGACCAACACCGCCTGCTCGCGCACGGCGGTGCCGATGATCGCGCGGACATACATGCCGGGCAGCAACAGATGATCGGGGTTGGGCACGGTGATGCGGAGGGCGATCACGCCCGTCGCGGGGTCGACGGCCACCTCGGTGAACTCGAGCTTGCCGGGATGGGCGTAGCGGGTGCCGTCCTCAAGCATGATGGTCACCGGCGTCTCGGTGCGGGCGAGGGTGCCGGCGTCGAGCTCGCGGCGGAGCTCCAGCCACTCGCGGCTGGATTGGGTGACGTCGACGTAGATGGGGGCGAGTTGCTGCACGGTCGCCAAGGCGCCGGCTTGGTTCGCGGTGACAAGCGCGCCCTCGGTGACGGAGGATTTGCCGATGCGCCCGGCGATGGGCGAGGTCACGCGGGTGTAGCCGAGGGTGACTTCGGCGCGGGCGACCGCGGCTTCGGCGGCGAGAATCTCGGCTTGTGCCTGCTGATGGGTGGCGACGGCGCTTTCGTAATCCTGACGGCTGACCGCATCGGTCTCGGCGAGGGCGGCGGCGCGGGCGGCGTTGAGGCGGGCGAGTTCCGCCGCGGCGCGGGCGCGGGCGAGCGTCGCTTTGGCGCTGCCGAGGTCGGCGCGTGGCGTGGAATCATCGATCTCGTAAAGCACCTGGCCGGCGGTGACGTTGGCGCCTTCGGTGAAGAGCCGGCGTTTCACGATGCCGCTGACTTGCGGACGGACTTCCGCGATCACGTAGGCGGCGGTGCGCCCGGGCAGCTCGCGCGTGAGGGTGACAGTCTCCGGATGCAGCGTGGCGGCGATGACCTCGGCGGCGGGAGCGGCCGCCGGGGCGGTAGCCGGCTTGCCGCAACCGGCGAGCAGCAAGCCGGCCGCGAGAAGCGCGGCGGCGGGCGGGAGCAGGAAGGAAGCGCCGCGAACGCGGCGTGAGGGCATCGAGTGCATGGGAAGTGAAGGGCGGACGGGATGAATCATCAGGAGAGGGCGGCGTCGCGCGCGGCGGCGTCGAGTTTGGTGCAGGCGTTGAGAAATTGGATGAGTTCCTCCCCTGCGAGCGGCGAGGTCAGCTGGTCGAAGCAGTCGTGGCAGGCGGTCCACCCGCGCTCGATCGTGCTGCGGCCCAGCGCGGAGAGGCGGATCCACACCACGCGCCGGTCGGTGGCGTCCCGCTCGCGCACGATGAGGCCGGAGAGTTCCAGCCGGGTGAGCGTGTGATTGAGCAGGGTGCGCGGGGTCTCGGTCTTTTCGGCCAGGACAGTGGCCGAGGCGGGCGCCGGATCGATGTGGCGCAGCGCCGCCAGCGTTTGGAATCCCTCGAGCGTCAGGCCCTGTCCGGCGAGGCGGTGGCGGAGGGCGCCGTGGATTTTCTCGCCCAGCAGGAGCAGCCGCAGGACCGCCCGGTAGCGCAGTTCATGCGGACCGCCCGGTTGAGGGGCGATCAGCTGGAGGGTTTCGCGGATGGAGGAGTGCGGATGCATGACGGAGGCCGTCGGGAGGCTGGTGGAAACTATCACCCGCGTCCCGGCGGCGGAATGACTTTGTTGTTTGCTCTCTGATAACCTCCGGTTAACAGTCGGGCGTGGAACTGAGACACCTGCGTTATTTTGCCGCCGTGGCGGACACGCTGAATTTCCGCGCGGCCGCGGAACGGCTGCATCTTTCGACGCCGGCGCTGAGCAAGCAGATCAAGAATCTGGAGGAGGAACTCGGTGTCGGCCTGCTCGAACGCACGACCACCCACGTGCGGATGACCCCGGCGGGTGCGGTGTTCCTCGGCGAGGCGCGACACATCCTCGAACAGGCGGAGCGGGCGATGCAACTGGCCCGCGCGGCGGCCAAGGGCGAGCGCGGCCGGTTGTCCGTCGGCAACATGGGCCCGCTCACCGCGAGTTTCATGGCCGCGTGCCTCACCGCGTATTGCACGCGCTACCCGGATGTGGAGGTGAACCTCATCGACCTGGACCTGCCGTCGCAGCTCCAAGCGCTGCAACGGCGCGAGATCGATGTCGGTTTCGTGCCCGCCCGGTTGGTGCCGGATCTGCCGGAGGGCTTCAACCACCTCGCCGTGCTCACGACGCCGCTGGCGGCGGTCGTCTCCGCCCAGCATCCGCTGGCCGCCGAGCGGGTCATCAGTTTCACCCAGCTGGCGCGCGAACGTCTGCTGTGCATCAGCGGCGGCGCCACGCCGATCACGCATCGCGGCTACATCACCGAGCTCATGCGCAGCCGCGGACTGAAGCCCGCGCGCATCGTCGAGGTGCAAGGCTATGAATCCCTCCTGGCCATGGTGGCGGGCGGGCAGGGCGTCTCCATCATCGGCGGTCGCTCCGGCCTGCTCCACGTCGAGGGCATCGCCATCCGCCCGCTCAAGGAGACCGGCGAGGACACGCTGCTGGAATTGCACGCCGTGTGGCGGCCGGACACGGGCGGGCGCATGGCAGAGAACTTCATCACCGAATTCCGCCGCGTGTCGCACGCCCGGCAGGAAGCCGCTCCGACCGCTTCTGCCGCGCGCCGGCGCACGAAAGGCTGACTGATGGAGCCCTCGCATTCCGACCTTGGCCGCCGGCGCCAGCGCGAAATCTATGTCGCGGGGGTGGGCGGACGCCGTCCGGCGGTGCCGGTGGCCGCCGCTGAGTTGGAGGCCGCGGCCCGGCAGGCGATGGCGCCCGAAGCCTTCGCTTACGTGGCCGGCGGCGCCGGACGCGAGACGACGATGGAGGCCAACCGCGCGGCGTTCGATCGCTGGAAGATCGTCCCGCGCGTCCTGCGCGATGTCGAACAGCGGGACCTGACGATCGAGCTGTTCGGCCAGTCCCTGCCGTCGCCGCTGTTGCTTGCGCCGATCGGCGTGCTGGAGATGGCGCATCGCGATGCCGATCTCGCGGTCGCCCGGGCGGCGGTGGCTCTGCGCGTGCCGTTCATCTTTTCCAACCAGGCTTCGGTGCCGATGGAGGCTTGCGCTGCTGCGATGGGTGAGGCGCCGCGCTGGTTCCAACTCTACTGGAGCCGCTCCGACGAAGTCGTCGCGAGTTTCGCGCGCCGTGCGGAGGCCTGCGGTTGCGGCGCGATCGTGCTGACGCTCGACACGACGATGCTCGGCTGGCGTCCGCGCGACCTGGATCTGGGTTACCTGCCGTTCCTGCGCGGGCTGGGCATCGCGCAATACACCAGCGATCCGGTGTTCATGCGCGAGGTGCGCGCGCTGTGTGCGGCGGAGTCGGGTAGGGCGAGTTCTCCGAACGAGCCGGCATCCGGTTCGCAGCGAGGGACGGCTCGTTCGGAGAACTCGCCCTACCCAGGGAACTCGCCTTACCCGGAGAACTCGCCGCACCCGGAGGCTCGGCCGCCTCTTTCATGGCAGACGATCGCGGCCGCACTGGCGCAAAAGGCGAATTTTCCCGGCGGGCTGTGGCGCAACCTCGGCTCAGGCGAGCCGCGTGCGGCCGTGCAGCGGTTCGTCGGCACGTATTCGCGTCCGTCGCTGCGTTGGGAGGATGTGAAATTTCTCCGCCGGCACACGAAGCTGCCGATCTTGCTCAAGGGCGTGTTGCACCCTGACGACGCGCGTCTCGCGGCCCAACTCGGGCTCGACGGTCTCATCGTCTCGAATCACGGCGGCCGGCAGATCGATGGCGGGATCGCGGCGCTGGACGCGTTGCCCGCCATCGTCGACGCCGTGGGCGGGCGCATGCCGGTGCTGTTCGACAGCGGTGTGCGCGGCGGCGCGGATGTGTTCAAGGCGCTCGCGCTCGGCGCGACGGCGGTGTGCTTGGGGCGCCCCTACGTTTACGGCCTCGCGCTCGCCGGCGAAGTGGGCGTGCGCGAAGTGATGTCGAACGTGCTGGCGGAATTCGACCTCACGATGGGCCTGGCGGGCTGCACGAGCATGGCAGAAGTTAAGCGCGAGGCGCTCGCCGGTTAGCGGCGGCGCGTCCGGCGCCAGCCAGCCAGGGCGAGAGCGGCGAGGCCGAGCAGCGCGGCGTAGGTGGACGGTTCGGGAATCGCGGTGAACACGAGATCGACGTTCTGGCCGTTTTGCGCAACGGACCATGTGCCGCCGTTGAGCGCGTTGGTGAAGCCGCTCGCGTTGATCGCGAAATAACTGGAGTTGAAGCCCGTGATGCCGCCGCTGGCACTGGCGATGGTGAAACTGTAGTTTTCCGCGGGGTTAAAGTTCGCGGCGAAGCCGGCGGTGTTGGCGAGGGTCAGCGACACGAGTTGGAGCGTGAATTTGCTTTCGGCGGTGGCCGTGAGCGACAGGACTCCGTTGATGTTGGCGAAATCCCAACCGGGATCACTGCCGGCGCTGCCGGTGGCGTCGTTGATTTCCCAAAGATAATTGCCGCCGCCGGCCCAGGTCGTGTTGCCGGAGTGGAGCGTGCCCGGCGAGTTGCCCGGCGCAAACGTGCCGCCGTTCGCGATGGTGAGCGCGCCGGTGGTGCCCGTGCCGCTGAGCGTGCCGCCGGCGACGGTGAACGCGCTGTTGGCCACGGTGCCCGTGAGCTTGAGTTCGCCGCCAGTGACCTCGGTTTCGCCGGAGTAGGTGTGGGTGCCGCCGAGGGCGAGAACGCCGGTGCCCGTTTTCACGAGGCCGCCGTCGCCGGCGATCGAACCGGTGAAGTTGGAGTCGGTGTTCTGCGCGACGGTGAGGCTGGCTTGGTTGAGGGCGACGTTGCCTGAGCCTTCCAAGCGGCCGACAGTGGCGGAGTGCTCGGCGACTTCGAGCGTGGCATCCGCCGCGATGTTCACAGGTGCGCTGTGGGGAAGGGCGCCGGCCGCGGCGAGGCGGAGCGTGCCTTGCGAGAGTGTGACTCCGCCGGAAAACGTATTCGCATTGCCCAGGATGAGCATGCCCGGACCGTCGAGCACGAGGCCGCCGGCGCCGGAGAGTTGTCCGGTGAATGTGTTTGTGCCCGTGGGCGCGACGGCGAGTCCGGCCGAGCCGGTGTCGAGGGCGCCGTCGCCGCTGAGGCCGCCGAGCGCGAGCGCGAAGCCGTTGGCGTCGAAATTCGCGCCGGACGCAACGTGCAGCGTGGTGTGCGGGCTGAGCGCGTCGGCGATGCCAAGTCGCAGCGTGCCGGCGTTGACGAAGGTGTCGCCGGCGTAGGTGTTCGTGCCGCCGAGAATGAGCGTGCCGGCGCCGAGTTTGGTGAGGTGGTTGCCGGCGGCGCCGGATATGTTCCCGCTCCACGCCAGCGTGACATCGGCCGCTGTCTCGAACGCGCCGCCACCGGCGTTGAGCGTGACGTTGCGCGCCGAGGTGAAGTCCGCCGTCGCGCGCAGTGCGCCGCCGCCGAATGTGATCGCGCCGCTGGCGTTGCCGAGTGCCGTGTCAGCGGCAATCGCGAGCGTGCCGGCGTTGACGTGGATGCCGCCGGAAAACGTATTCGCGCCGCCGAGGGCGAGGACGCCGTCGCCGGATTTCGTGAGCGCGCCGACGCCGGCGATGATGCCGTCGTAAGTGAGCGCCTTGTCCTCGAACGTGCGCAACTCGCCGTGATTGGCGCCGAGCGTGATGCCGCGACGCGCATCGAGGGCGAAGCTCTCGAACGCGGCGAGGGCACCGCCGTTGAGCACGAGGCGACCCGCGGTGGCGTTGGTCGGCGCGGTGCCGAGCGCGGCGTCGGCGCCGATCGCCAACATGCCTGCTTCCACCGTGGTGACGCCGGTGAAGGTGTTCGCACCGGTCAGGGTCAACGTGCCGGCGCCGCGCTTCGACAGGTTGCCGGTTTGGGGGATGAATTCGCCGGTGCTGATGTTGGTGGCGCCGCCGGGGCTGCTGATCACACCGGCGTAGGTGAGATCGTCGCTGCGGTTGAAACGCAGGGTGGGATTGGGACCGGTGAAAATCACGTTGCCGACGATCGAGCCGGTGGTGCCGCCGTTGCCGATTTGCAGAATCCCGCCTTGGATCGTCGTCGTGCCGGTGTAGGTGTTGGTGCCGGTGAGGCTGATATTGCCCGCGCCTTTGAAGAAGGCGCCGGTGCCGCTGATGTGGTTGGCCAGAACAAGATTGTTGCCCGACGTCGTCAGCAGGCCGTGATTCACGATGTCGCCGACCACGGTCGCGAGTGACAGTGTGAGCGTGCCGGACGAGATGAGCGTGCCGCCGGTGTAGGTTTGCGTGCCCGTCAGCGTGAGGGTGCCGCTACCGGTCTTGGTGAGTGAACCTGCGCCACTGAGCACGCCGGCATTGAGCGTCTTGGCCGCATCAATGGCGAAGGTGGCGCCATCGGCGCCCAGTTCGACCGGGCGCCCCGACAAACTGAACGATTCGCTCGCGTGCAACGTGCCGCCGTTCACCAGCAGCGTGGCGGTCGTGTCCAATCCCAGCGCGGACGCCGCGGAGAGGGAAAGCGTGCCGTCCGTAATCGCGGTGTTGCCGTAGAATTGCTGGTTCGCCGCCAAGGTGAGCGTGCTTTGGCCGGATTTCGTGAGGTGGCCGTAGCCGTAAATCGTGCCCGTGAATGCGGTGTCGGCGGCTTGATTGATCGTCAGCGAGGTGACGCGTTCCGTCGTGAAGGTGTTCAGATCGATGCGTCCATCACCGCTCAAGGTGCCGATGGAATTGACGGTCTTGCGCAGGTCGAGTCGGGCGCCGGCGTTGATCGTCACGGCATGGGCGGCGGACATCACACCGTCGGCCTGAACCACCACGGTCGCCTGCGGTGACGTGTTGTCGCCGGAATCGCTGTTGATCACGACGGGAGCCTGGATCGCGCCGGCGCTCATGAGGCTGGTGGAACCCTCGCCGCCGAACGAAATCGTGCCGCTGCCACGAAGTTGTCCGAAGAAGCTCTGGTAGCCGTAAACGAAGCCGAAACCTGAGCTGCCGAAATCGAGTGTGCCGGCGCCGGTGAAGCCATTGTAGAGATTCAACCGCTCGTGCGGCGTCTCGAGCGTGGCGCCTTGTTCGATGCTCAGCACGCCGAGGCCGCTGAGCGCATCGGCCGAATCAGCGCGCAGCACGCCGCCCTGCACCGTCAGGACGTTAATCGCATTGTCGGCGTCGATGACGAGCGTGCCCGCGCCGCGTTTGAGAAAATAGCCGGCCGAATCGCCGGGCCCAGCGGTAATCCGACCGCTCCAAGTCGCGGTGACGCCCTCGACCACGTCGACGCCGCCGTTCCACGTGTAGAGCGGACGCGTGGTGGCGAAGGCTTCCGTCATGCGCACGAAGGCGCCGTTGGTGAGGTCCACCGCGGCGCCGGTCTCGCCGAGTGCAGCGTCGTGTCCGACCGCGACAGTGGAATTGCTGACGATCGTCTGCGCGTGGGTGTTGCTGCCGAGCAAGGTCAGCACTCCGCCACCGCTGACGAACAGTCGCCCGTGATCGGTGGTCGCGGGATTCGCGCGGGTGATGGCGGACGCGAAGGTGATTTCGTTGCCGTTCAGATCGAGGCTGGTATAGCCGCTGGCCAGCGGGGCGAGTCGCGCGGAAATGTCACCCGTGTTGCCCTCGCCCCACCGCAGGATTCCGTTCACCACGATGTCGCCGGTGCCCAGACTCGCGGCGTCGCCGAATTCAACGGTGCCGTTCACCACGGTGCCGCCGCTGTAGGTGTTGGTGCCGTTGAGCGTGAACAACCCGTGGTTGAGCGTGAGGCCGCCGGTGCCGGTGATCGGGCCATTGAGGATGACTTCGTTGAACTGGCCGCGCGTGGCGAACGTGGCGTCGGACGTCAACTCGATCGCCCGGCTCGAGGTGATTCCGTAGGTGATCAAGTTGCCGCCGGCGAACACGAGGTTGGCCGCGCTCGCGCCGAGGGCGCGATCATCGGAGACGTCGAGCAAGCCGCCCGCGATGCGCCAGGTGCCGGCGAAGGTGTTGCTGATGTTTTCCAGGCTAAGTTCGCCGTCGCCCGTTTTCGTGATCTCACCGCTGCCGCTCGTGACGCCCCACAATTGCAGGTCGTGGCCCGCTGTCGCGACGTGCAGCGTGCCGCCGTTCGCCGTGACGGCGAGGTTACCCCAGCGGGAGAACGATGCGTTGGCCTGCAGCGTGCCGCCCGCCAGCGTGAGTCCTGCGCTGGAGCCGCCGATGGCTGCTTCGTTCGCAATCGCGAGGGTGCCGCCGGCAATCGTCGTGCCGCCACTGTAGGAGTTGCTGCCCGAGAGCGTCAGCACGCCCGCGCCGATCTTGGTCAAACCGCCGTTGCCGCCGACATTTGTCAGACTGATGTTGTTGCCGTTGCTGTCGATCGAGCCACCGGCCGCCCCGAGCGAGAGGTTGCGCGACGAGAGATCGGCGGTCGAACCGCTCGCCCAGCGCAGGCCGCCACCGTTGAGCGTGAGGTCGCCGCTGCCGAGATTTGCCAGCGACCCGAACTCGACCAAGCCGCCGGTGACGTGCGTGCCGCCGGCGTAGGTGTTCGTGCCGGTGAGCGCGAGGATGCCGTCGCCCGCTTTCGTCAGTGCGCCGGTGCCACTGATGGCGCCGGCGAGCGTGACGTCGTTGCCGTTGGTGTGAAACGCGCCGCCGCTGGCGCCCAGCGCGTTCAGGCGCGGCGAGACGTCGACGTTCGTGTCCGCGGCCCACTGCACGCCGCCGCCGTTCAGCGTGAGGCTGCCGGTGCCGAAGTTCGACAGGCTTGCGAACTGAATGAAGCCGCCGGTGGCGGTCGTGCCGCCAGTGAAGGTGTTGACGCCGCTCAACGCGAGAACGCCCGCGCCGCTCTTCGCCAGCCCGCCGCCGGCGGCGGTGCCGTCGCTGATGACTCCGCTGATGAGCACGGTGCCGGAATTCGCGAGCGCCAGCGTGCCGGCTTGTGCGGTGTTCGAAAGCAGGACGTTACCGGCCAGCGCCGTCATGCTGGAGTTCGTGACGGTCAACGTGCGCGATGTGGCGCCATCCGTGTCGTGCGTGAAGTTGCCCGAGAGCGTAAGCGCGGTGTCGCCGCCGATCACGGCTGAGTTCCTCAGCAGCACGGAATTTGCGACACTGACCGGCGAACCGGTGGCGCGGAGCTCGCCGCCTTCGATGCGCAGGCCGCCCGTGCCGAGCGCGTGCGCGTGGCCGAGCGCGAGGATGCCGGCCTGCAGCGTCGTGCCGCCGGAGTAGGTGTTGTTGCCCGAGAGCGCGAGCGTGCCGGCGCCGGTTTTCACCAGTGCGCCGTTCGTGCTCGTGCCGCCGTTTTCGACGACGCCGGTGAATGCGATCTGGCCGCTGCCGGCGATGGTGAACGTGCGTGACGTGGCGGAGTCGGACAACTGCGCGCCGCCGAAGCTGAGCGAGGCGATGTTGGCGAAGTTCAGCGTCACGTCGCTGCCGGACTGGTTGAGCAACTGGCCGGTGAACGTCAGGTCCGACGTGCCGCCGAAACCGATGGAGGGCGAACTGATCGCGACGGCGTTGGTCAGCGTGCGCGCCGAGCCGTTGCCCTGCAGCGTGCCGCCCGCGAGGTGCAGCGTGCCGGTGCCGAACGCGCCGTCGCTGCCGGCCACGAGCGTGCCGGATTCGAGTCGCGTGTCGCCGGCGTAGGTGTTGTTGCCCGAGAGCGTCAGCGTGTGCGTGCCGGTCTTGGTCAGGGTGGCGTTGGCGTTCGTGCCGGAGATGTCGCCGATGAAGTTCAGGTCTTTCGTGCCGCCGATGGCGGCATTGCCGGAGAGCGTCACGCGATTGTAGACGGTGTTCAACGTGCCGGCGCCGCGCAGCTCGCCGCCGGCGAGGTCGATGAACGTGTTGCCGAACGCGTAGACGTTCGTGCCGATCAGCACGCCGTCCTCGAGCCGCATGCCGTAGTGGAAATTTTCGCCGCTCAGCGTGAGCGTGCCGCTGCCGACCTTGATCAGACCGAATCCGCGTTGGCCGTCCGCGACGACGCCGGAAAGCGTGAGATTCTCCGCGCCGCCGACGCGCAGATTGCCGTCGAGCCAGATGTTGCCGGCGTGACTGCGCGCCGCGCCGGCGGCGAGCAACGCGCCGCCCGCGGCGACGAGGCGGTTGTCGTTGAGCGCGCGATCGCTGGCGAGGGCCAGCGTGCCGTCGAGCAAGCGGACGTCGCCGGTGAAGGTGTTGGTGCCGGTGAGCGTCAGCGTGCCGGCGCCGGCTTTCGTGAACGCTGCGCCGTTGGCGAGCGTGCCGGTGAAGTTGGTCGAGAGCTGCACGTCGTTGCCGTTCGTGTCGAACGTCGCGCCGGCGGCGATTTCTCCGCCGAGCCGCGAAGAGACATCGGTGGTGGTCCCGCTGGCCCAGCGCAGCCCGCCACCTTGCAGGCCGATGTTGCCCGAGCCGAGATTGGCGAGGGAGCCGAACTCCACCAAGCCGCCGTAGGCCAGCAGGCCATTGAAGGAGTTGTTGCCGGTCAACACGAGCGTGTTCGCGTCGCGTTTCAGCAGGATGCCGGCGCCGGCGATGTCGCCCGAGAGCGTGAGCTGAGTCGTGCCGCCGATGTCGGTGTGGTTGGTGAACGTGAGGTCGTTGGCGATGGTGCGGCCACCGGTGCCGCCCGCGTGCAAGTCGCCGCCGTTGAAGTTCACGGCGCCGGTGCCGAAGGCGCTGTCGTGCGCGACGGTCACGACGCCCAACGACACGGCGGTGCCGCCGGAGTAGGTGTTAGCGCCGGAGAGCGTGAGATCGCCTTCGCCGTTTTTCGTGAGCGCACCGGTGCCGGAAATTTCTCCGCTGAGCGCGAGATCGGTCGTCGTCGTGAGCGTGGTGCTGGCGTTGAGTTCGACGTTGTTCGCCACGGCGTGGCTGCCGTGGTTGGAGCGCAAGGTGCCGCCGTCGACCACGAGCGTGCCGGTGCCGAGCGCGTCGCTGTGGCCGATGACGAGTTGGCCGCCGCTGACGGTGGTGTTGCCGGTGTAGGTGTTGGCACCGGAGAGCGTGAGCGCGCCTGAGCCGGTTTTGACGATGCCGGCCGCAGTGGCTTCGATCGGCGCGATGTTGCCGGCGAGCGTGACGTTGGAAGAGCCGGAAACGGCGAGGTTCGTGCCGAGTCCGATCGCGTTTTGCAAGGTGCGGTCGCCGCTGGTTTGGAACGTGCCGCCCTCGATGCGCAGCGTGCCGGTGCCGAGTGCGTTGTCGTGCGCGGCAACGAGCGTGCCGTCCGTGAGCGTGACTCCGCCGTCGAAGGCGTTGTCGCCGCTCAAAGTGAGGGAGCCCGCGCCGCTCTTGGTCAGACCGTAACTGGCGCCGAAACCGTCGGTGATCGCGCCGGAGAGCACGGCGCCGCTCGCGCCTACGCTCAGCGTGGAATTGCTCGACAGCGCGGTGGCGCCCGAGAGGGTCAATAAATGCGAGCCGGCGAGCGTGACGTCGCCATCGAGCGCGACCGTGTTCGCCAGCGTGCGCGGCGCGATGCTCGTGGCGAGCGTGCCGTTGCGCAAAGTGAGTTGTCCGCTGCCGAGTGCGGAATCATGCGCGAGCACGAGGGTGCCGCTGCTCAGCGTAGTGCCGCCGGTGTAGGTGTTGTTCGCCGTGAGCGTGAGCGAGCCGCTGCCGGATTTCTCGAGTCGGCCCGCGACGCCGGTGATCGTGCCGCTGTAAGTGGTGGTGGCGTTGCCGCTGATTTCGAGTTCGCCGCTGGAGAGCGCGATCGTGCCGCCGCCGGTGAGGGAATGGATGTTCTGCGTCGTGCCGATGAGTTTAAGCGTCGCGTTTTGCCCGAGGGAAACGGCGGAGGCTTCGGGCAAAACGTAGTTCGTGCCGAGTTCCAGGGTGCCATTGGCCAGGGAGGTCGCGCCGGTGTAAGTGTGCTGATTTCCCAGACGAAGCTCAGCGGAGCCGGTTTTCGTGAAGCCGCCGGTGCCGGAGATGACGCCGTTGAAAATGTTGTTGGTGAAATCCTCGAGCGTGAGCGTCGCATCGCCGAGGAGGATGCGCGTCGTGCTGAAGTCGCTGGCGAGCTGCGCGAAGGTGGTCGAGTGGCCGTTGAGATCAAGAGCACCATCGTAGTTTAATGTCAGCGACGATTGGGGCAAAATGTTCGCGGCGCCGAGGCGCAGCGTGCCGCCGCTCACGATGGTCGACGTGAAGCTGCTGGTGGCGTTCGTGAGCGTGAGCGTGCCATCGCCGACTTTGGTGAAACTGGAGTTCGTCAGGATGCGTCCGTCGAACGTGCTGCTCGCGCCGCCCGCGCCGACCGAAACGGGTGCATCGATCACGCTGAAAATGCCGCTGCCGCTGAGCGCGCCGATGGTCGCGGAGGTCATGAAGACGTCGAACGTCGCGCCACTCGCGAGGTGCACGCCGCCGGCGGTCACGAGCGGTGCGCCGTAAACGGTCAAGGTGCCTTGCTGGACGTCGAAGCTGCCGCTGTGGGCGTTGGCGGCATTGAGCGAGAGTTGGCCGGAGCCGGTCTTCGTCATCGTGCTCGTGCCGCTGATGCCGTTGCTCAGGAGGACGGTGTGGCCGTTGGTGTCGAACGTGCCGCCGTTGGCGCCGAGCGCGATGCGCGTGCCGGGCGTGCCGTTGCCTCCGCTCCAGCGCAGGCCGCCGCCGTCGAGCGTGAGTAGACCGCTGCCGAGATTGGCGGCGGTGGCGATCTGAAGAAAACCTTCCGTGATGGTGGTGCTGCCGAGGAACGCGTTCGTGCCGCTGAGCGTGAGCGTGCCACTGCCGCTCTTGAGCAGCGTGCTGCTGGTGCTGTTGCCGGTGAGGTTGCCGAGTGTCACCGCGCCGCTGTTCACGAGGCTGAGCGAGCGGTTGAGTTCGTGCGGCAACAGGACGTGGCTGAAGGTGGTCGAGCCCGCGTTGCTGACGGTCAACGTGGGGTTGTCGGCATCGACGCGCAGGTGCGCGATCGTGAGGGCCGCGTTGCCGGTGATCGCGGTGTCTCCGGCGAGCGAGACCGTGCCGGAGGCGTTTTGCGCCGTGCGCGCTTCGAGCGTGCCGGCGTGCATCGTCAGCGTCCCGGAGCCGAGGGCGGTATCGCTCGCGAGTGTGACGCTGCCTGCATGGACGTGCGTGCCGGCGTGCGCGCCGGTGCCCGCCAGCGTGAGCGTGCCGCTGCCGAGTTTGATCAACTCTCCATTTGAAGACGCCGTGCCGCCGACGGTAACGTTGTGGGTGTGGTTCAGCGTGACGCTGCGTTGGGTGTTCGTCGGATCGACTTGGAGCAACGCGAAAGTGGTGTTGCCGGTGTTTGCGATGGTGAGCACGGCGTCGCCGCCGGTGTGGTTCGTCACTGTGCCGCCGAACGTGAGCGCGGAGTTGCCGCCGATGGTTGTGTTGGTCGTCACCGAAACGGCATTGGCCAGCGTGCGCTCATTGCCGTCGCCGCGAAGTTCGGCGCCAGCGAGCGTGAGCGTGCCGGTGCCGAAGGCGGCATTGTGTCCGGCGATGACGGTGCCACCTGCGAGCGTGGCGCCGCCGGAAAAAGTGTTGTTGCCGGAGAAGGTCTGCGTGGCGCCGCCGGATTTGAGGAGCGTGCCGCTGCCGCTGATGTTGCCCGTGTAGGTGGCGTTGCCGGTGTCTCCGTTCAGGGTCAGCTGCGTGTTCGGTCCGTGGAGGGCGATGATGCCGTTGCCCGTCAAGCGGCCCGCGGTGAGGCTGCTGGTGTTGGTGGCGTCGGCTTCCCCCAGTTCAAGCGTGCCGTGATTGGTGAAAAGATCCGCGGTGGAGAACGTGCCGGTGCTGACGCGCAGGACGCCGGTGGCGGCATTCGTGACGAGATTGGCGAGCGCGTTGGCGCCGTTGGTCGCGTTCACGAATTGCCCGCCGGAGTAGAGCGTGATCTCCGCGGCGTTCGTGTGGAGGTCCGCTCCGGTGAACGCGAGTGTGCCGGCGACTTCATAGCGGCCGCCGGTCAGCGTGTGGTTCGCGTAGTTGGTGAACGCGCCTTCGCTCGTGTCGATTTCGAGGCGGGCGCTGGCCTCGGCGCGCAGCAGGCCTTGGTTGGTGAAGCCGCCGGAGTCTGGTTTGATGAGCAACGTGGAGCCGGGCGCGGTCGCGCGGATCGTGCCGCCGGAGGCGTTGACGAAACTGACGTCCTCGATCGCGCCGGCGCCGCTGATCGTGTTGTCCGTGTTCGTAAGGGCAACGGTTGCGCCGTTCGCGGCGGTGAGGCGGCCGCTCGCGGCCCAGGTGTGCGTGGTCTCGTCGCCGACGGTCGTGCTCACGCGCCCGCCGAGTTGGATTTCGCCGCCGCCGGTCAGCGTGGAATTTCCGGTGAACGCGATCGTGCCCGCGTTCGTCGTGCCGGAGGTGCCGACGAAAATATCGCCGGCGTTCGCGACGTCGCCGCCGACGCGCAGGGTGGCGGCGTTGTCGATCTCGATCACGCCCGCGGCGGCGTTCTGCACGTTGGTGCCGAGCGTGGCGGTGGCGTTGGCGTCGGTGTGGCGAATGGCGCCTTCGTTCGCGAGCGTGCCGGTGCCGTCGATGATGGCGCCATTCGTGAGCACGATCGAGCCGCCGTTGGTGAAGACGGTGCCGCCGCCGAGTTCGAGGCGGGTGGGCACGTTGACGTTGCCGCTGTTGACGAGCGTGAGCGTGGAGCCGAAGCCGGTGGAGGCGGACGTCGTCGCCGAAAGCGTGGTGTGGCCCGCGGCGATGTTCAACTGGGCGAGCGGGGCGACATCGAACTCGGCGAGCGCGAGCGTGGCATCGTCGAGCGTGAGAGTGCCGCCGGTGGCGACTTCGACGCGGCCGCCGTTGATGGTGGCGTTGGCGATGAGCATGGCGCCGTGCGACGCGATGCGTCCGGCGGTGGTGCCTTCGAAGTTCGTCACGGTCACGTCGCGAATCGTGAGCAGGCTCGGCGTGAAGGTGGGCTGCGACAGATCGGGTTCGCCGTTGACGAGCGGGTAGGTGAACGAGCCGTTCGCGCGAATGACGCCGCTGTTGGTAAGGTTGGCGCCGGAACTGTGGGTGAGGAGCAGGCCGGACGCGCCGAACGATTCGATCAGGCCGCGGTTGATGAGTTTCGCGCGAAACTCACCGGCGCCGAGCAGCATGTGCGTGGCGGAGTTGATGATCGTGCCGCCGCTGTCGACGAGCTGGTTTGCGGTTGAGTCGGTGAATTGGATGCTCCCGGAGCCCGCGAGCGTGAGCGTGCCTTCGGCGCCGAGCTGCGCGCCGGTCGCGCCGCTGTGCTGCAGGAGAATGATGCCGTCGTTGTTGATCGTGGCGCCGCTTTTCGCGAGCAGCGTCGCGCCGGATTCAACCATCAATCCCGAGTCGTCCGTGAGCGTGAGATTGCCGGTGGATTGGAGCGTGAACGCCTGGTCGGGCGCGGTCGAAAAGAGCGCGCCGTCGGCGAGAATCAGCGATCCTGCGACGGAGTTCAGCGTGAGGCCGTCGATGCTCGTGTTCGTGCCGGTGCGGCGGGAGAAGCGCCAGTCGTCGCCGGCGAGCGTGAGCGTGTTGTTCGCGGCGAGCGCGGTGATCGGGGTGCCCTTGTATTCGAGGGTGCCGGCGAGGATAAGGTTGCCGATGCCGGAGAGCGTGCCGTCGGCGGCGACGTTGGACCAGTTGGAGGCGTCGGCATAGGTGAGCGTGCCGAGCGAACTCAACGTGGCGCCGGGCCCGATGAGAATGGTGCCGGTGTTGGTGAGCGTGTTGCGGAAGCCCAGCCAGCCGCTCGCGCCGGTGACGGTGATGAGACCGGTGCTGTGATTGGTGAGCGCTTCGACGCTCTTGAGCACCTGGCTCTGGAGGAAGAGCGAACCACGGTTGATGGCGAGGTAGGTGAGCGCGTCCTGGTTGTGGAACTGATTGTAGAAGGAGCCGCCAAGCACGTTGAGCGTGGTGCCGGCGCCGATCTCGCGGATGTTCGGGGCGGCGGTTTCACCCGTGCCATAGGCGACGGTGCCGCCGAGATTCCACGTGCCGCCGGTGAGCGTGGCGGTGCGCGCGTCGAGGTCGACATTGGAAAAATTGCCGAGCATGCCGTCGACTTCGATGCGGCCGTCGGTCGTGAGATTGAGCGTGCCGTGGTTGGTGAACTGGTAGTCGAAGGTCTCGCCCGCGACGGCGAGCGTGCCGGCATCGACGTTGAGCGTGCGGCCCGCAGCGTTGGTGAAGTTGCCCTGCACGGTGAGTTCCGTCTGTTCACCGTCGATCCACATCGCGCCGTGATTTTGGAAATCTTGTGCGAGCGTCTGACGCGCTCCGCCGGCGAGCGCGAAGTTGCCGTGATTGCTCGCGAGCGTGGCGAGTGCGTCGGACTGACTGCCGCCGTCGGGCTGCCAATGGCTGATGCGCGGGTTCGAGGAAAAGCCGTCGAGCACGAGCGTGGTGCCCGCGCCAAGGCTCGTGATGCTGCGGCCGGCGGCGCCGTCCGCGCCTTGGTAAAAAATACTGCCGGAAAGCAGGTAGGTGCCGCCGAGCAATTCGCCCGTGGTGGAGTTGACGTTGAGGAAACCGTTCGCGGCGGTGAGTTGCAGCACGCCGTTGCCGTTCACGTCGAGCGTGGCGGCGGCGCCGTTCTGAAACGTCGTGGTCGTCAGCGTGCTGTCGAGCGCGACGGTGCCCTGGTTGGTGAAGGCGCGACCTGTGTTTAGATCGGTGCCGAGGCGCAGGGAGGCTCCGGCGGCGTTGGCCTCGAGCGTCGCAAGCGCATTGCCGTAAGCGGCGTTGCTGCTCGTGCGATTCTGCAGCGAGCCGGTGACGGTGAGGTTGCCGGCGTTGGTGACGATGCTGCCGCCGGTGTATTTCATTGTGCCGTGGACTTCGAGCGTGCCGCCGGTGAGTTGGCCGTTGGCGTCGACGTTGGTGAAAGTGCCGGTCTGCAACAGCGCGCCGGTGCCGACCTGGATGTAGCCGTCGTTGGTGAGGCCGGGCGTGCTGAGCTGGTTGGCGTTCTGACCGGTGCCGTTGGCGAGAACGAGGGCGCCGCTCGGCGTGACGGTGAGGTGAACTTCGTTGTTGTAGAGACCGCCGTCGGAGAGCCGCAGTTGCCCGGCGAGCGAGGAGGTCGCGAACTGTCCGACGAGTCCCGGCAAATCGAGAACTTGGTTGGCCTCCAGGTTGCCGACGGTGGGGGCGACGTTCGTCACGCTGCGGCCGATGTAGGTCTGGTTCAGCGTGGTGTCGGTGATCGTGTGGTTGTTGGAATGAAGAATATTGTAGATCGAGGGCGTGGTGTTCGTCTCTTCGAAGAGCGGGCCGAACGTCACGCTGCCGAGTCCGCGCAGGGCGAACGCGGCCTTCAGCGCCTCGACCGTGGCGAAGCCGTTCACGAGGAGGCCGAGCTGGTTCTCGAGCTGGGTGGTGAGGAAGAACTCCGGATAGATCGCGACGTCGCCTTCGGGCTTCGTGAAGGAGATCGGCTGCGAGAGGTCGGTGACGACGAGGCGATTCGTTTCGACGGTGGTGCCGTTGGGCAAATGGTAGGTCAGCGGGATGCTCGAGCGCAGGATGACGCCGAGGGTGGGGTCGAGTTCGAGTTCCTGCCTGAGCCCGAAGTTCACGCCGATGGCGGTGCGCAGGAGCATCAGCTCGACGTTGGCGATGCCGGCGACGCTCAGGCGGAGATCGAGCGGGTTGGCGGGCAAGTTGGCTTTCGCCGCGGCGAGACCCGCGAGGTCGATGCCGAGTCCGAGCAGGCGTTCCTGCTCGGCGGTGATCGCGAGCGAGGAGCCCGAGGTGCCGGCGAGATGCGGCGCCTCGACGGTGATGGTGCCCACGCGTTTCTGCCACGGATAGACGACGCCGAGAGGACTCGACGGCGTGCGCAGGGAGTGGGTGAAGCCGTTCGTGAAGTCGGCCACCGGCGAGCCGAAGATCGAGAGGGTGTTTGCGGCAAACGAGGCGATCGGGATCGTTGTGTCGGTGTTGATGATCTCGAGGCTGCCGCCGAAGCGCTTGAAGATCGCGGCCTCGACGCCGACCGTTGCCTGCACGCGCAGCTTGGCGTTGATGTCGAAACCGCCGGAGGCAAAGGTCGACTCCATGTAGGACGAGCCGGGCGTCGGCGCGAGCAACTGGTGTTGGATGTTGAGCGAATGCTGGCCCGCCGCGCTGATATTGTCCGGAGCCGTAATGGTCACCTGGTAGGGCAGCGAAACATTCACGTGTCCGGTGTCGCCAAAGACGTTGATGTTGATGCCGACCTCGCCGCTGGTGGAGCCGTAGACGCGCGCGCCCCAATCGCCGGTCCACGTCGTGTCGATGCTGCCGCTCGAGCCGCTCTCATTCCACGTGGCGCTGTAGGAATACGTGCTGCTGCCGAAGCTGCCGCCGTTGCCCCACATGTTCACGCCGGTGGCGCTGAAGGTTGGCGTATAGGTCACTGCGGTTTGCGCGCGCGCCCATGGCGCTGAACAAAGTGCGAGCACCAAAACGCACGCGAGGAGGCGGGAGGGCGGGAGCTCCCGAGGGGTCGTGTCCATGCCGCTAGTTTGCGATAGGAGTATCCGCCGCACGACGGAGCGGTGACGAGCTACGCACGCTTTGTGACGAGCGACGCCGTCATGCTGTAAAATCCGAGGATTTCGGCCAAACTTCGGCTCAGTTCGGCAGGGGCGGGCCGAGATGCGCGCGCAACTCAGGCAAGTGATTGCGACTGACCGGCACGGGCTCGCGGACGCCGGCGACGCGCAATTCGGCGGTCTCGCGTGTGTCGCGGCGATGGCTTTCGATCGCCGCCAGGTTGACGAGCGCCTGTCGATGCGCGCGCTTGAAATGCTCGGGCGGCAGGGCGTCTTCCCAACTCTTGAGCGTGCGGCGCGTGAGCAATCGCTCGCCATTGCGCAGCAGCACGTCGGAATAATTTTCGTTGGAAAAAATCGCGCTGATCTGTGCGAGCGGCACGAAGCGGTCGCCGGCGTCGGTGCGCACGAGCACGGTGTCGTCGCCGCACCACGCGGGCGGAGGAGCGCTCGCCGCGCTCAGTGCACCCGGCGCGGCGGTGAGCTTTGCCAGCGCGGCCGCGAAACGAGCGGTTGCGACCGGCTTCAACAGGTAATCGAGCGCGTTGACCTCAAAGGCGCGCAGCGCGAAGCGATCGTAGGCGGTGACAAAAATGATCCGCGCGCCCGGAGCGACGTGAGGCACCAATTCGAAGCCATTGCCGCCGACGAGCTGCACGTCGAGGAACACGAGATCGTAATCCGCGGTGGCGAGCCGCGCGCGGGCCCGGGCGAAAGTGGCGGCCTCGCCGACGACCGTGTAGCCCGCGTGAGCAGACAGGAGCCAGCGCAGCTCGTCGCGGGCGGCGGATTCATCGTCGATGAGAAGCGTGCGCGTCGTCATGGGAGGCGCTGCGGGATGCGGAGGTGGATGCGCACCCAGCCGTCGTCATGGGTGACGCGAAATTCGTGTTTTCCCGGATAGTAGCGTCCCAAGCGCTGGCGCAAATTTTCCAGGCCGATGCCGTGCGAAGGCGCTGAATGCGCGCCCGGTTCCAGCCACTCGCCCGTGTTTGCGACCTCGATTTCGACCGTGTCGTCGGTGCCGCCGCGCACGGTGAGGCGAACGCCGAGTCGCTCGGCGCTCGTGGCCGTGCCGTATTTCACGGCGTTCTCGACCAGCGGCAGGAGGAGAAACGGCGGGATGCGCACGTCGCGCACGGTGTCGTCGGAGACGATTTCGACGCTCATCAATTCGCCGAGACGGGCCTGTTCGATCTCGAGGTAGGCTGCGAGCTGCTTCAGTTCCTGCCCGACCGTCATCTCCGTTTCCTCGTGGCCGGGACGATGCAACGTGAGCCGGCAAAAGTCCGCGAGGCGCACGACCATCTCGCGCGCGGCGGACGGTTCGCGCATGATCTGCGCGCAGACGGAGTTGAGCGCGTTGAAGAGAAAATGCGGATTCAGCTGATAGCGGAGCACCTCGAGGCGCGCCTTTTCCTCGGCGAGGCGGGCGGATGTTTTCTCATCGAGTTCGAGTTGGTGAAGCCGGGCGAGTTCCTGGTTTTGGCGGTGCAACTCCTGCGTGCGCGCGGCGACCGCGGCTTCGAGTTGTTCGTTGCGGCGGCGCAGCGCCCGCAAACGGATGCGGATATAGAGCGCCACAAGCAGCGCGAAGAGCGCGACGTAGCCGGCGAGCGCGAGCGGCGAGAGCCACCACGGCGGCGAGATCGCAAACTGCAACTGCGCCTCCTCGCTCAGCCGGCCGGACAAATCCCGCGCTTGCACGCGAAACACGAAGCTGCGGTAGGGCAGGTTGGTGAAGTCGCGGTGCGTGGCCGGCGACCAGTCGCTCCATTGTTGGTCGAGACCATCGAGCCGCGTGCGGTAGAGCGTCGCGGTCCGCCCCCGATAATCGGGGCGGTAGGTCGGTGCGGCGAAGCGCACGTGGAGCGCGCTGTGTTCTGCGGGCAGCGTCGCACGCCCGCTTGACGCCGGATCGAGCAACGCCGGGCCTTCCGGCGCGTGCACGCCGCGGATGGTCACGTGCAACGGCGGCGCTTCGCGCGCAGGGCGCCACTCCAGGCCGACGGAAACCAGCGCGCCCTGACCGGCGAGCCACAAGGTGTGCGTGGCGGAATCGGCGTAGAGGCCGTTGCTCACCAGCGTCGCCAGCGGCGCAGTCGGAATCACCTCGGCGCGCCAGCGATCCGGCGCGATTGGCACCAAGCGCACGAGTTCGCGCGCGGGCGGGCCAAGCCGCAGCCAGAGCTGCCCGGCGGCATCGTGGCTCGCCTCCGTGGCGCCGAGCACGCGCGCATCGATGCCCTCCACGCGATCTTCCGGCACAAAGCGATCGCTCGCGGAGTCGTAACGCAGCAACCCCTGGGCCGAACTCACGATGAGCGAGTCGCCCAAGGTGAACAGCAGCGGCTCGTCGCGCCGCCGGGTGAGTCTGAGCCCGTCGGTTTCGCCATAGGCGCGCACGGGTGCATCGAGGCGGGCGCCGCGGCGGAAATCGATGCGCCAGACCGCTCCGGACGGGTTGACGGCCCACACAAAACCGTCGGCCGTTTCCAGCAGATGCACGATTGGTCCGGGCACATCGGCGAACCGGCCGATCACTCGCACCGAGTCGCCGTTCCACATGTCGAGCCACACGCCGCTGGTGTTGCCGCCGACGAGCAAGGCGGGGTCGTTGCGCAGGGTGATTATCGGCTGCAGCGCTTGGCGGACGAGGGGGCGCAGCGAGTCATCGGGCAGCACTTCGCGCAAGGCGCCGGAAGTGACGAGCAGGCGGCCGCGAGCCTCGATGAGCCGGTTGGTGCCGAGCCGCATGCCCGGAATTTCGCGAAACGTCCCCTCGGGAGTCGAGACGGCGAGACCTTCGTTGTGTCCGACGTAGAGCTTTCCGGCGTGACGCAGGAGCGAGCGAGGTCCGCCTTCGAGACCCTGGGCTGCGCCATGCAAGGCGAACGGGCTGTCGAGTTGCACGCGTGCGAGGCCGGTGCGCGATGCCAGCCAGAGTCCGCCCTCGGCATCTTCCGTCAGCCAATCAATCCGGTTGCCGGGCAAACCGTGGCGCCGATCGATGCGCCGGACGAGGCGGCCGGCCCCGTCGAAGACCAGCAGGCCGTCCCGAACGGTGGCGCATGCATAGCCGCCATTCGCAAGCGCCGCCGCCGCGGTGATCTGGCTGTTGCTGATTTCCGGCGGCAGCGGCACGGTGAGTGTCGCTTGGGCTGCGCCGCGCTTCGTGGCGAGCAGGCCGCGGTTGGTGGCGAGGAGCAGTTCGTCCGGGGTGAGGGCGGCATGTCCGTAGACAATGCGATTGGCGCCGACTTCCGGATCCGGCACCGCGAGCGGGAACTCCGGCGGCGCGAGTTCGCTCCCGGCGATGCGATGCACCGAACCGTTGTTCAAGGCCACGTGCAGCGAGCCGTCCATCGTCCACAGGCTCGTGACGGTGGCGTCGTTGATCGGGAGCACGAATGGTGCGCCGTCCCGGGGGAAAACGAACAGGGTGCGCGCATTGGCGAATGCGACGGCGTCATTGGTCGCGGCCGCGAAGGCGACACTGCCGACAGCGCGTCCCGCAGCGGGCAGGCGCTCGCGCTGCGAGTGCGCGCGGAGCATGCCGTGCGCGTCGGGTTCGAGCCGTGCGATATCGTCGCCCGCCGCCCAGACCGTGCCAGTCGTGTCGACGATCACGGTGCGCACGCGACCCTCGTTGGCCGTTTCGATCAGCCTCCACGCTGCACCGTCGTATTCGAGGACGCCGAAGTTGTTCGCCGCATAAATGAAGTGCGACGCCGGGTGCTGCACGATCTGCCAATTCACAGGCGCGCCGCCGTATTCCTCGGCCGCCCACACGCGCAGAAACGGCGTGCCCGTGAGCTGCGGGTCGCGGACTTCGGCGGCGGTCAGCGCCGCCGCGAGCCCGAGCAGGCCGGCGACCCACCGCAACACGGGGCAAATTCGAAGCAGGGGCACGGAGTTCGAGTCAGGCGAACCGCATCGCAGCCGCAAGAGCGTTTCCGGCCTGTCCGCGTCAGATCACGGGGTAGCGGGGTGATTCGAGCGCGGCGATGCGGGCGAAGATGCGGTCGCTCGCAATCTGGTAGCGCTCCTTGCCGGCGCTCGGGTCGTCGTATTCCGCGGCCGTGATCGGCCGGCCGAAGACGACGTCGACGCGCGTGCCGAAACGCGGGAACTTCGCGCCCTTGCCGAAGGCTTCGAACGAGCCGTAAATGCGCGCCGGCACGACGGGCGCGCCGGTCTTGCAGGCCATCAGGCCCACGCCCGCCTTCGGCTTTTGCAGGTGGCCGTCGGGCGACCGCGTGCCTTCGGGGAAGAGAATGATCCCGCGGTTGTCGTGCAGCGCTTGCAGGACCTTGCGGATGGCTCCGACGTCGCCGCTGTCGCGGTCGACCGGAATGCATTCCACCCGGTCGAGCCACCAGCTGAAGACCTTGCCGTTCCACAGCGTCTTGCGCGCGAAGGGGCGCATCTGGCGCGGCACCTGGCAGCCGACGAACGGCGGATCGAGGTGGCTGGCGTGGTTCGCCGCGACGAGGAACGGTCCGTTGGTGGGGATGTGTTCCAGCCCGGCCACTTCGCCGCGGAACCAGGCGTCGTGGCAGCCCTTCACCACATAATGGAAGAAGCCGTAGAACGGAGTCATCCGCGGTCGCTCGGGAGTGCAGGCCATGGCGGGGTGGCTCAGGACAATTTTCCCTGGATCAGGGCGGACATCTTCTCGACCACCTGATCGAGCGTCAGGTGGGTGCTGTCGATGTCGATGGCGCCGGGCGGGCAATGCAGCGGCGCGGTTTTGCGCGAGGAGTCGAGCTGGTCGCGGGTCGCGATCGAGTCCTGCCGGCCCTCGGCGGCGCGGCGCTTGGCGCGCTCGGCCGGATCGGCGTGGAGGAAGAAGCGCAGCGTCGCGTCCGGGAAGATGACGGAGCCGATGTCGCGGCCCTCCATCACCAGCCCGCGGAAACCCTGGGCGCGCGCGACGTCGACCTGGCCGCGCTGGTAGCCGAGCAGCGCGTGGCGCACCTCGGGGATGGCGGCGTAGTGGGAGACGTGGGCGTTGATGTGCTCGCCGCGGATCTCGTCGCCGGCCGGCTGGCCGTCGATGAGCATGCGCGCAGACCGGCCTTCGAGCCGGGTGGAGAAGCGCAGCGCGCCGAGCGCGTGCTGCAACGCGGGCAGATCGGTGTGCAGCACGCCGCGGCGCAGGAGCTCCGCCGTGATGTGCCGGTAGAACGAACCCGTGTCGACGTGCAGCAGGTTGAACCGGTCGGCAAGGATGCGCGAACTCGAGGACTTGCCCGAGGCGGCGCCTCCGTCGATGGCGATGATGAGGAACGGCGATTGGCCCATGCGTGGCTCAATGTGAGCCAGCGTGCAGGCGGGCCAGCAAGTCAAAGAATGCGGGGAATGTCTTGGCGCACACGCCGGGGTCCTTGATCGCGAGCCAGGGCCGGCCGTCGCGGTGCAGGTCGTGGCAGCCGAGGATGCCGAAACTCATCGCGAACCGGTGATCGCCATACGTCTCGATCTCGACGTCCGGGCGCAGCGGTTGCGGATGCACCTCGAGGCTGTCCTCCGTCTCGATCACCTGCTGGCCGAGGCGGCGCAGCTCGGCGGCGGCGCCTGCGACGCGGTCCGTCTCCTGCTTGCGCGTGTGGGCGATGCCGGTGATGCGCGTCGGGCCGCTGAGGAGAGGCGTCAGTGCCGCCAGCGTAAGAAAGGTGTCGGAGAACGGACCGAAATCGGCCGTCACACCCGCGCGGCCTGATTCGCGGTCCCATTGCGCGACGAGGCCCTCGGGCGTGCGCGTGAACTTCACGCCGACCGCGCGCAGCACCTCGGTGAACCGGATATCGCCCTGCAGGCTTTCCCCGGCCGGGCGCAGGCCGGCGAGCGTCAGCCTGCCGCCCGTGACCAGCGGCAGGGCCAGCAGGTAGCTGGCGGCGCTGGCATCGGGCTCGACCGCGTAAGTGTCGCCCGCGAGCCGGTAGGGGTGCGGCGCCTGCACTCGGAAACGGCCGGGCTCGGGCTGGTCCACCGCGGGCTGGCCGAATTGCTCCATCATGCGTGCCGTGAGTTGCACGAAGGGCAGGCGCACGGAGCCGACCGTCGCCAATTCGAGCGGGGCGCGCGCCAGCGGCGCGGCCATCAGCACGGCGGAAAGGAACTGGCTGCTCTCCTGCGCATCCACCGCGACGCGGCCGCCGCGCAGGCCGCGCGCGTGGATCTCGACCGGCAGATGGCCTTCCGCGCCGAGGCAGCGCACCTCCGCACCGAGTTCGTGCAGCGCCGCGAGCACGCCGCGCATCGGGCGCTCGCGCATGCGCGCGGTGCCGTCGACGACATAGACGCCCTGGGGCGCGGCGGCGCAGAGCGCGGTGAGGAAGCGCGCCGCGGTGCCGGCAAGTCCGGTGAAAATCTCCGTGCGCGCGGCGCGCAGGCCGTTTTCCTGGCCGCTCACGCGGAGCGTGCGCGCGCCGCTGTTCGCCTCGACCGTGAAACCGAGCGCGCGCAGCGCGTCGACCATGATCCGCGAGTCGTCGCTGAACAGCGCGTCGGTGAGCGTGACCGGGTGCGGGCAGAGCGCCGCGAGCAGCAGCGCGCGGTTGGTGATGCTCTTCGAGCCCGGCGGCATGACTTCGCCGCGAACCGGTCGCGTGAAGGGACGGATGGGAAGCAGGGGAGGCAGGGAAGTCACGAAAGAGGGCAGGGGCCGGGCGCGCTCACGGCGCCGGGCGGAATTGGTCGCGGTAGGCGCGGCCGCGCTCGAGGATCGCCTGCACCTCGAACCAATCGCGGTTGGCCAGCGCGCGTTCCATGCCGTGCAACTCCTCCTGGTAGGCGCGCAGGGCCCGCAGCACTTCATCGCGGTTCTGTTCGAGGATGGTTTTCCAGAGCTGCGCGTCGCTGCCGGCGATGCGGGTCGTGTCGCGCAGACCGCCGCCGGCGAAGTTGCGCCAGCCGGCGTGGCGCCTGGCCAGGGCGGCGCAGAGCGTCGAAGCCAGCACCTGCGGCAGGTGGCTGATGTGCGCCACGATCTCGTCGTGCACATCCGGCGCCACGCTGGCGACCTCGG
The DNA here is from genome assembly GCA_023701285.1 of Candidatus Didemnitutus sp. Classification (GTDB taxonomy): domain Bacteria; phylum Verrucomicrobiota; class Verrucomicrobiia; order Opitutales; family Opitutaceae; genus Didemnitutus. The sequence continues at coordinate 42,320 of JAMPXH010000005.1, forward strand.
CCCCGAGCGCTTGCCAGAAAGCGGCGACCGCCGTGGCGGCGGCGGGATCGGTCTCGTCCGGCCGCGGCGTGACGAACACCGTGCGGCGGGCGAACAAATCGGCCCGGCCGTGCTCCCAGCCGGTCTTCTCGGAACCGGCCATCGGATGCGAGCCGACGAAGCGCGCGCGCGCGCCCAGCGCGGCGGCGGCGAGCCGGCAAATCTCGGCCTTGACGCTGCCGACGTCCGTGACGATCGCGCCCGGAGGCAGCGCCGGCGCGATTTCCTGCACGAGCGGCACGATGCGGTCCACCGGCGGGCAGACGACGACGAGCGCGGCCTCGCGCACGGCCTCGCCGGGCGTGTCCGCGACCGCGTCGAGCCAGGTCTCGCGCTGCAGCGCGAGGCGGACTTCCGGCCGGCGGGCCCACACCGTGATGTGCTGCGCCGCGCCGAAATGCCGTGCCGCCCGGGCGACGGAGGCACCGAGCAGACCGGGGGCGAGGATGGCGAGCCGGACGGGCATGAGGCCACGAAAACGCCTCGTCATCGCATGTCGAGCCCGGGACCATGCAAACGCATTGCCATGACACGCAATCCCCGTTGCACTATGCCAATACCCATGAATTTCGACAAGGTGCCCGAGCATCGTCGCAGTGTCACCGTCGCGCGCGCCCGTCGCGTGCGGTGGATCGTGTTTGGCGTGCTGGTGATCGTGGCGGGGATCGCGGCGTTCCTGCATCGCGAGGCCCGCAAGACCGAGCTGCGCGAGCAGCAGCGCGCCACCATCGCCGCGCTGCAGGAGCAGCGGGTCGCGGCGGCCGCCGCGGTCGCCGAGGCGAACCAATCCGAACTTCCCCTGACCGAGCGCATCGCGCGCACCGAGCGGTTGCTCATCATCCAGCGCCACATCGCGCAGGAGTCCGGCCGCGCCATCACCTCCTACGTCGAGGATCTCCAGCGCACCGAGGCGGAGCTCGACCGCCTGCACGTGCAGCAAAAGCTGCAGTTGAGCCTGGAGCGCGAGAACGCCGCCATCGCCGCGGGCAACGCCGGCGACATCACCGCGGCCACCGCGCTCTGGCGCGAGGCGTGGCAGTTGCAGCGCGACGTCAACCGCACCGGCGGCGGCGTGCGCAACATCGAGCGCGAGCAACGGCTCGAGCAGGAGGTCGCGCGACTGGCCGCCGAGCCCATCCAGAAGGTTTTGCAGGAAAAACTCGCCGCAGCGCAGCGCGGGGTGGCGGAGAAGCAGTGGGACGCCGCGCTGGGACTTTACCGCGAGGCGCGCGAACTGCAGGAGCGGCTCAATCGCGAGTTCCCGCGTTCCCGCTATTCCGACCTGGCGGCCCTGAGCCGCATCGACGCCGAGATCGCCTCTCTCAGCGCCGACGGTCTCGATGTCGCGATCAACGCCAAGCTGACCGAGGCCCGCCAGCTCGCGCTCAGCGGCCGCCAATCCGAGGCCGCCGCCGGTCTGGCCGAGGCCGCCGAGGCCCAGCGCACGCTGAACGAGCGTTTCGGCCGCAGCCGCTTTGTCTCGATGGAGCGGTTGGAGGAGATCGAATCCGAGCGCCAGACCACGTTGGCGGCCGACGCGTTGAAGATCGCGGTCACGCTGCGCGACCAAGCCGAGCAGCATCTGCGTCGGCGCGAGGTTTTCCAGGCCCAGCAATCCATCCGCGAAGCGCTGGCCCAGCTCGAGGAGATCGCCGCGCGGCTGCCGAAGGCCAAGGGGCTGGACGAGGCGATGCGCATGCAGCTGGCATTCCTGAACGTGCGCTCGGGCGACCTCGCGAATCTCCAGGACCGGCTCTACGAACAGCTCGCGCCGCTGCCCGGCCAGCAGGGAATCGCCCTGCAGAAGGCCGAGGTGCTGCAGTCCGAGTTCACGCGCTTGATGAGCTCCAACCCGAGCCGCAATCCGGGCCGCACGCAGCCCGTGGACTCCGTCACGCTCGCGGAGGCCGCCGAGTTTTGCCGTCGCGCCGGATGGGTCCTCGGTTGGAAGGTGCGGCTGCCCACGCTGGAGGAGGTGCGCCTCGCCGGGAGCGAGGGCGCGGGCGTGTTTCAAAATCTCAAGGGCGGTCTCGCCGAGTGGCTGGCCAGCGAAGCCGAGGGCGCCAACGGCCCCGTGTTGAACGCGGAGGGCGTGGTGGAGCAAGCGGCGCGGAGCGAGCGGTCGCGCGTGCGCGGCTTCCGCATCGCCGTCGAGGTCGACCTCGTGAACCCGGCGCCCGCGCGCTGAGCGCGCTCAGGCCCGCGCGAGCCGCCGGATGCGGGCGAACTCCGCCGCGCGCAGCGGCATCACGGACAACCGGCTCTGGCGCACGAGCGCGATCTGTTGCAACGCGGCGTCGGCCTTGACCTGCGCGAGCGTCACCGGCGCCGGCAACGCCTCGACCGGCGCGAGATCGACCGCCACCCAGCCGTCTTCGTCCGCCGTCGGATCGGGATAGGCGGTGCGCACGACGCGGGCGAGCCCCACGACGGCCTTGGCGTCGCCGCTGTGGTAGAAGAGCACCTCGTCGCCGGCGCGCATGGCCTTGAGGTGAATGCGCGCGGCGTAATTGCGCACGCCGGTCCAGGCTGTCCGGCCATCGCGGACGAAGTCGGTCCACGCGTAGTCCTCGGGTTCCTGTTTCACGAGCCAGTATTGCGTTGTCATGGGCGTCAAAGCGGTGGATTTTCGCGGTCATGGATGAGCCGCAGGATCCCGAGTTGATGAAGAAGGCGCAGCGGGCGCAATGGATCCTTTACGGGGTCATGCTCCTTTTCCTCATCATCCCGTTCGTGCTGCTGTGGCTGATCCGGCGCGGGACCTTCGAGTAAACCGTCATGAACAGAACGCTGCTCGTCATCCGGCTGGCTTTCTGGGTCCTCTGCGTCGTGGGCGGCTGGCTCGTGGCCTACACCATCAAGGAATGGGATGATTACCGCTGGCTGGCGATGATCGTGGGCGCGCTCATCGGCGCGCTCGTCGTGCTGGTGGATGTGCTCCTGAAGGGCTTCTCGCTGCGCGGGCTCTCGGCGATGACGTTCGGCCTCGGGGTCGGGGCGCTCATTGCCTGGCTCATCAGCACGTCGCCGCTGTTGGAGGAAGGCGACCCGCAGGTGATCTACCTCGTGCGTCTGACGCTGTTCCTCGTCTGCACCTACCTCGGCACCGTCATCGCGTTGCGCGGGCGCGACGAGTTCAACCTCGTCATCCCCTACGTGCGCTTCGTGCCGCACGAGGTCGACGTGCCGCTCATCGTCGTCGATACGAGCGCCCTGATCGACGGACGTATCGCACGCGTGTGCGAGACGCAGTTCCTCGGGGCGGCGCTGGTCATCCCGACATTCGTGTTGAACGAGCTCCAGCAGGTTGCCGATTCCCCTGACCCGCTGAAGCAGGCGCGCGGCCGGCGTGGGTTGGAGGTGTTGAACGAGCTGCGCCGCATCAAGCACCTCGACATCCGCATCCACCAAAGCGAGATCACCCGCCGGCAGGATCTGGAGGCGAAACTCGTGTTCCTCGCCCAGTCGATGCGCGCCAAGCTGCTGACCACCGACCAGAATCTCGCCAAGATGGCCCAGTTCCACGGCGTCTCCTGGCTCAATTTGCATTCCCTCGAAAAAGCGCTGCGTCCGGAAATCGTGATCGGCGAAAGCATCGAGGTCGATCTGGCCAAGCCGGGCAAGGATGAGGGCCAGGCGGTCGGCTACCTCCCGGACGGTTCGATGGTGGTGGTCAATCACGCCCGCGCCATGATCGGTCGCCGCGTCACGGCCGAGATCACGGGCGTGTTGCCGACGGCCGGGGGCAAGATGATCTTCGCCAACCTGCTCGGTGAGTCCGGCGTCAGCTAGGCAAGCCCAGCCACTCGCGCAGGTCCGCGCCGCTGCCGAGCTCGCGGTAGAATTGGCACTCCGGATCGAGCAACCGCGCGTAGGCGGGCTCCGCGAAACGGCGGCAATGCAGCAGCACCTTCGCGCGCTGCCCTGGGCCGCGCACAAGGCGGCCGAGGGATTGGTTCACCTTTTGCAGCCCGGGGATCTGATAGACGCGCTGGAACGCCGTCTCGCGTCCGAGCGCGCCCAGCGCATCGAGGCGCGCGCGTTGCACGGCGTTGACCTCGGGCAACGCCGGGCCGACGACCATCGCGTGCGAGACGCGTCCGCCGAGCAGGTCGATGCTCTCGGCGAAGCTGCTCCCGAGCACGAGGAAGAGCGCGTCGGTGAACGCCAGCGTCTCCTCGACCCAGGCGGCCTGCGCCGCGAGGTCCGGCAGCCGCGGTTGCAACGCGGCGCGCAACACCGATCCGCCGCGCTCCAGTGCGGCGAGGACCGATTCCGCGTAGGCGTAGGAAGGGAAGAACACCGCGACCGCCTGCCGCGATGCGGCGTGCAGCGCCTCGATCGTCTCGGCCGTCGTGCCGTAATGCTGGGATCGCTCGCGCAGCGCCGTCGAGAGGCGCAGGTCCACCGCGACGTCGTAGGCGCCGGCGCGCCACGGCGCCACGGCGCGCAGAGAAGTGAAGGGCGCCGCCGATGCGGCGGCTGCGGCGGTCGGCGGCTCCAAGCCGCATGACGCCGCGAACGGCGCAAAGGGCGCGAGCGTGGCGGACATCAGAATCGCGCCGCCGAAGGTGCGCAACGTCGCGCCGATGGCGTCGGCGGCGTCCACGCAGGTGAATTCGAGAGTGCCTTCGCGGCGCGACCACAGCAGGCGGTGCAGCTGCCGATCCTGGAGGAAATCGTGGAGGCGCACGAACTGCCACAGCGTCTCGCTGTGCCGCGGACCGAGCGCGGCATGGTCGAGCGGCAGCGTCGTGACCAGCTCCGCCAGACGCTCCAGCGCGTCGCGCGCATCGGCCTCGTGCAACGGATCGAGCACCTCGCAGGGATCGACCGAACCGAGCACGCGCGCCCAGGCCTCGACGGCCAGCACGAGGGCGGCCGGAGCACGTTGGTGATCGAGCTCGGCGAGCAGGGCGCTGACGTCCGCGGCGTCCGTGCGGTGCGAATACGCGTCGGCCACGCGCGCGGGCAGGTTGTGCGCCTCGTCGGCGACGAGCAGCGTGCGCGCGGCGGAGAAGCCCGGCTGGTCGAGGAACAGGCCGCGGTTGTCCGGCGCGAAGACGTAGTTGTAGTCGCCGATCCACACGTCGTTGAACGCGAGTGCGGCGCGGGTGATCTCGTAGGGGCAGACGCCCGCTTCGCGCCCGGCGGCGCGGAGCGTGTCGAGGTCGCGGGGCTGGGCCGGGTCGAGATGGAAGCGCGCCAGTCCGCTCTGCGGCCAGCGCTCCACCGCCTCGGCGAGGAACCGGCAGCCGTCGCGCACGCAGTGGAAGACGTCGTTCACGCAATGCTCGCCCTTGTTGCGCACCTGCCAGAAGGCGAGGGAGGCGCCGCCGCCGGCGGGGCGCGCCGTCATGCGGCGGAGCGTTTCGACGACTTGGAGCTGACCGGTGGATTTGCTCGTCAGCCAGAGCAGGCGGTCGAAGCGGCCCGTTTGCAGCTGCCGGAGCGCGAACTCGAGCACGCAGCCCGTCTTGCCGTAACCAGTCGGCGCCTCGAAGAGCACGACGGGTGCGCGGTCGAGCGCGGCGGCGAGATCGGCTTGGATCGTCTCCTGCCCGGCCCGCAATTCCTGGAACGGCGGGGCGAAGACGAGCGCGCGGCGCCGTTGCGCGGCTTGGAGTTGCTGCTGCAGGAAGCCGACGACGGCGTCGAGCTGGTGGTGCACCAGCGCTTCATCGAACGGGGTGAGTGTCAGGGGCTGCGCGAGTCCCGAGGAGGCTTCGACGAAGACCAGTTCGGCGCGCGTATCCGGCGCGCCCTGCAGGCGGCGCAGCACGACGTAGGTGGCGAGCTGGAGAAAATAAGCCGGGTAATCGGCGCGCAATTCCGGCTCGGCGGCGGGCAGCGGTCGCAGCACCGTCTTAATCTCGCGCAGCGTCGTGCCGACGATCTGGTCGATCCGTCCGCCGAGTGTCAGCGTCCAGCCGCGATGCATCAGGCGGCCCTCGATCGGCACCTCGAAGGCGAGGGCGGGGGCGGCGTCGCCGGCGGTGGATTTTTCGCGCTCGGCTTGGGCGCGGAGTTCCTGGTGCCAGTGCTGCCCGAGCTGCGCGCGCCACAGGCCCGGCGAACCGCCGCCGCCGTCGCGCGGGCCGAGGGCGAAATCCGCGAACTCGCCCACGCTCAGGCTGGCGGTCTTGGCGGCGAGGGAGAATTGCATGACGACGCGGCGGGCGGGACGGAGCGGCTCAAGTGAGCCGGATCTCCGTGTCGCTCGCGACCCAGGCCGCGAGGCGGCGTGTGAGACGGTCGAGCAGGTCGGGCGCGGGCTCCTGCTGCGCGATGGGCTGGTTGAGGATGAACGCGGCGGCGGCGCGGTCGTCGTCGCCGAGGTGCTGCCACCAATCCTGTTTTACGGGATAACCTTCGTCGCGCAGGAAACAGTAGAGCGCCTTGAACCAGACGAGATCGGGCCGGGCGCCGCCGTCGAGCGCCGCGAGCGACAGGCGCAACAGGCCCGCGAGGGCCGGGCGGGATTCGTCCGGCAGAGGGTTGCGCAGGAGCAGGCCGGAGAGCGAGGCGGCGGCCTGCAGCGCGGCGTAGGAGCGGCCGATGCCCGGATGACGGCGAAGGTGGCGGTGCTCCTTCACGAACCAGGTGCGGCCTTGGTTCGTCGACTCGAGCGCGAGTTCGGCTTCGTCGAAGAGATCGAGCGGGGAGTTTTGCGGGGCGGTCTTGGTGGACACGCGCCGGAGCGCCACGAGCACGCCGTGCGACTCGCTGAAGAGCTGCAATGACTCGAAGGCATCGGAGCCCGAGAGCGGGCGTCCGAGCACCCAGCCGTTGGTCTGGAGTTGCTGGCCCGGCATGCCGCGCTAGGCGCCTGCGTTGTCGCCAACCAACGCCGTCCTGGCCGTCGCCGGATCGGACCACGAGGGCAGCACGGCGCCGCAGGAGATGACGACTTTCATCCCGTCGCCCACGGAGAGGTCGAGTTCGATGAGCTCGGCGGCGGGCAGATACATGAAGAAGCCGTTCACCGGACTCGGGCAGGTCGGCACGAAGACCGCCCAATGCGTGCCGGGGAGATGCTGATGCGGGCCGCCTTGGGCCGTGTTGGTAACGAAGCCGATGGTGTAGGCGCCGGGGCGGGGAAATTGCACGAGCACGACCTTGCTGAACTGCGCGCGGTCCTTCGCCCCGAAGGTGTCGATGAACTGTTTGACGCTGTTGTAGAAGCCGCCGATGCCCGGGATGCTGTGGATGAAGCGCTCCGTCATCGCGCCGACGAACTGGCCGAGCAGCAGGCGCGAGAGATAGCCGAGCGCCGCGATGAGACCCAGGACGATGAGCGTCGTCGTGACGTCCCAGACGAGGTTGGGCAAGTGGCTGAGCGCGTCGGGCAGGTAGGGCAGGAACAGCGGCGTGATGGAGCCGCCGACGAAGCCGATCACCAAGCGCAGGGCCCAGACCGTGACGACGAACGGCGCCACCAGCAGGAGACCGGTGAGGAAGGCGTTGCGAAGCGAGGCGAGACGGGTTTCGGCCATGGTCGAACCGCAGTGAAGCATGCCGCCGTGCAGTTGCACGGGAAAAGTTTGCCCGCCCGCCCGACCGGCTGGGGCGGCCCGGTCAGCGCGGGAGCTCGCCCAGCCGGCGCAGCAGCGTGTAGGGGTAGAGGCCGGTGCGGTGGCCGTCGCTGAAATCGAAGCGCAGCGCGTAGTTGCCGACCTGTTCCCAGCCGAGCACCTCGACGCCGACGTGACTCTTCGGCGCCTCGCCGCCGTATTGGTTGCCGAAGATGTCCTGCTCGCCCTTCACCTCGGCGCTGGGCGAGGCCGCGCGCAACGTGGCGAACGTGATGTAGCTCTCCGTGCCATCATTCCAGCGGATGGCGACCTCCGGGCCGATGAGTTGGACGTCGAGGGGTGACAACATGGTGTGCGGACGATGCGTCCGCTCCCAAGGAAGTCCCTTACCGCCGTGGCCCGCAACTGCTTTTCAACGCGAGCGACTGGGAGCGGGCGGAGAGGGCGCTTCCATGCCGAGCTCGCGCAGGAGAAACTCGCGCAGCGTGCGTGCGTCTCCCGCCGCTGGCTCCAAACCGAGCGATGGCACCACCGCGATGGAACGCACGCCGACTTCGCGGGCGCGATCGACCAGCGCTTTCGCATGCAGCGGATGATGGAGGAATTCAGAGACAGTGCGGGCCGGGACGGCGTCGGCGTCGGACTGCAAGAAGAACGGCGGGGCGCCCGCCTGCATCAGGCCGTGCATGTCGCAATCGGCCCTCACGCGTCGGCCGGCCGGTCCAATGACTTCCTCATGCGAGGTGAAGCCGTAGAAAGCCGGCGAGTTGTAGCGCCCGCCGAACCGGGCGACCATGTCCTCGCCGAACAATTCCGCCCAGCGCGGGAAATCATACGTGAATTGCGTGCTGAGCGCGCCGACGCAGGCGGGGCGGCTCGATTCCCGCGCGACCGGGTCCGCGCTGCTCGGGTCCGCGAGATCGGCGTGGAATGCCAGCCAGAGCGACGCGCCGGCGCCAGCGGAGCTGCCAAACGTGGCGAGGCGATCCTTGTCGAGGTTCCACTCGGTCGCATGGGCGCGGATGAACTGCACGGCGCGCGCGCAATCGCGGAGGATGTCGGGCAGCGCCGTGTCCGTCGACAGAAAGCGGTAGTTGATCGCAGCGAAGGAGACGCCGGCGGCGAGGCACTCACGCAATAACTCGCTCTCGCGGGCGCGGCTCTTGTCCCCTTGCACGAAGCCGCCGCCGTGGATGTAAACGACCACCGGCGCCGGGGCGGCCGAGTCGGCGCGCCAGAAGTCGAGCACTTGCCTGGGGTGAGTGCCGTAGGCGAGATCGGCGAACGTCGGGCTCGGCGTGGCCGGCCCGGCGCGAACGGTCTCTGTCGCACGGGGATTCGCACCGGCGCGTGTGGCGCGCACTTTTTCCCGATAGCTGCGCGCCTCCTCCAGCGTGAGCACGCCGTCGTGGTTGGCGTCGGCGTCGGGATAGCGACGGAGCCAGTCGGCCAGTTGCGTGGCGTCGGGCGTTTGGGCGCTCGTGGCGAGGAATCCGCACGCGAGGAGGATCAGGGTGGGCAGAGTTCTGAGCATAGAGTCAGCTGGGTTGGGGGACGGCCGCCGCTTCGCGACGCAGTTCTCGCCGCAGGTATTTGCCGACGCCGGATTTGGGCAGTGAATCACGGATTTCGACGATTCTGGGCGTCTTGTAGGCGGCGAGGCGCTCGCGGCAAAACGCGATCACACTTTCCGGCGAGAGGATTGCTCCGGCGTGCGGGACGATGCAGGCCTTGACCGTCTCGCCTCGGTAGGAATCGGGCACGCCGATCACGAGGGCTTCGCGGATATGCGGATGGGTGAAGAGCACTTCCTCGATCTCGCGGGGATAGATGTTGAATCCGCCGGCGAGGATGAGGTCCTTCTTGCGATCGACGATGGTGTAGAATCCGTCGGCGTCGCGCACTGCGATGTCGCCGGTGTGCAGCCAGCCGCCGCGCAAGACGAGGGCGGTCTCGTCCGCCTTTTCCCAGTAACCGCGCATGACCTGCGGGCCGCGCAGGATGAGTTCGCCGGGCTCGCCGACCGGCAGTTCGCGTGTGCCGGTCTCCGCGTCGACGATCCGGCATTCCGTGTCGCGCACGGGCCGGCCGATCGTGCCGGGACGGTTTTCCGGGCCGGAGTTGAAGTGGCTCACCGGGGAACATTCGCTCAGGCCGTAGCCTTCGATCAGGCGCGCACCATCGGATAACAGTTCCTCGAAGCGCCGGTGCACCTCCTGCGCGATGGGCGCTCCTCCGGTGACACAGCAGCGGAGCGAGCGGAAATCTTCCGCGCCGACGCCGGGCACGTTGAGGAAACCGACATACATCGTCGGCACGCCGTGAAAGAAGGCGGGACGGTGACGACGGATGGCCGCAAGCGTGAGTGCGGCGTCGAAGCGGGGCAGGATCAGCAGGGTGCCACCGCTTTCCAGCGCCGAGAGCATGACGCAAGTCAACGCGAAGATATGGAACAGCGGCAGGACGGCCACGGAGAATTCGGGCCCGGCGTCGCCGCCGCTGAGGCGTTCGCGCGTCTGATGGATGTTCACCCAAAAATTGGCGTGGGTGAGCATCGCCCCCTTGGAGGTGCCGGTGGTGCCGCCGGTGTATTGCAGGCATGCGATGTCATCGGGCACTTGCTGGGGCAGTTCGCCTGGTCGGCAGCGGAGCAGATCGCTCCAGCGCACGGGGCCGTCCGGGAGCCGGTCGAGCGGTGCGCCGTGCAACGCCGCGGCGAGGCGCGGAAATCCGTTCGGGGCATACTCCGTGTCCTCGGTGAGGATCACGCGTCCGAGCGCGGGGCATTCCGCTTGCGCCGTTGTGACCAGCGCGACCAGCCGTGCGTCGGCCACCACGACCTTGGCACCGGCGTCGCGCCATTGGTGGACGGCCTCGCGCAGGGTGTAGAGCGGACTCGTGGTGGTGACGATCGCGCCGGCGGAGAGCGCGCCGAAGAAGGCGATGACGAATTGCGGGCAGTTCGGGAGCAGCAGCGCCACGCGATCGCCAGGACCCACGCCAGCGGCTTGGAATCCCGCCGCGGCACGGCGCACATGGTCCAGCAGGGCAGCGTAGGTGAAGTGCTGATCGAGGTAGATCAAGGCGTCGCGTTCGGGCGCGCGCCGGGCGGATCGCTCCAGGAGGAGCGGCAGGGTGGATGGCGTGGATGTCATGGGGTAACATATGATAAATATCACAATAATGTGGGCGATGTCAAACAGGACTCCAGTTTCAATCTGGTTGGCTCATTCAAATAGGCCGAGAAGCTTGCGCGCGGATTCGCCACAAGCGAATTAATATGATAATTATCATTTTATCTTGCCATGGCGTGGATCGCCCGGGCAGGTTGCCGTCACCCCCACGGAGGCGAGCTGCTGTCCGCCTCATATCCCCGAAGATCATGAATCACCCCGTCACCCACCCATGCCGCTTCCTTTTCCGGGGAGCGTTTTTCGCCTTCGTCGGCGCGGCCGGCGTCGCTTTCGGCCAGGAGCCCGCGCGGCCTGCCGTCGCTCCCGAATCGGAGACCGTTGCGCTGCCCGAGTTCACCGTCACTTCGCGAGCCGCCAGCGAATACGCGGCCACGGAGTCGACCACCGGCACGCGCGTCGCGAGCAAGATCCTCGACCTGCCGTTCGTGGTGAACACGGTGACGTCGCAGTTCATGGAGGAGTTCAGCCTGCTCGAGTTCGCCGAGCAGTTCGCCTACACGAGCAACTTCGTGGCGTCCGAAAACCTCTGGGGCGGCTACAACCTCCGCGGCTTCGCGGCGCAGCTGCAGCTGCGGAATGGATTTCGCCGGAACGGGCTTTCCGATCGCGTGAACGTCGATCGAGCCGAGGTTATCAAAGGGCCGACCGCCGCCATTTACGGCATTACGACCCCTTCGGGCGCGATCAACCTCGTCACGCGCCGTCCGCAGACGAAGGAGGCCTATCGTGTCTCCGTCTCGGGCGGTTCGCACGAGTTCTGGCGCGGGGAATTCTCGGCGACGGGGCCGATCAGCCCGCATCTGTTTTACCGCGTGGATGCCACGCAGTGGACGCGCGATCCCGATCCCGTGCACAAGCGCGCGGAGCTCGGCACGGTGTCCGGCGTGCTGCTGTTCAAACCGAGCGAGAGCACGAGCCTCAGCTTGGAATACGAATTCCTCGAGCGCCGCGAGCAGGGCATCTCCGGCGCCGTGATGCCGAGCACGCAGGTGCCGAACGTGCAGGACCCGTATCGCGCCACCGGCGGCCTCTACACCGCCAACACCCGTCTCGCGACCGAGCTGTGGGACTACAATTTCCAGGGCCCGCGCAACTACTCCCACCGCAACATCCACAACATCATCGCGTCGTTCGAGCATCGCTTCAACCAGAACGTCTCACTGCGCAGCTCTGCGAACTGGTGGCGCCGCCTCACCGAGCGCAACGAGGTCGCCTCGCGCAACGTGTATCGCCCCGATCTCAGCCCGGCGAACGGCGGCTCGATCTCCCGCGGCACGCCGCAATACCGCGCGATCACCGAGGGCGTCGGCGGCTGGCAGACGGATCTGCTGTCCCACTTCGAGACGGGCCCGGTGAAACACAAACTGCTCCTGACTCTCGATTACGGCCGCCATACCCAGACCGATTCGAAGGCCTACCAGATGACCAACCTGGCGGCGGGCATGCCGGGCCTCGGCGCCGCCGTGCCGATCAACGATCCGCGGCTCGAGTATTTTTCCAACTACCACGAGAACCCCGCGCTCTATAACAACGACGTCCCATCGCTGCACACCGACCTCTTCATCGACGTCGTTGGGCTCTTCGTGAGTGAGCGCGCGTTCCTGCTGGACGAGCGCCTGATCCTGCTCGCCGGCATGCGCTACGACTGGGTGCGCAACGAACTGGAGGATCACCTTGCGACCAACCCCGCCAGTCGCGTCACCGAACAGGTCGAGCGCAAGCTCACTTACCAGGCCGGCCTGAACTATGCCGTCCGCCCGTGGCTGCGGGTTTACGCGAATGCGAGCACGTCGTTCTTCCCGCAGATCCAGGCGGGCAACGCCGTGGGCATCAGTCCGGTCGACGGCAGCACCTTCGCCCTGCCCAACGAAGAGGGCCACGGCGTCGATGCGGGCATCAAGGTCAGTGCGTTTGACGGCAATCTCTCCTTCACCGCCGGCTGGTTCGACATCACTCGCGAGAAGGTGGCGGATCGGGTCAACGCCGACACCAGTGCGGGCGCGCTCTCCGTGACCTATGTCTCCGGCGAGCAGTCGTCGCGCGGTTTCGAGAGCGATTTCAACTGGGTGGCGACGCCTGAGCTGCAATTCTTCGGTGGCTACGGCTACACCGAGGCGACTTACGACAGTCACCCGCTGCGCTGGCTCATCGGCTTGCCGCTGCGGAACGCACCGAAGCAAACGGTCAGCCTCGGCACGCGCTACGAGTTCAAGGAAGGGGCGCTGCGCGGCCTCTACTTCACCGCCGGCTACCGCTACAACAGCGCCAATCCCACCAATCCCGCCGGCAGCGGACGCACGCTGACTTCCGCGCAGGTTGCCGCCGCCGCGGGCACGGCCGCGCCGTTTCTGAACAACCCGTTCCCCAACGGCGAACTGCCCCGGCCCGATCTTGCCCCGGGCGCGATCATCCCCAGCGGCACGCTCAATCTGCCCAACGGCATCGAGAACTACATCACACCGCCGTATCACACCGTCGATGTGGGTCTCGGCTACCGTTGGCGGTCGGCCGATCGCCGTTTCCGTCACCGCGTCCAGCTGAACGGCAAAAACATCCTCGATGAACGCTATTTCCTCGGGTCCGGCCTCGCCGCCGACGGCATGAGCTGGACGCTGAGCTACGACCTCGCGTTTTGAGCCCCGCCAACCAGGGGGTGGCTGGGCTCGGCGCGGGACGCGGGCGACAGCAACCGTGCCCCGCGCCACGTCCGGCCACCCCCGGCGCAAGGACCGTCTTTCCCGCCCCCTCGCGTGTGCGCCGTCCGGCATCGCCGTCGCCGCGCGATCCCTCCGATGCCGTTGTTATCCGGAATCACATGAAGCTACGCTCCATGCCCGTGCGTCTCACGCGCGCACTCCTCCTCGGGACGCTCCTCGGCGTCGCGAGTTCCCCGGCCATCGCCCTCGACCCCAGCCTGCCGCCGTCGGGCAACTTCGACCTCACGAAGTGGAACATCACGTTGCCAGTCGACGGCTCGGGCGGGTTCAGCGGCACGCCGCTCACCATCCTGCCTTCGCAGCTCTCCGCCGGCTACGCCTACGCACCGTATTTTTATACCGGTGCGGACGGAGCGATGGTCTTCGGCGTGCCCTACAACGGCGCCGCCGGCGGCACGTCGTCGCACCCGCGCAGCGAACTGCGCGAGTCCAATCCCGACGACACGCTGCGCAATTGGAAACCGGGCGACTACAGCGGCACGCACATCATGGATGCGATCTGCGTCGTGGAGGACGTGGGCGACGGGAAAGTCTCCCTCGGCCAGATCCACGGCAAGGAGCCGAACGTTCCCGCCATCATCCTGCGCTTCGACAACACCGTGTCGCCCGCGCGCGTCTATTGCACCGTGAAGCGCAACCCCAGCTCGCTCTCGTCGCAGGACACGCTCTATTTCACCAACAACATCGCCGTCGGCGAACCGATCACGTATCGTCTCCGCATCGACGGCTCGGCCACCAGCTGCCTCTTCTCTGTCACCGTCAACGGCGTCACTCAGACGATCGACATGTATGCCAACAACTCCGATTGGGCCGACGTGACGTTCTACTACAAGGCCGGCGCCTACTACACCAATCCCGATGACGGCGAGACGGCGGTCGTGAGTTTCTATCATCTGAACGTCAGCCACGACGGCGACGGCCCCGCGATCACCACGGCCACACTGCCCAACGCCCAGCTCGGCGTTGCCTACAGCCAGTCGCTCGCGGCCAGTGGCGGCACGACGCCCTACACTTGGTCGCTGGTGGGCGGGGCTCTGCCTTCCGGCGTGAGCCTGAACAGCGCGGGCCTTATCAGCGGCACGCCGTCGGCCACGGGCACATTCAACTTCACCGCGCAAGTCAGCGACGCGGCGAGCGCCACCGCCACCCGCGCGCTTTCGCTCACGGTCGAGGCGGCGGCGACGCAGGTGGCCACGCCGGTGTTCTCCCCGGCGGGCGGCACCTACACCGCACCGCAGAGCGTGGCCCTCAGCACCGCGACGAGCGGTGCGCAAATCCGCTACACGATCGACGGCACGACGCCGAGTCCGACTTACGGCACGCTCTACACCGGGCCGGGCACGGTCGGTGCGTCGATGACGATCAAGGCCATCGCCTACAAGAGCGGCCTGCTGGATTCCGCCATCGCCACGGCGACCTACACGATCACCTCCGGCAACGTCGTGCCGGCGATTGTCGAAGCCGAGGCGGCGACGGTCGACTCCGGTTACTGGAGCTTGGTGACGGACAGCGGGGCGTCGGGCGGCCAGGCGTTGCGTGCGCTGGTCAGCAGCACCGGATCTCCGCCGGCGGGGGGCGGGGCGGTCTACACATTCACGCTGTCGAGTGCCGCCACGGTTTACTTCCACGCCAAAGGGCTCGCCGGCAACGCGAGCGCCAACGAGGTGTGGGTGCGGGTGAACAATGGATCGTGGACGAACCTGAACTTCACCTGGCTCGGCAGCGGCTACAAATGGAAGCGCACCTCCGCCAGCCTGGCGGCGGGCACGCATACGTTCGAGATCCGCTGCTGCGAGGCGAACACGCAGATCGATCAGGTCGCCGCGACCCTGTCCTCCAGCGATCCGAATTGAGCGCGGACTGATGCGTGGCGGACGTCCGATACGTCCGCCACTTTGCGGAAAGGCAAGGAAGGCAGGATCCGCGACGATCCCGTCTCTCTGCTGCCGCGGCCCGTTAGCGGGCCTTCTTCGTCCGCGGCGCCGGGCCGGTGGTCTCGCCGGGGAAAAACTGCGCGGCGAGCACCGTCTGGGTGAGATTCTCCGCGGCTTCTCCGCGATGATCGATCAATAGCATGGCCGCGGTCGTGCCGAGTTTTTCCGGATCGGCCGAGGCGCAGCTGATGCGCGGATGCTCGACGCGGCAGACCCGCGAGGCATCCACGGCCGCCACACTGAAATCGCGCGGCACCGCGTGTCCGGCCAGGCTGAGTGCGCGGTGCACATGGCGCGCGATGACGCCGTTGAAGCACAGGATGGCCGTGGGGGGATTGCGGCGGCGGATGAATTCCCCGAAACGACGGGCAAAATCGTCGGAGGCGCCCGGATCGGGCGGCAACGTGAGGTGGTCGGCTTCGTCGAGGGCCAAGTCGCGTCGGGTCAGGGCCCGGCGGAGCGCTTCGAGACGCTCGGTGTAGCGGCCGGAACCCTTGAAGGAATCGATCCACGCGAATCGTGTGTGCCCCTGCTCGGCGAGGTGCGCGACGAGTTGCTCGACGGCTTGGTCTTCGTTCGACAACACCGCGTGGCAGAGACCGGGATAAAGCGCGCTGACGGTGACGACGCGCGGCGTGCAAAGGCGGATCTCGTCGAGGAAGCGCGGGCTGATCTCGCCGATGACGGCCACGCCGCGCGGTGCATCCGCGCCGCCGAGATGCTGGCGCAACGTTTCGCGATCAAGCTGGTCCTCGGCGCCGAGGAGCACGGTGGAGTGCCGGTGCTGCGCCAGCGTGCTTTGCAAGCCGTGCAGCACATGGCTCGTGTGCGGGAAATTCGCCATCTCCACGAAGTTCAGTCCGGCGCGCAGCACGACGCAGATCTGCCGCACGGCGACGCTCTCCGCGACCGCGCTGCTGTGCATGCCCTTGGGGTGGTAGCCGCTCTTGCGGGCGTGCTCCCAGATGAGCTCGTAGGTGGCGGGATCGACGCCGCGCCGGCCGCCGTTCAGGACTTTCGAGACCAGCGCTTGGGAGAGATCGAGGTCGCGGGCGATGCTGGTCTGGGTGACTTTGTGCGGGCGGCGAGGCACAGCTGGCATGGTGCTGCGCTCCTCAGGGCCTGCAAGCTGCGAGATGCGGAGACGCGGACTGGAGCGCAGTGGAGGCAGTGCGCTGCATCGCGCCGCCTGAGTGCAGAGCCTGAAGGAATGCCGCTGCGGCCGGGCCGTTAACCGCCGGTTACTGCGCCGCGAGATTCAAAGTCATTCCCGCGGCGCGCAGGTGTTGCTAGATTCGCGGCATGAAATTTTTCCTGCGTCATTCCCGCGCGATCCATGTCGCCGGTGCACTTGTGGGGGCGCTGCTGCTCGTGTCCGGTCCGTTGGCGCGGGCGGCGACGGAGCTCGCGCCGGGCTTCACGGGCGCGCTGATTGCGCCGACGGAGGAGTCGGTGCCGGGTGCGCCGGTGGTGGTCGAGTGGCTGGCGCTCAATGCCGGTCCGGCCCCGGTGTCGTTCGCGCCGCCGCCGCGCATTGAGGCGCGCCTGACGCGCGGCGACCAGAGCTGGCTCGTGACGTTGCGTGCGCTCGAACCGGCGGCGGTGGAGCTCGCGCCCGGCGGGTTTCACCGTTTCCGCTACGAACTCGTCGTGCCGCACGATTGCAGCGGGTTGATCGTCTTGGAAACGCTCCTGCCCGGGCAGCCGGTGGCTCGCGCGGCGTGGCCGGTGGCGCCGCACGCGGTGGCGGAGGAGAAGGAGCCGTTCCGCAAGATGGCCGGGTTGAAGGCGGCGGCGGACGAGATCGAGCGCACCTTCCAGGGACGGCTCGCGGCGCACGAGTCGATCTACTTCGTCTACGGCGCGGACGCTCCGGCGGCGAAGTTCCAGTTCAGTTTCAAATACCGTCTGATGAATCTCACGGACGGCGACGCCACGCGCCTGCCACTCACGTTGCAGGCCGGCTACACGCAGCGTTCGCTGTGGGATATCAGCGCGGACTCGAGCCCGTTCTACGACACGAGCTACATGCCGGAGCTGATCTTCGAGTCGCTCGCGCCGCTGCATGAGCAGCAGGCGGTGCGCTGGCTCGGCTACCAAGTCGCGTTCAAGCACGAGTCGAACGGGCGCGCGGGCGACATTTCCCGCAGCCTGAACACGGTGTATCTGCGCTCGGGGTTCACGCTCGGGCGGATGGACGACTGGCATCTGATCGTCGCGCCGGAAATCTTCCTCTACGTCGGTTCTCGCGAAAACAATCCCGACATCGCCGACTACCGTGGCTACGGTCAGTTGCGCGTGGCGCTCGGCCGTTACCAGAACGGGCCGGCGCTGATCTATACGGGGCATGTCGGCCGCGGCTGGGAGCGTTTCTCGCACCAACTCGACCTCACGGTGCCGTTCAAGACCTCGCTCCTCGATTTCGAGACCTACGTGCTCGTGCAGTATTTCAACGGCTACGGCGAAAGCCTGCTTTCGTATCGCGACAAGTTCGAGACCGTCCGCGCCGGCATCTCCTTCGTGCGCTGAGCCGGCGCAAAGCGTCCTGCGCGCGCCGGCGCCGGGTCGGAAGCGAGGATTGCCCCGCGTTGCGTCAGGCGGGGTGGGGCGGGGGCGGCGGTCGTCCGTTGCTGCCGTGAAAAAGAGGCCACCGGCCCGCGGCGCCGGTCCTTTGGGACGGTCTTTCCGGCCGACCCGGCTTGTCGGCATTTTGTGAATAAGAATCAGCGTTTTGCGCCGGCTTTTTACTTGCGTGTGGGGTGTAAAATGGGGAAAAAGGGGGCGTTCTGGGGAAGAGAGCAACACGAGCCCTGGAGCACACCCGTTTCATGGCTTCCGCAGGCACAGTCTATTCCGGCCGTTTCGAGCACACGCTCGACGACAAGAATCGTCTCACGATTCCGTCGGCTTGGCGCTGGACGCACTCGGACACCGAGACCTTCCTCGCGATGCCGCATCCGGACGGCTACGTCGCGGTGCTGCCGCCGGCGCGCGTCGAGAAGCTCCTCGCGCAGATCTCGGAGATGAAGCTCTCGGACCGCGACGCGCAGGCCGTGAAGGCGCGCATCTTCTCCTCGGCCCTGTCGTTCACGTTCGACAAGCAAGGCCGCTTCGGCGCGAGCGCCGATCTCCTCACCCACGCCGGCATCGCGAAGGACGCGGTGCTCGTCGGCATGGGCGACACTTTCAACATCATGAGCCCGTCGCGCTGGCAGGACATGCAGCGCGCCACCGCGGGCGAGAACTTCGGCGACATGATGCGCCGCATCGGCCTCTAAGCGAAGCGCGATGAGCACCACGAACCAACCGGCCCCGACCATGATCATCCGCACCCAGCCTTTGCCCAAGCTTTCCATGGTCGCCTGCGCGCAGAAGCGCGCCTTGCGGGGAGTCACGCCAATCCTCCGCCGCAAGAAAAACCATGCCCGCCGCGCCGCTTGATCTTCATCCGGCCCAAATGATCCCGGGGCACCAGCCGGTTCTCCTGTCCGAGGTCCTTGCCCACCTCGCGCCGGAGCCCGGCCGGTCGTATCTCGATTGCACGTTCGGCGGCGGCGGTCATACGCGCGCCATCCTGCAGACCGGCGCCAGCGTCGTCGCGCTCGACCGCGATCCTTCCGCGCAACCCCGGGCGGCGGCGGTGCAGGCGGAGTTTCCCGGCACCTTCCGCTTCGTCGACCAGAACTTCGGCGACGTCGCCGCGCTGCCCGACACGGGCTTCGCCGGCATCCTCTTCGACCTCGGTGTCTCGTCGTTCCAACTCGATGAGGCCGGGCGCGGCTTCGCGTTCCGCCACGATGCACCGGCCGACATGCGCATGAACCCGCGCGAAGGCCAGCCGGCCGCGCGCTGGCTCGAGGTCGCCAGCCACGATGCGCTCGTCCGTGCCATCCGCGATTTTGGCGAGGAGCAAAATTGGCGTCGCGTCGTGCAGGCCATCGAGGCCGCCCGCGGCACCGGCCGGCTCGCGCGCACCGCTTCGCTCGCCGAGGTCATCGCCGATGCGATCCCCAACGCCGTGAAGCGCGAGAGCAAGATCCACCCGGCCACGCGCTCGTTCCAAGGCATCCGCATCGCCGTGAACGACGAGATCGGCGCCATCGAGCGCGCGCTGCCCGCCGCCTTCGACCGTCTCGCGCCCGGCGGCGTGCTCGCCGTCATCAGCTTCCACTCGCTGGAGGATCGCCCGGTGAAGCAGTTCTACCGCCGCGCCTGCGGCCTGCCGGTCGACGCCAACGATAGCATGCCGCAGCAGCTCCGCCCGAAGCACGCCGAGCTCCTCACGCGCAAGCCGGTCGTCCCGACCGCCGCCGAGATTTCCACCAATCCCCGCAGCCGCTCCGCCAAGCTGCGCGCCCTCCGCAAACTCTGATTCCCGTCCATACCCCCGCTGACATGAAGCCGCCTCCGCCCAACGCCAACACGAACAAGATCGTCGTCCTGTTGCTCGCCTGGTTCGTCTTTTTCGGCACCGCCGGCCTCGCCGCCGTCGCCATGCGCCAGGAGATTTTCCGCACCGCCAACCAGAACCGCGTCATCGAGGGCGAGCTGGCCGACGTCACCCGCAAGCTCGACGAGATCCGCGCGCAGATCGCCGCGGCCGAGAGCGTGCAGGCTCTCCTCGACCGGAACCAGACCATGCGCCTCGCGCTCGCGACCCCGCAGGAGCGCCAGGTCGTGCGCGTCGGCAGCGATCCGTCCATCGAGCTCGCGCGCAAGCGCAATGCCGAGTCCCTCCTCCTTTCCAGCGCCGCGGGGGAAAACCTGGGCAACACCTTCGCGGTCCGCTTCGAGCGCGCCTCCTACCGCCGCTGATCCATGTCGAAGGGCTTCGCCTCCAATCTTCGGATGACGCTGCTGGCCGCGGGCGTGCTCGTGGCTTTCTGCGCCGTTGGCGTGCGCCTGGTCTACCTCCACGTGCTCGACCGGGAGGAGTTGCTCAAATTCGTCGACAAGGCCCGCCGCCAGATCGTCGTCGAGCATGCCCGCCGCGGCGCGCTGCTCGATACCAAGGGCAACGTGCTCGCGACCTCGCGGTCCTACATCGTGCTCGGCGCCGACCCAGAGATGCTCCGCGAGGAGGACACCGCCAAGTGGGGTGATCTCGCGCGCCTCACCGGGATCAATTTCCTCGAACTCGACCGCACGCTCCGCACCAGCATGGCCGCGGCCAAGCTCGCGCGCGCCGCCACCGATCCGGCGACGAAGGCCAAGCGCGTCCGCTACGTGAAGCTCGCCGACGAAGTCGA
Source organism: Candidatus Didemnitutus sp. (assembly GCA_023701285.1). GTDB lineage: Bacteria > Verrucomicrobiota > Verrucomicrobiia > Opitutales > Opitutaceae > Didemnitutus. The sequence goes on from JAMPXH010000005.1 coordinate 62,988, forward strand.
TGAGCGCATCTACGACGCCATCGCCGATCTCGGCATCCGCGGCGTCTATGGCACGCGCGGCTACAAACGCGTCTACCCCGGCGGCCAGCTCGCCGCCCACGTGCTCGGTTACATCAACAAGGAGAACACGCCTGTCACCGGCGCCGAGAAGCACTTCGACCTTTTCCTCAAGGGGCAGGACGGCTGGATCGAGTCCGAGCGCGACGGCCATCGCCGCGAGTTGGCGCAGTTCCGCACCCGCGAGGTCCAGCCCGTCGACGGCTACGACGTCGTCCTCACCATCGACTCCGTCGTCCAGAACATCATCGAGCGCGAACTCGCCACCATCGCCGCGAAATACGGCCCGAAGTTCGCCACCATCATCGTCAGTGATCCGCAGACCGGCGCGATTCTCGGCATGGCGAACTACCCGAGCTACGACCTGAACAACTTCGCCAAGGCGCCCCTCGACCATCAGCGCAACAACGCCGTCACCGACGTCATCGAGCCCGGTTCCACCTTCAAGATCGTCGCCGCTGGCGGCGCGTTGAACGAGGGCGTCGTCACGCCGTTCAGCACCTTCGACTGCGACCAGCAGACCGTCTTCGTCAACGGCAAGGAGCGCAAGCTGCCCAAGGAGGACCACCCGATGGGCGTCCTCAACGTCGCGCAGATCGTCGGCAAATCCAGCAACCGCGGCGCGGCCCACCTCGCCATGAAGCTCGGCGACCAGCGCTACTACGAATACGTGAAGGCCTTCGGCTTCGGCGAGCCGACCCGCTTCGGCCTCGGCGGCGAAGTGCGCGGCCTCCTCGAGGAGCCGAAACGCTGGGACGGCCTCACCATCACCCGCATGCCCATGGGCCACGCGGTCGCCGCCACTCCCCTGCAGATCCATATGGCCATGAGCGCCGTCGCCAACGGCGGCGCTCTTCTGCGCCCCCAGATCATCCGCGAAGTCCGCGACCAGCAGGGCAACCTGGTCCGCGCCATCGCGCCCGAGAAGCGCGCCCAAGTCCTCAAGCCCAGCGTCGCCGCCGAGCTCGCGCACATGCTGCACGGCGTCATGCAGGAAGGCGGCACCGGCGCCGGCTTCGACGTCGAGGGCTTCGAGATCGCGGGCAAGACCGGCACGACGCAGAAGATCGTCGACGGCCGCTATGTGAACAACCGCCACGTCGCTTCCTTCGTCGGCTTCTTCCCGGCCAGCCGCCCGCAGGTCGTCCTCTCCGTCATCGTCGACGATGCCCGCGTCCCCGGCGGCACCGCCTACGGCCGCGCCGTCTCCGCGCCCGCCTTCAAGAGCGTGGCCGAACAACTCATCCAGTATCTCGAAATCAAGCCCGTCGCTCCCACGCGCAACATGCTCGCCCTGACTGGAGGTGTCCGATGATCGGCTACCTCACGCCCAACTATCCTCTCGTCGCCGCGTTCCGCTCCCTGCCGGCCACCCGCCGGCGCCCCGCCGACCGCGTCAGCCAGAAAATCTTCAAAATGGCTCCCAAGCTCACCGATTACTTCAACGACGACGAAATCGTCGCGAGCAAGGGCGACCTCGATCGCCCCATCTCCGGACTCGCCATGGACAGCCGGCGCGTCATGCACGGCAACCTCTTCTTCGCCCTCCCGGGCCGCCGCGCCGACGGCAACCTCTTCATCGACGAGGCCATCGCCCGCGGCGCCGTCGCCATCGTGGCGGAGAAGATCCCCGCCGTCACCTCCGCGCGCGTCACCTACATCCAGGTGACCGACGCCCGCCGCGCGCTCGGCCGCGTTTCGCAGCGCTTCTTCAAGTTCCCCGACAAGTCGCTCGAGCTGATCGGTGTCACTGGCACCAACGGCAAGACCACCGTCACCAATCTCGCCAAGCACCTCCTCGCCACCTCGCAGCAGCGCGTCGGCCTCATCGGCACCGTGAACTACGACCTCGGTGCGCGCATCGTGCCCTCGTATCGCACCACGCCCGAGTCGCTGGAACTCTTCGGTATGCTCGCGCAGATGCGCGACGCCGGCTGCCGCCAGGCCGTGATGGAAGTCAGCTCCCACGGCATCGACCAATACCGCGTGCTCGGCATGCAGTTTGCCGTCGCCGTGTTCACCAACCTCACGCGCGACCACCTCGACTACCACGGCACGATGGAGGCCTATTTCGAGGTGAAGTCCCGTCTCTTCAACGGCGGCGTCGGCACCGCGCCCCGTGCGGCCGCGATCAACGTCGACGACGCCTACGGCCGCCGTCTCGTCGCCGAGGCGCCGCAGGGCCTGAAGATCGTCACCTTCGGCGAAGCACCCGACGCCTTGGTGCGCGCCGAGAACGTGAAGCTCAATTTCAAGAGCACCTCGCTCACGCTCGTCTGGCCCGAGGGCCGGCTCGATATCGAAAGCCCGCTCATCGGCCGCTACAATCTCAGCAACCTCCTCGCGGCCTTCGCCGCGTGTTATGCGCTCGGTCGTCTGCCGGACGTCATCGCTCCGCGCCTGAAGAGCTTCGGCGGCGTGCCCGGCCGCATGGAGCGCATCGAGGAAGGCCAGCCTTACAACGTGCTCGTCGACTACGCGCACACCGACGACGCGCTCCGCAACGCGCTCGCCATGCTCCGCGCCATCACGCCCGGCCGCCTCTTCGTCGTCTTCGGGTGCGGCGGCAACCGCGACCGCACCAAGCGCCCGCTCATGACCGCCGCCGTGCAGGAGTTCGCCGATTTCGCGTGGGCCACCGCCGACAACCCGCGCTCGGAGCAGCTCGTGCAGATCTTCGGCGACATGAAGACCGGCGTGAAGGACGAGGCGAAGATCGCCTTCGTCGACGACCGCCGCCGCGCCCTCAGCCTCGCGCTCGACGCGGCCCGCGAAGGCGACTGCGTGCTCGTCGCCGGCAAGGGCCACGAGACCTACCAGGAATTCGCCGACACCATCGTTCCCTTCGACGACCGTCAGGTCGTGCGCGAACTCATCGGCATCAAATCCCTCAAATCGTAAACGCGCCCGGCGCCATCGCGCGCCTCGCCGCCCCGTGCTCCATGCCACGCTTCAACCCGGACGCTCTCGCGCGCTGGACCGCCGGCCGGTGGTCCCGTCCGCCGGTGCAACCGCTCGCCGGCTTCAACCAGGACACCCGCACGCTCACCGCGGGCCAGGTGTTCGTGGCGTTGAAGACGGAGAAGCGCGACGGACACGATTTTCTCGCCGAGGCTCAGGCGAAGGGCGCCGCCGCCGCGCTCGTCAGCCGTGAAGTCGCCGGCACAGACCTGCCGCAACTCGTCACGGCCGATGCGCTGACCGCCTTCCAGCAAATCGCCGCGGCGCACCGCGCCGAATTTCCCGGCGTCGTGGTCGGCGTCACCGGCAGTGCGGGCAAGACCTCCACCAAGGACCTGCTCACGCTCCTGCTCGGTGGAGGCAACGGCCGCGTGCTGAAGACGGAGGGCAACCTCAATAATTTCCTCGGCGTGCCGCTCACGCTCACGCGCCTCGACCCCGCGCAACACGAGGCGGCCGTCGTCGAGGCGGGCATCAACATGCCCGACGAGATGCAGGGCCTCGCGGAGATGATCCAGCCCGATCACGCCGTTGTGACCTTGGTCGGCCCCGCGCATTTGGAAAAACTCGGCTCGCTCGACGGTGTCGCGAACGAGAAGGCGCGACTGCCCGCGGCGGTGCGCGCGGGCGGCTGGCAGGTTTTTCCGGTGGGCTGCTGGGCCTACGCGGCCTTCCGCGCGCTCGCCAATCCGCTCGTGCTTGTGCCGGCGAACGAGGCGATGGTGCAGGTCGGCGGCCGCTCGATTGTCTTCACCGTGCTGCACCGGCCTGAGCGCACGGAAGTCACGCTCGGCGCCAAGCGCACCTTCGTGCTGCAGCGTGTGTCAGGCGGCATGGCGCAAAACGCCGCGCTCGCGCTCGCGCTCGCTTCGGAGCTGGGCGTC
>JAMPXH010000006.1 GCA_023701285.1 Candidatus Didemnitutus sp.
TGTCGGCGACTTCGAGCGCGCCGAGGATGGAGAGATCGATGTGGCCACCGCGGATCATCGCGAAGGAATCGGCGCTGGAGAAGAACGCGGAGCCGGGGATCGTGGAGATGGTCTGCTTGCCGGCGTTGATGAGGTCGGGATCGACTTTGTCCTCCGGCGGGAACGGGCCGATGCCGAGCAGGCCGTTCTCGGACTGGAGCGTGACGTTCATGCCGGGCGGGATGAAGTTCGCCACGAGCGTGGGGATGCCGATGCCGAGGTTGACGGTGAAGCCGTCGCGCAATTCGCGCGCGGCGCGCTTCGCCATGAGTTCGCGGATGGGCGTCTCCTTCTTCGAGGCGGCCGCGCCCTGCACGGTGCGGAACTCGATGCGCTTCTCGTAGCGCGGACCTTGAATGATGCGATCCACGTAGATGCCGGGTGTGTGGATCTGGTCGGGATCGAGCTGGCCGACTTCGACCAGTTCCTCGACCTCGGCGACGCAGACGGCGGCGCAAGTGGCGATCATCGGGTTGAAGTTCCGCGCGGTCTTGCGGAAGACGAGATTACCGGACTTGTCGCCCTTCCACGCCTTCACGAGGGCGACATCGGCGCGGATGCCGCGTTCGAGGACGTATTCCTTGCCGTCGAAGATTTTCGTTTCCTTGCCTTCGGCGAGTTTGGTGCCGAACGCGGTGCGGGTGTAGAAGCCGGGGATGCCCGCGCCGCCGGCGCGCAACCGCTCGGCGAGCGTGCCCTGCGGAATGAGCTCGAGCTCGAGTTCGCCGGCGAGCACCTGGCGCTCGAACTCCTTGTTTTCGCCGACGTAGGAAGCCATGACCTTGCGGATCTGGCGCGTCTTGAGGAGGAGCCCCATGCCGAAGTCGTCCACGCCGGCGTTGTTGCCGACGATGGTGAGGCCTTTCACGCCGCTGTCGCGCAGGGCGAGGATGAGGTTCTCCGGGATGCCGCACAGGCCGAAGCCGCCGGCGGCGACCGTCATGTCATCGTGCAACAAGCCGGCGAGCGCGGCCGCGGCGGAAGGGAAGACTTTGCTCATGGGGGGAAGAGATTTGGGACACAGAGGAAAGACAGGAGGCGGCACAGAGGTCACAGAGTTGCCTCCATCTCCGGTTTTTCTCTGTGGCTCTCCGTGTCCTCTGTGGCGAAAATCATAAGAGCTCGACACAGGCGGCGAGGCCCTCGCCACCGCCGATGCAGATGGCGGCGACGCCGCGCTTCAGGCCGCGTTGCCGGAGCGCGTGGATGAGTGTCACGAGGATGCGCGCTCCGCTGGCGCCGATCGGGTGGCCGAGCGCGATGGCGCCGCCGTGCACGTTGAGCTGGTCGTGCGGCACGCCGAGCTCGCGCATGAACGCCATCGGCACGACCGCGAAGGCCTCGTTCACTTCCCAGAGGTCGACGTCGGAGACTTTCCAACCGGCGGCGGCGAGCGCCTGCTGCGCGGCGGGCACGGGCGCGGTGGTGAACCAGACCGGGTCCTGCGCCGCGGCGCCGAAGGCGACGAGCTTCGCGATGGGCTTCAGGCTTTGCGCCGCGGCGTGTGTGGCAGTGGTGACGACGAGTGCGGCGGCGCCGTCGTTGATCGAGGAGGCGTTGGCGGGCGTGATGGTGCCGTCTTTCTGAAAGGCGGGCTTCAGCTGCGGGATCTTGTCGTATTTCACCTTCGCCGGGCCCTCGTCGTGCTCGACCTTCGTCGTGTTGCCCTTGGCGTCGGCGATTTCCACGGGGGTGATTTCGGCGGCGAAGCGGCCTTCCTTCTGCGCGGCGTTGGCGCGCTGGAACGAGGCGATGGCGAAGGCATCCTGCTGCTCTCGCGTGAAGGCGTAGTGCGCGGCGCACTTCTCCGCGCAGTTGCCCATGTGGAGATTGTTATACGGGTCCCACAGGCCGTCGTGGATCAGCGAGTCGACGAGCTGGCCGTGGCCGAGGCGGTAACCGTCGCGCGCCTTCGGGAGCAGGTAGGGCGACTGCGACATGTTTTCCATGCCGCCGGCGATGAAGAGCGTGCCCATGCCGGCGTGGAGCGAGTGCGCGGCTTGCATCACGGCCTGCAGGCCGGAACCGCAGACCTTGTGGATCGTGACGGCGCGCGCCGATTGCGGCAGGCCGGCGTGGATCGCGGCTTGGCGCGCGGGCGCCTGGCCTTGGCCGGCCTGGAGCACGTTGCCCAGCAGCACGTCGGTGACGCCGGCGGGCGCGAGGCCGGCCTGCGCCAGCGCGCCCTTGATGGCCGTCGCGCCGAGACGCGAGGCCGGGACGGATGCGAGGCCGCCTTGGAAGGACGCGAGCGGAGTGCGCGTTGCGGAAAGAATGACGATGTTGCTCATGAAAAACTGAAGCCCGCCGCTGGGCCGCGCAGGGAGCCCTGCGGGCGATCCGGTCTTATTCCTTCCGCCGGAAATTGAAGGTGAGTTCCTCCACCTGCTCCGGCGCGGAGTCCCGGCTGAAGCCGCTCCAGACGATGCCGATGAGGATGGTAATCGTCGCCGAGATGGGCGAAAGCCAGAGGAACGAAACGTCGGTGAAGAAATTGATCACGAAGGCTGCCACCATGCCTGCCAGCATACCCCAGAATCCGGCGGTCGCCGTGATGCGACGGCTCAGCATCCCGAGCATGAAGATGCCGGTCACGCTGCCGATGAAGAGACTGATCACCCGCGTCGTCGCTTCGAGCAGGTTGCCGAATTGGTCGCCGAAGCTGGCCAGCGTCGTGACGCCCACGCCGATCGCCAGCGTCATCCACCGGGCGCCCGTCACCGTGGAAGGCTGCTTCCGCCACAGTGGCACGAAGTCCGCCATCGCGACGGTCGCGAGCGAATTCAGCACGACGCTGATGGCCGACATCGACGCGGAGAGCACCGCCGCGATGATCAGACCGCGCAGACCCATCGGCATCTCCTCGATGATGAATTTCGCATAGACGCGATTCGGATCTAGGGTGAGTCCGCCCTTCTCCGGGAACGCGGAGTAGAACCCGAACAACGTCGTGCCGATGAAAAACAGCGCGATGCCCACCGCGCTGGCGACGAGCATGGAGGTGATCATCGCCCAATTCGCGTGCCGGATGGACTTGGTCGTGAGGAAGCGCTGGATCTCCGCCTGATTGGAACCGAATTGGCTGATGAGCAGAAACGTGCCGCCGATGAGGCCGCCCCACACCGTGTAGGTCTCGGTCAGGCTGAAGGACCAATCGACGAACTTGAGCCGCTCCGCCGCGTCCGCCGTCTGCATCACTTCCGCGAAACCTCCCGGCACCCGGCTCGCCACGAGGAAGATCGTCACGACGATGCCGGACATCAGGATGCCGACCTGCAGCGTATCGGTCCAGATGACGGCCTTGATGCCGCCGATCAAGGTGTAGATCATCGTCCCCAGGCCCGTCGCGAACACGATCAGGTTGACCGGCAGGCCCGTGGCCTGCGCGACCACCAGCGAAGGCGCGTAGATCACGACCGCGAGGTAGCCGCATTTCGAAAGCAGGAAGAGCGCGCTCGCCAGCAGACGCACACGGCGGTCGAAGCGGCGCTGCAGGTATTCGTAGATCGAGTAGATGTTCAGCCGGAAAAAAATCGGCAGCATCACCACGGCGATGACCGCGATCGCAACCGGGATGCCCAACCGAATCTGGTGATAGCTGAAGTCACGGCTGAAGGCCAGGCCCGGCGCCCCGAGGTAGGCGACGCCGCTCACGATGGCTCCCACGCCGGAGCAGGCCGCCGCCCACCACGGGATGTTGCGATCGCCGAGGAAGTAATCCTTCAGCGATTTCTGTCCGCGCGCGCACGCGATGCCGATGCCGAAGACCACGGCCAGATAGACGACGATGATGGCGGAGTCGAAGAAGCTCATCGGTTCAGACAAGGGCAACAGAGGGGGTGACGCATAAAGGGGTGGCCGCCTTCCGGGCGGACGCGGGAGATCATGGCACGGCGCTCGCGCGGGGGATGAGACGGTCCATCTCGTCCAGGCGGAAACGCACGCTCACCACGGAATTTCGCTCGGGGCCGGGCCGGTATTTCACGTAGGTCGTGGCGACGACCGTGCCATCCGGGAGCATCTCGACCGCGGGATAGCCGCAATCCGCGCGCTTGTGGCTGTGCAGGAGTTTGAGCCGGTATTGCCCTTCGCGGCCCGCGATCAGGTCCTCATACGTGCCGACCCAGGCGACGAAGTGATTGCGTGTCGCGCTGCCGTGTCCCGTATCCCGGAAACACACGACCAACCGGCCATCCGGGGCGAACTTCGCCACATGCCGGTCGCCGTGCAGGCTGGCCGGCAGAGGAGTCGGCTCCGACCACGTGCGGCCTTCGTCCACGCTCGTCATCATCAACGACACGCGCTTCACGTTCTCGCGCATCAGGCAGACGAGCGTCTTCCCGTCCGGCGATCGAAACACCCACGGCTCGCACGGGCGCAGACCCGGGAGATCCAGCACGATGCGCCACGGCGTCCACGTCAGCCCACCGTCGGTGGACAGACTCTGCGCGAGCACGTTGGACTTGGGGTCGCTCGCGTCGCCGGGCCGGCGGATGTTCGTGACGCCCAGCAACGCCTTGCCGTCGTCGATTGGCACGATGCACGAGAACGGCATCACGCCACTGACCAGATCCATGCGCGCCATCTCCGACCACGTGGCGCCGTCGTCCTCCGAGTAGGCGCGATACATGTGATTGTCCGGTCCCTTGCCCGCATAAAGATCGGCCGGTCCGTTGCCGGCGAAAACCACCAGCCGCGCGCGGCCGACCGGATCCGTGAGCCGGTAGAGCGTCGGGCAGTTTTTCACCGAGCGCCAGCTTTCGGGCACATCCAACAGCCGGCTCCAAGTCAGCCCGCCGTCGTCACTACGCTTCAGCGGACCGCACTGCCCGCCGTGATCATAGGTCCAGACGGCGAACATCGTCTTTCCATCGGGCAGCAGCACGGTGGTCGGATGTCCTTGATAAACGATGTCCGTCCCTTGCGCGATGACGACATGGCGCGAGACATCGCCTGACAGATCGATCGAAGGGAGAGGACTGGAGGCACGCGCCACGACTGGAGCGACAAAGACGGCTGCGGCGAAACCACAGGCCAGCGCACCTGCAACGCCCATCCAGAGCCGGCGTGCGATCCGCCCGTTGCATGATGGCGATCCTAGCGTGGAAGTGACGGTGGACATGGGGTTGGGATGAAAGGGAGGAAGCATTTCAAGGCTGGCGCAAATTCCGTGTATCGGTCTCATAAGTGGACCAACATCCGGACCCGCGCGTTGCCGTTCCCGATCTCACAGCGGACCACTCTCCAAGGCATCCGCTGCTCGCGCCCTTTCCGGAAAGAGTCAGCTTGTGACCAGCGGAAGTCCTTGTCGCGTTGATAATCGCAGTCGCGATGCGCGCCCTGCTCGCGGACGCAGGCATCGACGCTGTTCAGCGTCAGGAACGGATCACCGTAGCCTCCGAATTCCGAGCCGCTGTCCCCGGAGACGATCCAAGGAATGTTCGACCTTTGGTTCGCAATTTCGCCACCCGCTCCCTGCCGCTACCACAACTCACCGCGCCGAGGGAGCCGCAGCCGCTTCCGATGCGCCCGACAGCATCCGGAGCGCGAGATTGCGCGCAATCTCCGCAAAGCCCTCCGGCGAAGGATGCAGCAGGTCCGCACCGAGACCCGTCGGCTCGGTCAGCAGCGAACGTCCGTCGATATGCCGCACTTCCGGCAACGCCAGTTCCGCGACGACCTCGCGCACGATGGTGCGAAACTCGGCCTGTTTGGCCGAGCCGTTCAGGTCGCGGAACGAGAGAAATTGATCCACCACCCAGATCCGCTTCGTCGGATGGGCCGCGGCGATCCGTGTCAGGAAATAACGCACCCGCGACCGGAACTCGTCGGCCGGAACCCGCGAGAGCAGATTCACGCCCAGCTCGAGCACGGCGAAATCCCAGTCGCTCCGCGCGGCGATCCAATCCGCCATCTGCGGCTCCAGGAAGGCCCCGGAGCCGAAGCCGAGATTGAGCGCATCCACGCGCAGCATCCGGGCCAGCCGCGCCGGATAGGGATCGCCCGGGCGCACGCTGTCGTAGCCCTGCGTGATGGATGATCCGTAGGCGAGCAAGCGGCGCGCCGGCACTTGATCCGCCCGCGGCGGTGCGACGTCGCCCTCGATCGCCTGCACGCGCACTTCGACCCCATGCGGGAACACCACGCGCACCAACCCCGCATCGAAGCCCACGCGCTCGCGCGCCGCTCCGGCGACGAGCAGCGCCTCGAGTTTCGGGCGCTCGATCAGGACCTCCGTCCACTCCTCGTGCAGCACCACGGTGCGCACGAGAAAGTCGCCTTGGCGGACTTCGACAAACACGGGCGCCGTGCGTCGATGCGCGCTACGCGCGTCGACGTAGCATAGGATCACCTTGGCCTGCGCCCCCACCAGATTGAACCGCAACTCCACGCCGGCCGGACACGCGGAGCCTTTTTGCGCGGCGGGATTCAGATGCTCGCGCACCGCGGCCGGCACCCGTTGCAAACGGAAGCCGCCGCCGTCGCTGGCCGGCACCGGGACGATCTCCGCGACGTTGTGCCAGGCCACGTTCGCGAAAGGGGCAGCGGCGTCCGGTCGCGCGGCTTCGTTTCCCAGCAGAAATGAAGTCGTCAGCAGCAGACCGAACCACAGCCAGACGCGACGGCACGCGGCCCCCGCGCTCCGCACCGGACTGCGATGCGCTGGCGATCGCAGGCTCATGCTTTTTTCAGGGACGGGAGACTGGCGGCCGCGACGGCTTGGCCGTGGCGCTTCTCCTGTTCAGACGGCGTGTGGAAGCCGATCGCCTCGGCCAGTTCCTGAAATTCCTCCCGCAATACCTGCCGCGCCCGCTCGAGCATGAGCTCACCGCCGGTCCCGGTGGTCACGCGACCGAGCAGCAGCAGATGACGCATGGCGTAGAAATCCGCGAAGTGCGCGACCGTGTAGCCGAGATAGACGCCGATGGTTTCGTAGATCGCACGCGCGCGCGCATCGCCGGACTTCATCGCGGACTGCACGGCGACCAACTGCTCGGGCATGCCCAGCTCCGGCGGGAAATCGAAACCAGCCACGCGCGCCAGCCGCGCCACGCCCTGCTGCGAGAAATACTGCACGCCACAACCGACATCGCCGGACCACTCGTCCCGCGGCGCATCCGGACGATAGTCGACCGGCGCGAAGGCGAGCTCGTTGAGCCAGGGCGTGATCGAGCCCTCCGGCGTCACATAGCCGGCGGCGAGGCTCGTGCCCATGGCAATGCCCAGCACGGCGTTGTCGCGCAGCCACATCGAACCGGCCAGCGCTGTGACCTCACCGTCGTTCGCGACGTCGAACGGGATGCCTCCCCAAGCTTTTTGCAGGGTGAAGAACATGCCGCGAATATCGCTCTCGAAGCGATCCGGCGGCACGCCGCGGAAGAGCGACGCCGCGCGCACCTCGTTGTTCACATAGGTGCCCGCCGCGCTGCCGCCGATCGCATCCACCCGCGGCAGATGCGCCGCCGCGCGCCGCAGGCTGTCCTGCACGCCGTCGAGATGGTAGCGCGGATCGCTCTGGAAATACGGGCTCCACGCAATCTCCTCGGAATAGACGACCCGGCCGTCGATCAACGCCGCCGCCTTGCGGTCGCTGCCGCCAAGGTCGAAGCCGATCCGGCAACCCTCGAGATGACGCCCGAGCGAGAGCTCCATCTCCGTCGCGACCGGCAAAGCTTCGGGCGCGCAGCCTTTCACTCCGAATGACTGCCGGTAGATCCGGCCGCCGATCAATTCCTGGTCGAAGGCGCGCGCGCCGCCCGCACTGTAGATCGCGGCCAGCGACTCCACGAGTTCGTCCGCTCCCGCCACGAAGACGCGCGCCGCACCTTTCTGCCAGAGCAGGAATTTCAGCAGCCGTTCGACGTAGGTCAGCGTCAGGACGGCCGCCGGATGACCGGCGGAGAGAACCCGGTCGTGATGCAGGGACACCGAACCGACCTCGCGCACCAGCGCCAGCACGAGCGGACGCGAGGCGCGGTCGGCGGCGACGAGCTGGCGGTATTGCCGGTTCCAGAGCACTGCCGGCCTGAAATCCGGATCAAGCGGAGGACGCTGGCGCGGCGCGGAGGACAACAGGGAGTTCATCGCACCGGCCAGAGTTGGAAGGCTTCGAGCGCCTCGTATTCGGCCAGGCCGAGTTTGTCGTAGGTGTCGGCCAAGGCGCGGTTGTGCGCCTCCGCCTGCTGCCAGAATTCGCGCGGTTGGCCGCTCGAGATCGGACGCTGGCTGCGTTGCGACTTGTGCCGGTAGATGGCCTGGAGTTTCTGCGCCAGCTCCACGGGACTGAGCGGCACCGCCATGCGGATCTCCGCCGGGTCCCACGGCCCCTTCATGTCGCGATAAAGCCACACCCGGCAACCTGCGCGCCAAGACGCATTCGCGGCGTTGGCGAACGCCCGCGTCAGAATCTCGAAGCCCACCGCGGCCACCGAACCTGGATCGCCCGAGTAACCGGTCGCGAACACCTGGTGCGGCTGGATCTCCGTCAACACGGCCGCCACGGCGCGGACATCCGCCTCGCCGATGTGAAACTGCCGGTAGCGCCCGTTCTCGTAGAAAGGCAGGTCGAGGAACCGCGCGCGCCCGGTGGCCACACCGCACACTTGCAGCGCCTCGCGCGCTTCACCGCGACGCAGCAATCCCTTCAAACGCCGAACCTCCGGCGGGTCGATCTGTCCGGCCTTTTTCGCCTGCAGTTGCTGGCGCACCTGCGCGATGAAACTTTCGCCCGCCGCATCGCCGCCATGAGCTGCCGTCTCGGCGATCAACTCCGCCGCGGCCGCGGCCTCCTCATCGGAGACGCCGAAACTGCCGGAGGTCAAATAGACGATGGTCACCTCGTGGCCTTGGTCGACCAAGCGGCGCAAAGATCCACCCATGCCCACCACGTCGTCCGAAGGTTCCGGGCTGAACACAATCACGCGTTTCACGGCCGGCTCGGCCCGCTCCGGGCGGTTCGTGTCATCGGTCCCCGGCTTGCCTCCGGGCCACCCGGTGATCGTGTGCTGCAAGCGATTGAAAGCCTCGATGTTCACGCCGTAAGCGGAGCCGCGCTCGGTCAGCAGATCCGCCAGACCGTGCTCGCTGTAGTCGGCATCGACGAGTTTGAGCAACGGCTTGCCGAGCGTGGCCGAGAGCCAAGTCACCGCCCGCAGCGTGGTGGCGGGCGTCCACTCGACGCGACCGACCAGCCACGGATAACGAAAACGCGTCAGCTCGCCGGCCGCCGCTTCGTCCAAATGAACTTCCACGGCTGCGTGCCCCTGCAGAAAGCTCGCAGGCAGCGACTCGCGCACCGGACCTTCGATCGCCTCGGCGACGATGGTCGCCTTGGCGCGGCCCCAAGCCATGAGGACGATCCGGCGCGCTTCCAAGATCGTGCCCACGCCCATCGTGATCGCGTGGCGCGGCACGTTCTCCTCGCCGAGGAAATCGCGCGCCGCGTCGTGCCGCGTCATCGCATCGAGTGTGACCAGCCGCGTGCGCGATTCGCGGCCCGAGCCCGGCTCGTTGAAGCCGATGTGCCCCGTGCGGCCGATGCCGAGGATCTGCAAATCAAGCCCTCCGGCTTGGCGGATCTTCTCCTCGTAGGCCTGGCAGTCCGCGAAGACGCGCTCCCGCGGCACCATACCGTCGGGCACATGCACCCGCTCCGGCGCGATGTCGATGTGCGCGAAGAGCTGCTCGTGCATGAAGCGCCAGTAGCTCTCCGGGTGCGTGCGCGGCACGCCGTAATACTCGTCGAGGTTGAAGGTGGTGACATCCCGGAAGCTCAGACCCTCCTCGCGGTGCAACCGGATGAGCTCGCGATAGAGCGGCACCGGCGTCGAGCCGGTCGCCAAGCCCAGCACTGTCGGCCGCCCCGCCGCGCGATTGCGCTCGATGAGCTGGCGGATCTCGCCGGCGAGTGCGCTGGCCGCAGCCGCCGGGCTGGCATGCACCCGCGTGCGCAGCCGCTCCTTCTGTTCCTCTTCCTGAATGGGATGTTTCATCGGTAGCGTGACCCGCCGCTCAGACGCCTTCAGCCAGCAACTCATCCACGATGCGCCCGCAATTGAGCTGCATGCGCGGCAAATGGAACGGGCCCTTCCACATGTTGCCCTTGAGACGGGTGGCGATGCGACCGTCGCGATGCGCGTAGCCGAACCATTCGCCGAATTCCGGATCGGCGAACACCCGGTGCGACCAAGTGTGCACCTCGTGATGCCACGCCGCATACTTCGGATCGCGGGTCAGTTGCCACGCGAGCAAGGTCGCGATCTCGGTCTCGTTGTGCGGCCACCAGAATTTCATCTCGGCCACGTATTCCTGCACGGGAAGTCCCTTCAGGTCCGTGAAGGAGAAGAGTCCGCCGTGTTCGCGATCCCAGCCGCGCTCCCACATGCAATCCAGGATGCCGAGCCCGAGTTTCAGCAGGTGCGCGTCGCCACCCCGCAGCTTGGCCTCGTGGAGGATGAACCACGCGCATTCGATGGCGTGTCCGGGATTGAGTGTGCGTCCGTCGAAGTGGTCGATGACGGCGCCGTCCGGCGCCACCACTTCCATCAGGACCTTGAGCTCGGGCTTGTAGAAATACCGCTCGATGCGCGCGACGGCGTAGTCGATCCACGCCGTGCAGGTCCGGCCCTCGACTTCGCGGTCGCCGAGCGCAGCGCGGATTTCCTGCGCGATCACGATGGTGGTCATCAGCACGGCCACGCCCTGCATCGGCCGTGTGTGGGCGTCGACTTTGGGCACCGTGCCGCCGGGCTCGAGACTGCGCAGGTAGCGGGCAAAGTGCCCGATCGCCTCCTCCGCCGCGCGTTCCTCGCCCGTCGCCCGGGCATAGACGGCGCAACCCATCGCAGCGAAGCATTCACTGTAAGTATAGCGGCGCATGCGGAGCGGCTGCCCCTCGCGCGTGACCATGAAGTAAAGTTTGCCGCCGGGGCCGCTCCCCTTGGTGCGGATGAAGTCCAGGCAATGCCGCGCCGCCTCCAGCCACGCGTCGTCGCGCCGGACCGTATTGTAGAGGGTGGAAAAGGTCCAGACGGCGCGGCCCTGCAGCCACAGCGCCTTGTCCGTGTCGATGACCGTGCCGTCGCGATCGAGGCCGGTCAGCAGACCGCCGTGCTCGCGGTCGAGGCCATGGCGCAGCCAGAACGGGATCGTCCCTTTGAGCAGTCCATCCCAGTAGCAACTTTGCAGTTCACGCAGGCGGTCGGCATTCAGGTTCATTCGGAGTGGACCGTCGGACGGGAGGCGGGATTCACCACGGGCAATCCCAAGGCCTCGTTAAACTTGGCGCCGAACTGCGGCAGCATCGCCGAGACAGAACCGAAATCACTGCCGTGCGCGATGAGGCGCGCGCCTGCTGCGCAGAGCGCACGGATGTCATCCACCGAACGCGCCGGGCGGCCCCACGCCACGCGGTTGCGGGCGGCGGCCGCGGCCACGCGGGTCTGGGCCTCCAGCATCGCGGGCACGGTCCAGTCCATCGCGCAGTTGAGCCGCAGCGAAAGATCTCCGGGGCCGATGAACAACCCGTCGATGCCGGGCACCGCCGCGATCTCATCGACGGCCGCCACGGCCTCGGGCGTCTCGATCTGCACGATCAGGACCGTCTCGCGGTTGGCCGCGGCGAAATAGCCGTCGCGTCCGTTGAGCCCGAAGCCGTTGTCCAGACCCGCGCCGTCGACGCCGCGCTGTCCGAGCGGCGGGAATTTCACGGCGCGCACCAGGTCCTGGGCATCCTGCCGGCTGTTCACGAGCGGGATGAGCAGGGCACTGGCACCGTCCTCGAGGAGCCGGTAAAGGTCCGTCGGGTTGCGGCTGCCGGTGCGGACGATGCAATCGATGTCGGCGAGGTGGTGCAGCGAGAGCATGCGCTGGATCTCGCGGCGATCCCACGCGTTGTGCTCGTTGTCGAGCCACAGCGCGTCGAAGCCGGCCTGGGCCGCGTGGGCCGGCATCATCATCGTGGGATAATACATGCACGCGATGCGGGCGACCTGGTCGTTACGCAGGCGTTGACGGATACGGGAAGCTCTCATGGGAAAGGGAGGACAGGCGGTGCAGGGCGGGCGGGGGGCGCGCGGCGCTCAGAACTTGATGGTGTTCGTCCACGCGTAGCTGCGTGGTTGCGCGCTGTAGATCGCGCTGTTGATGCCGGAGTAGCCGGTGATGCTGTTGGGACGGATCAGCACCTCGTAGCGGTCGAAGACGTTGTCGACGTTCACCTGCGTGCTCCAGGTGACCTTCTTGAACTTCCGCTCGTAACCGAGCACGAGGTCGAACTGGGCGCGCACCGGCCGCACGAACAGCGTCCGCTCCGCACCGGGCGTGTAGCCGTTGGGATAGTAGTAATAGTCGCCGGTGCGCCACGCGACGTTCGCGATCACGCCGACGCGGAAGCCCTTCAGCGGCGCGCTTTGGAAGGAGTAGAAGTTGATCAGGTTGAGGCTGAACTCCGGATAGCCGGTGGTGCGGTCGCCGTCGCTCGACGTGACGATGGTGCCTGCGGGAGTCACGCCGGTCAGCTGCAGGTCCGTGATGGGCAGGCCGGTGACGCCGGTGCGGATCGGGCCGTGGGTCGCATGCGTGCGCAGCAGGATCGTGCGGCCGTTGGACGGCAGGATGCGGCCGGTGACGGGATCGGGGTTGGCGTAGTAGGCGTTGCCCGGCGTGCTGAGCATGGCGATGGTCAGCGGGATGTAGCCGGGATTGGCCGAGGTGCCGGGCGTAGAGGAATAGGTCGGCCGCACGTGGACGACGGTGCCGTCCGCGTAGGTGACCTGCCCTGCGCCGTTGGTGTAGAACTGGTCGTTGTAGAGCGTGCCGTAGCTGCTGTCGGTGCCGACCGTGCCCTGGATGAAGGCGGCGGAGAGGCGCACCTTCCAGCCGCGCTTGGGCGTGGCGACCAGGGCGATCTGCGCGCCCTGCGATTTGCGCTCGATCGGGATGACCGTGCCCGTCGCACCAAGGTGCCGGCCGTTCAAACCGGGAGGATTGATGGCATCGCGCATCTGCGAGGGGATGGCATAGGGCTCGTCCTTGGATTGCAGCGCGTAGAGCGAGATGGAGCCGGTGAGCTTGCTGCTGTCGGAGCCGATCTTGACGCCGATCTCCTGGCCGACCGAGTGCGAGATGGGCGCGGCATTGCCGTAGGGATCCGCCGGGACCGTCAGGAGCACGCCCGGCAGGTTGTAGGTGTCGGAGAGCAGCGCGTAGGGCCGCAGCCAGGAATTCAGGACATAGTTGGCGCCGACAGAGAAGCTGAGGTTCGACCCTGAGGCCTGGATGGCTGGGCTCGCAGTCGAGGGCAGCTGGCGGTTCTCGCCCGAGACGTAGCGCAGGCCGAGCAGCGTCGTCAGACGCTCCTCCGCCCCCCACTGCGTGAAGTTGACCGCGTAGGCGCCGCGGCTGATCGCGCGGCTGTGAAGATAGAGATCGGTGCCGGTGACGCCCTGGGGATTCTGCGGCGTGACGAGCGCCGGGTCGGTCTGGTTCATCAACTGCGCGACGTAGTTGACGCCGTTGACGGTGATGCGCTCGGCGCCGGCCCAGTCGAACGGCCGCTTCACCGGCCCGTTGCTGACGGACCAGAAGGGATCGGCCATCTGCGTGCGTGTGCCGGTGCCGCTCAGGATGACGTTGAAATCGGCGTCCGCCTGGTAGTAGGCGAAGTTCTCGTTCGCGTAATTGCCCTCGGTGAAGTCGACACCGATGACGGTCTGGCTGCTGCCCTTGCCGCCGAAGATTTTGTTGGTTAGCAGCGCGGAGGCGCGGAACGACTTGGAGCGCGAAGGCTGGCTTGACCAGACCGAGCCCGTGCTGCCGCCGGCTTCCATCGTCCATTCGCCGGGGATGGGATTGGCGGCGGCCGTGGGAGAGAAAAACGAGAACGAACTGCCGTAGCCGAGGCGGCTGCGCTTGCTCTGGTAGCCGGCGGAAATCTGGGTGGAGAGCCAGGGCGTCCACACGGTCTCGGCGATCACCGAGCCGAGCTTGGCCGTGGTGTCCTCCGAGCCGATCGTGCCGCCGTAGGAGTCGATGTTGTCCCAGTTCAGGAACCCGTTGCCGATCACGCCTGCGCCGCTCGCGCCGGTGGCGCTGGCCTCGATCTGGCCGGAGGCGAGCAGGTAGCGGAGGTTCTGCCCGTGGCGGGCGTCCGCGGTGGTGCTGCCGGCATTCAACGTCAGGTTGCGGGGCACGTAGCGTTCGAGATCCGTCTGCTTGCCGGTGAAGCGCAGCACCGTGTTGCCGCGCCGGAACGCCAGCTGCGCGTAGTAGCCCTTCAGCGGGCCGCCCATCCAGTCGCGATTGTCGCCCAGCTCCTGATTGAGCAGCGAGATCGCCACGGCGAAGTTGCGCGTGCCGAAACCGTAATCGAGCTGGCCGAGGTAATGGCTCTCGTCGTCGATCTGGAACTTGAGGGAGCCGTTGGGCTTTTTGCCGAAGCGCGCCTGCTTCGAGATGATGTTCACGACGCCGCCACCGCCACCGTTGCCGTAGAGCAAGGCCTGCGGACCGTTGATGACCTCGACGCGCTCGACGCCGAAGTTGCTGTTCAATCCGGTGCCCGCGGGCGACGGCAGCATGAAGCTGTCCTGCTTGACCACCGCCGCGCCGAGGCCGCGCAGCTGCACGCCGGCCGAGACGCTGTCGCCGCCACCGCGATCCATCGGCTGGTTCACGGGGATGCCGTTGACATCACCGGCCGCGGACCCGGTTCCGGAGCCTGCGGAGAACTCGCGCAGCATGGCTTCGAGGGTCGTGCTGTTCGTGTCGTCCATCAGGGCGCGCGTGAACACATCCGCCGACATCGGCAGCTTGCGCAGCTCGGCGTTGAAGTTGGTGATCGAGTTCGAATTGACCGTGCTGTAGCCGTCATCGGCCTCGCCCTTCACCTCGAAGGGCGTCAACTCCACGACCTCCTCCTCCTTGTCCAGCGGCGGCGTGGCGCGCACCGGGGCCGGGTTGGTCTGCCCCGTGAGCACGGGCGAAAGGCCGCCGGTGCCGAGTAGCAGGGTGCAGGCGAAGAGAGGGAAGGATTGCAGGAAGCGTGGTCTCATTGGGGGTAGTTCGGGAGGGTGGTTTCTGTGATGCGGTCACCGCATCGGGTTGCAGGAAGGGATTCCATCCGCGTCGGACGGGACGACGTTCGCCAGCGGGGTGGAAAACGATTCTCGCGCGAGCACACTGGCGTTGCATCACAGGCAGCGTGGCCCGCCAACGCCATCCTCTTGGTTACAATATGTGACCATGGACGGAATGTCGGTTCGGGCAGCAGGGAGCGCATGAGTTTCAGCGGGAGACCTTCAACCGGAGGAAACGCGCGCCGATCCCAGTGAAGGGCGTGTTCATGGTCACGATCACGTGTTCGAAACCGGGAGCGCGCGGCAGCGCCGCGGTCTCCCGGGTGAGCGATCCGTCCGTCTGCCAAGACCGCAGATCGTCGGACACCTCGACCGCATACGTCACACCCGCCACGCGGCGTCGATCGAACGCCAGTCCCAGCGCCCCGTCCCACAGCATCGGTTCGGGATGGACCAACGCGCTCCACGGACCATAGCCCAACGCGTAGGCCATGAGATTGCTCGCACCGTCGCCGTTCGCGTCCGCCGCGGCGCCGCTGACCGCCGTGTCGATGAGATGAGCCGGAGAGAACGCCATCTGCCGGTAGGTCTCGTAGTCGCCGGCCGGCGTCGCGGCGGTCCAGCGCGCGTCCATCTCGGCGAGCGTAAAGCGCGTGCTCACCACGGAATTCAATTCGGCGCCTTCGCGATACTTCACGTAGGTGGTGGCGACGAACGTGCCGTCGGGCAGCCGCTCCAGCCCCGGATAGCCGCAATCGTTGCCGGCGTAGCTATGCAGGAGTTTCACACGGTAAAGCCCTTCGCGACTCTCCAGAAGGTCGCCGTAGTAACCGACCCACGCGACGAAATGCGTCGTGGTCGGGCTGTCCGCACCCGTGTCGCGAAAGCAGATCACGAGGCGGCCATCGTCCGCGTATCTCGCCTTGTGCCGGTCGCCGTTGAGGCTGCGCGGCAGCGGACGCGGCGCGGACCACGTCACGCCTTCGTCGTCGCTCGTCATGTAGAGGGAGACGCGGCGCACGTTCTCGCGGAGCAGGCAGAGCAGCTGACGGCCGTCCGGTGAACGCACGATCTCCGGCTCGCACGGTTTCAGGCCCGGCAGATCGAGGATCACGCGCCACGGCGTCCAGGTCAGCCCGCCGTCGGCGGAGAGACTTTGCGCGATCACATTCGACTTCTCCTCCACGGTCTCTCCCGGGCGCCTGATGTTCGTCAAACCCAGCAGCCGCCGCCCGCCCTCGATCGGCTCGATGGTGCAGAACGGCATCGCCGTCCCTGCCAACCCGGTGGACGCCATCGCGGTCCAGTTCGCCCCGTCGTTTTCCGAATACGCCACCTGCATCGTCCTTTTCGCATCCGAGCCCAGTCCGCCGAAAACCACCAGTCGGGCCACGCCCTCCGGATCGGACAGGCGGTAGATGACGGGACAGTTGCTCACCGTGGACCAGTTGTCCGGCACCGGGAGCAAGGGGCTCCATGTGCGCCCGCCGTCATCGCTCCGCTTCAGCGGACCGAGCGTTCCGCCGTGCCCGAGGGACCACACGCAATAGAGCGTGCGTCCATCGGGCAGCAATACGGTCGTCGGCTGTCCCTGGTAATCGGTTGCCGTGCCCTGTGCCACGATAACATGGCGCGAGGTCTCGGTGGACAGGTCGATCACCGGCAGCGGAAAGCTCCGGCGCACTTCGATCAGATCTCCGGATGCGAACGTGGTGGCGATTCGCACGCGCTGCAGCGTCAGCGCCCGCGCCGCCGGCTGTCCGGCGGGCCCCGCCAGCGCGAATGCCAGCGTGTCGAAACGAAATCCCACCGCACCATTGTCCGCCGTCTCGACGCGGTGTCCCGACAGCTCTCCGCCCGTGAATTCCGCCGAAATAGACAACTCCTCTGCGCCTGTCCGGGTGAGCACCAAGGTGCCGCGGCAAGTGGTGTCAGCCGCGAAATCGGGCGCGCCCAAACCCCCGCCGCCCCCGAGCAACGCGTAGGTTTCCGCCGCCGGCGTCGGCGCCGCGAGCAGCGAACCCGCCGCGCCGGTGCGCTTGCGCACGGTCAACGGGCGCGCGTCGATGCCTGCAGGAGCGAGGTCGGCGAAGACCGCGTAGCCGGTGAACGTGTTGTCGGAAGGATCGCCATCCGCCGCGAGCGGACGCTCCGCGCTATCGAAGACGCCGAAGCGGAACCCGCCCTCATCCGCATGAAAGGCCGCCGGCGCCGCGGTGGGCGCCGCCTCGAGTTCGAAACTGAAATCCACGACCAAGCTCTGTCCGAGGAGCAGAGTTTGCGGCGGAAAATGGGCCGCGATCTGCCGGGCGCCGCCTCCGGCCGTATCGATCCGCAGACCCTGCGCATTGACCGTCACCGCGCTGGCGTGGGACGCGAACCAAGCCAGCGACTCCGGCGACCGCTGCTCCGTGCGCTCGGCGTCGGCAAAACCGTCCTCCGCCAGGACCGCTTCCCGCACGGGCTCGGGCAGGAATCCGATCGACCGCAGGAAGGCACGGATCGGCGGCAGCACGTCGGTCTTCCACGGCTCCAAGGTCCAGAACGAGTGCGAGCCACCGGCCGCGCTCCACAACTCGGCGCGATTGCCCGCGGCAGTCATGCCCGCGACAAATTGCTGCGCCTGCGTGATCGGCACGCGCGGATCGGCCGTGCCGTGCAACACGAACGATGGCGGCAGACCCGGACGGAGGTGATGATTGGGCGAGATCGCGGTGGCGAGTTCGATGCTGCCCACGCGCCCATCGCGCTCCTCTTCATAGACCGCATCGAGCACCGGATTCAGCAACACGAGTGCATTCGCCGCCGAGGAGATCGCGGTGCCCTCGCCGGCCGCCTCGAAGCCCGGGACGATCGCCGTGCTGGCGGCCACGTGACCGCCCGCCGAGTCGCCCGCGGCCACGATGCGCCGCGGATCGATGCCCAGCTCCGCTGCGTGGCCGCGCAGCCAGCGCACCGCGCTCTTCCCATCCTCCACACACGCCTCGGGCCCCGTGCCGAAACGCGACTTGACCCGGTAGTCGGCGCACACCGCCACCAGCCCCAGCGTCGCGAAATGCCGGGCATAGGGCATCAGGCGCGTGATGTCGCCGCTGCCCCACCCGCCGCCATAGAAAAAAACGATGGCCGGACGCGTGTCGCTCGCGCGCCAGCCCGCCGGTTTGAAAACGAAGAGTTCCAGTCCCGCCTCGCCCACCTGCTTGTAGACGAACGAGGCATCCGGCGCCTCCTCGCTGCGCACGCGCGTCAGCGTGAGATTGTCGATGGCCAGGCCGTGATCGGCCCCGGTGTCGTTCGCGTCGCTCCAACGCAGGACCAGTTGCTCGCCCGGGCGCCAGGTGAGCGCGATCCGCGCCGTGATCGTGGTGCGGTTCGCGGCGGCGTTGCCGTTGAGCGCACCCACGGTGCCGGTGGTGACCGGCGTGACCGCATTCAGCGCCGGCACGCGCACGAAGGAGCCGGTTGCGATGTCCGTCCCCGCGCCCACCGCGTAGGCGAAGGTCAGCGTGCCGGACGTGCCGTCGCTGCGGCCCAGCCGCCATTGCTCCACATCCGCGGTCAACTCGAGTTCGAGGATCGGGGTTGCCGAGGTGTTTTGCAGCACGACCCCGAAGGCCATCACGCGGCTGCTGCCGGCCAGGGCGCCGAGCGCGCGTTCCGCGCTTCCGTCGGCACCGTAGCTGAGGACGGCGGAGGCCGCGCCGTTGCCGTAGTTGGCGTTCAACCCGGCCGCCTTGTCGACCGTCTCGGCACCGGCGACGGTATCAAGGATCTGCCAGCCGGTGAGCCCGGTGGTCACCAGCGGGGGCGAGGACCAGCCGGGGTCGTCGAGCCCGTAGGGGCCGTCGGTGCTCCCGTTGTAGATGCCCGAGACCGGCAGGCCGTCGAAGCTTTGGACGTAGCGCGTGCCGTTGAACGGCACCACGCCTGCGAGACACGAGTTGAAGCAGCTCAGGCTGAAGGCGAGCCAAGCCACGCCCCACCCACCGGACTTACGATTCGACATAGGAAAAACGCGCGGGACGCCGGACTCCCGCCCGCCCCCGCTTGGTCGCTGAAATTGCAGGCAAAACTGATCCGAGCCGCGACGTGCACTCGGATCAGTTCATCCGGACAAGGTCCGAATCTACCGCCTTCACCCCAAGACGCGCAATCCCTCACGCGTCGGCGCCGCGCTCAGGCGCGCTGACGCCGGCGATAGGCCACCCACCCCAAAGCCAGCGCGCCCGCGAGCAACGCATACGTGCTGGGTTCGGGAATCGCCGTAAGCGAGAAATTGTCCATGGCCACGCCGTGGTCGTTGCCCGCGAGATCGTTGATGTCGACCCAGCGCAGGACGAGGTAATCGCCCGGGTTCCACGCCAGCGAGATGCTGCCGGACACGCCGGTGGCGTTGCTGTTGCCGTTCAGCGCTCCGACGGTGCCGGACGTGATCTGGCTGACCGCGTTGAAGGTGGCGTTCGGCGTGAAGGTGGCGGTAGCGATGTTCGTCGCTGTGCCGACTGCATATTCGAAGCTGAGCGTGTCGGTGCCCAAGTTGTTGCGTCCCAAGCGCCATTGCTCGACCTCGAACGCCAGCGTCACGCTGTCGATCAGCATTCCACTGGTGTTCTGGAACACGACGCCGAAGGCCATGGCGCGCGTGCTGCCCGCCAGAGCGCCCAAAGCGCGCTCGCTCGAGCCGTCGCTGCCGTAGCTGATGGCCGCCGCCGCGGAGCCCTGGCCGTAGTTGCTGTTCAAGCCGGCGGCTGTCCCGCCCGCAATCGTATCGTAGATCTGCCAGCCCGTCATGCCGGTGGTGGTGAAACTGGTGGTCGACCACGAGGTGTCGCTCAGGCTGTAGGGGCCATCGGTCGTGCCGGCGTATACACCAGGGGTATAAGTCGTGCCATTGAACACCGGCGCCGGCAGGCCGTCGAAGGTCTGCGTGTAGGTGCCGCCGCTGAAGGCGACGCTTTGCGCCAGCACGGCAACAGGCAGCAGCGCTGCGAGAACGAGCGCGAGGATGGTGCCGGCGCGGACAGGCATGGGCGGACTGTGCCGCCGGAAAAGTTGGACCGCTTGATTCATGATGATTTCTTGGTTGGGGGTTGAGGGGATGCCGAAAAATCAGGGGGCGCGCGGAGCCGGGATCTAGGGCGCGGCGGTGAGCGAAAAATCGTCGATGGCGAGACCGTGGTCCGCACCCGCCGGGTCGTTCACATCGGACCAGCGCAGGATCAGATGCTCGCCGGGCTTCCAACCGAGGCCCGAAAGCGCCGCGGCCACGGGCACCGCATGGGCGTTGCCATCCAACGCGCCGACCGTGCCCCGCGTGACGGGGGTGACCGCGTTCAGCAGCGGCACCGAGACGAACAACCCGCTCGCAATGTCGGAGCCCGCGCCAACCTGGTAGGAAAACGTGAGCGTGTCCGCCCCGGCACCGCTGCGGCCGAGGCGCCACTGCTCCGCGCGGTAGGCGATGGTCACCGTGTCGATGACGCGCCCCGAAGTGTTGCGGAGCACGACCCCGAAGGCCATCACGCGCGCGCTGCCCGCCACCGAGCCGAGCGCACGTTCCCGCGAGCGCGGGGCGCCGAAGCTCATGGCGGCTGACGCACTGCCCTCTCCATGGTGGGCGTTCAATCCGGCCGGCGAACCTTCCGCCAGCGTGTCGAAAATCTGCCAGCCTTCCATTCCCTTGGTCCGCAACGAGCGGTCGGACCAGGTCGTGTCACTGAGGCTGAAGGGGCCGTCACCTTTGGCATTGTAGATGCCGACCGTCTTGGTGTGCACCGGCAATCCATCGAAGTCCTGCCGGTAGGTGCCGCCGGCGAACGACACCGCCGCGACCTCGGCCCCGCCGAGCGGACCCGCGCCCAGCAGCAGACCGAGCGAACCGGCGAAAAAAGCCCGACGCCAAGCGGGTGGCCGGCTGGCTCTCGGTGGCGCGAACGCGAGGAACGTCATGGGAAAACGGAGGGGGTTGGAAAGACGCGGGGTCACCTTCGTTGCTGTCCGCGTTCCGCCAATTGCCAACGCCATCATATCGGTTTCATAAAGAGACCAAAAGAACGCGCCGGCCCGCCAGAGCACGCTTGCGCCGCCGCCGCCGCCGGGGCTAACACCGTGCATGCACACGCGGTTCCATTCGATTGCGGCGCAGGTGGCCGCCAGCCTGCGCGAGGAGATCGGCAACGGCAACGGAAGCGCCCTCGCGAGCGAGCGCGAGCTGACGCAGCGCCTGCAGGTCAGCCGGCGCACCGTGCGCAAGGCCCTGGCGATCCTGCGCACGGAAGGTCTGGTGAAGACCGTCGGCCGCCGCACGCTGCCCGCGCCCGCCGCCCGCCGGAAAAGCCCGGCGAACCAGCCGGCGCAGATCAACCTCCTGCTCCCCGAGCCGCTGGTGCGCGCCCGCCCGTTCACCGCGCTCTGGATCAGCCAGCTCACCGAGCTGCTCCAGGCCAACGGCTGCCGCCTCGGCGTCATCACCGGGCACAAATACTACGGCCTGCGCTCGGGGCGCTCGCTCGCCAAGCTCGTCGCCACGCACCCGGCCCGCTGCTGGATCCTCGCGCGCTCCAATCTCCCGCTGCAACAGTGGTTCAACGACCGCGGCATCCCCGCCATCGTGGCCGGTTCCACCTATCCGGGCATCATCCTGCCGAGTGTCGACACCGACCACGCCGCACTCAGCCGGCACGCCGCCGCGCATTTCCAACGCCAGGGGCACACCCGCCTCGCCCTGTTCCTGGAAAAAATCCTGCACGCCGGCGACATCGAGACCGAACTGGGCTTCAAGGCGGGGCTGGCCGACTGGAAGCAGGCCGTGGAACCGCTGATCTGCCGCGTGGAGCGCACCCCGGAGGCGGTCGTGCGCGAATTGAAACGCCTGCTCGCCCTGCGCCAGCCGCCGACCGGGTTCCTGCTCTGCAATTCGTTCTCCTACCTGACCGTGCTCAGCTACCTCGCCGCGCAGGGCCGCCGCATCCCCCGGGACTTCTCCCTCATCTCGCAGGACGAAGGTCCGTTCCTCGCCCATGTTTACCCCAATCCCGCGCGCTACCTGACCAACCCCACGAAATTTGCCTCGGCCCTCAACCGGGCGGTCAAGCGTCTCCTCGACAACGACCTGCCCCGGGAATTCAAGATCCGCATCATGCCCGACTTCATCGCCGGCGCCTCCGTGGCACCGCCGCCCGGCGAGTGAGCGTCCGCGCCTTGGTCCCTTTTTGTGACTGATACGTGCACCTTGCGCGGCGCGGCCGGCCGGATGCGATGAGCCGATGCACCACCGAGCGGACGCGCACGAGGCGGACATATTGGTAATCGGCGGCGGCCTCGGCGGCTGCGCCGCCGCCCTCGCCGCACTCGAAAGCGGCGCCCGCGTCATCCTCACCGAGGAGACGGACTGGATTGGCGGCCAGATGACGAGCCAACTGGTGCCGCCCGACGAGCACGGCTGGATCGAACGCTTCGGCCGCACGGCCTCATACCAACGTTTCCGCGAGGGCGTGCGCACCCATTATCGCGAACAGCGCGCGCTGACCGCAGCGGCGCGGCGCGATCCACTTCTCAACCCCGGCACAGCGTGGGTCTCCCCCCTCGCCTTCGAGCCCAAGGTCGGCTTGGCCGTCCTGCACGCGATGCTCGAACCCCACCGCGCCTCCGGCCGGCTCTGGCTGCTGCTCGATCACCGGCCCGTCGGCATCCGCCAGGAGGCCGCGGATCGAATCGCAGCCGTCGTGGTCGAGGACCGACAGACGGGAAAGCAAAAGAGTTTGTCCGGAAAATTCGTGATCGATGCCACGGAGTTGGGCGACCTGCTCGCACTGGCTGCCGTCGAACACGTCACCGGGCAGGAAGCGCAGGCGGAAACCGGCGAGCCGAGCGCTCCCGCCGTGGCCCGGCCGGAAAACCAGCAGGCGTTCACCTGGTGTTTCGCGCTGGAGCACGAGGCCGGCGCCGATCACGTCGGGGCTCCGCCGGAGAACTACGCGGCTTGGCGGGACTACACGTTCCCCATCCGCCCCGCGTGGCCCGGGCCGATTTTCTCCTTCACCGGCCTGAATCCCCGCACCATGGAGCCGGTCCATTATCGCTTCGCCCCTCCGGCCGCAGCCGCCGAAGCGCCGGCGCACGACGCATCCCGCCGTCCGCCCATCGATCGCACGCTCTGGAACTACCGGCGGATTCTCGATCGCCGGCAATTCCTGCCCGATCCCTCCGTGCGCGACGTCACGGTCGTCAACTGGCCGATGAACGACTACCTCGCCAAAAGTCTTCTCGATCCCCGGACGGAAATCCGATCCGCCGCCCTGACGGAGGCGCGCGCGCTCAGCCTCGCCCTGCTCCATTGGCTGCAAACCGAGGCGCCGCGGCCCGAAGGCGGTTGCGGTTGGCCGGGGCTGCGCCTCCGTCCGGACATCGCCGGCACGCCGGATGGCCTGGCCAAGGCGGCCTACATCCGCGAGGCGCGCCGCATCCGGGCGCTCTACACGATCCGCGAGCAGGACGTCGCCAGCTCATGCTACGGAGCCACCGCCGACCGGGCGCGAGAATTCGAGGACAGCGTGGGAGTCGGCAGTTACCGCATCGACCTGCATCCCACGACCGGCGGCGACAACTTCGTCGACGTCGCCACGCTGCCGTTCCAGATCCCGCTCGGAGCGCTGATCCCCGTTCGCCTGACCAATCTGCTGCCCGCTGCCAAGAACATCGGGACCACGCACATCACCAACGGCTGCTATCGCCTGCATCCGGTGGAGTGGAACATCGGCGAGGCCGTCGGCGCGCTCGCGGCCTTCTGTCTGGAACACCAGATCCCGCCGCAGAGAGTGCACGCGGATTCAGTCTGGCGAGAACGTTACCAGAGAATCCTGCAAGGCCGCGGCGTGGAACTCCGATGGCCCCCAGCACTTATAATGGCCGAGGGCGATCCCCACGCCCACGCCGATTAGTGCAAGCCTGTGACATCACAGGCAACCCACACTGTATACTCCATCCGCTGTCGAATCGCAGGCTCTCCCATTTGCGAAGGTGCCCACTGAGGCGCAACTATTCAACTGAGTGAAGCCGCCCCCCAGACAGACAGTCTGAATCGAGAAAGGACCGGACTGACTCTCAAAGTGGCTCTAGAACTTGAGGCCGGTCTAGTCTTCAGGCTCTGGATTGCCTCCTTAGTGCTGCATTAGCCGGAGTATAATTAGCGCATAGTTCGTCGCTCGAAACGGCAGGGTTGTAAAAATTGACTTTCACAAACATCTGACTATCAACATTCGAATGCCGCGCAATAAACCGATTTCTCTGGTTCAAATCCAACCCCTGCACCCAATTTGAGGCCCTCCCACTGCTCGGGAGGGCCTTTTGTTTAACGGGTTACGAATATTTTGCTCACCCTAGGTGGGCGGCAGCGGCTTGAGGCGATCGAACCCTGCAAGCCTTTGGGACACACAAGCAGTGAGCGCCTCACCCCAAAACCCTGCGACGTTGTCGGACGGCAACGCACGAACCACGACTCTGCGCCGCTCAACCGACCGGCACCGCCGCGGTCGGCGGGCGTTCGCGGCGCACGCAGGTCCACAGAATCAGCACCGCGATCGGGTGCAACAGCGCCATCGCGGCGAAGACGAGCGTCGGTCCGAGCGAGGACATCATTTCACCCACGAAGGCGTTGAACACCACCGCGCCGGCCGCGCCGAAGCCACCCGCGATGCCGAGCACGCTCGCCGCATTGCGCAACGGGAACGCCTCCGCGATCACCACACTCAGGCTGAAGAGCCAGCTCAGGCACGCCACGGCCACCAGGCTGAAGATCGCCAGCGTCGCCGCGGGATGCGGCAGATGCGGCGTGAGCACGCACAACGGCGCCAGGCACGCCACTGCCGTCAGCATGCGCTTCCGCGCGCGCAGTGGCTCCATCCCGCGCCGCACCATCGAGTCGGACCATGCCGCCGTGCCGATGCCGCCGAGGTCGGCCGCGAGGAACGGGATCCAGCCCACCATGCCCACCTGCGCGAGGGTGAGCCCGGAGTTTTCCTGCAGGTAACCCGGCAGCCAGAACAGGCAGAAATACCACACCGGATCGCTGACGAAGCGGATGCACAGGATCGCCCACAACGTGCGCGTGCCCCACAGTTGCCGCCACGTGAAGGCCGGCGTGGGCACGCCCGCGGCATCCGTCTGTCCCGTCTGCGCGGCGATCTCCGCGGGCGGATCGCGGTAGATCATGATCCAGAGCACCGCGACCACGATGCCCAGCAGGCCGGGCACGAGGAACGCCATGTGCCAGTTGAACGAAAGCGCCAGCCACGCCACCAGCGGCGGCGCGATGATGGCGCCGAACGTGCCGCCGGCCACGCACACGCTGTTCGCCGTCGCTCGCAGCGTGCCGGGGAACCACATCGTCACGGTGCGCAGCTGCGCCGGAAAGGCCGTGGGCTCCGCGACGCCGAGCATGCCGCGGAAAAACGAGAAGGCCGCGAGCGAGCGCGTGAGCCCCGCGCCGACGCACGCCACCGACCACGTCAACACGCCGGCAAACATCACGCGCTTCGCGCCGAACCGGTCCACCAGCCAGCCGGACACGGGATACATCAGCGCGTAGCAAACCGTGAACACGTTCACGAGCAGCGCGTAACCGCGGTCATCGAAACCGAATTCCCCCTTCAGCACCGGCTTCAGCACCGAGAGGATCTGCCGATCGATGTAGTTGAGCACGATCGCGAAGAAGATGATGCCGAGAATGAGCCAGCGACGGCGGAGAGGATTCATGAGAGCACGGGGAGGTAGGACGCGGCTTGCAGAGTGAAAATTCAGGGAGAGAAACGCGGCAGCGCCGCGGCTTCGCCCGCGAGGCGGCGAAGCTCCGGCAGGACTCCACCGATCGGCAAAGCCGCGGAGGCGGGATCGCCCAGCGTGAAATAGAGCCGCCGATACAATGCGAACAGCCGCGCGTAGAACGCCGCCGCTTCCGGTCGCGGGTGCACGGTGCGGTAACCCGGCCCGAGCGCCTCCTGCGCCTCGCGCACCGAGCCGAACGCACCGACCGCCAGCAGCGCGAAGAGCGCGGAGCCGAGGCTCGTGATCTCGCTCGCCGGCACCAGCACGGGCATGTTGAAGACGTCGGCGTAGATCTGGTTCAGCACCGCATTGCGCTGCGGGATGCCGCCGCTGTTGATCACGCGCCGGATCGGCACGCCGTGCTCCGCCAGACGCTCCAGGACGATCCGCGTGTGCAGAGCCGTGCCCTCGATCGCCGCCAGCAATTCATCCTCCGCGCCGTGCGTGAGGTTCCAGCCCAGCGTGACGCCGCCGAGCGCCGGATTCGCCAACACGGTGCGATCGCCGTTGTCCCAGACGAGACGCAGCAGCCCGGTCTGGCCGGGACGCATCGCCCCGAGTCCCCGCGCCAGCTCCGCGACCGGACGTCCGCTGCGGCGTGCGATCGCATCGAAGATGTCTCCCGCCGCCGACAAACCTGCCTCGATGCCGGCCAGCCGCGGATGGATCGAGCCCTCCACCACCCCGCACACGCCCGCGATGGGGGCGGGTTGCGGCACGACCGCCATGATGCACGTCGAGGTGCCGACCACGTTGACGATGTCGCCTTCCGTGATGCCGGCGCCGATGGCATCCCAATGCGCATCCAGCGCCGGGAACGGGATCGGGATGCCCGCGCGCAATCCCAGCCGCGCAGCCCACTCGGGCGAGAGCACGCCGGCCACCTGATCGGAGCGACCGTAGCGTCCCGCGAGCCAGCGATGGGCGCCAGCGAGCAGCGGATCGACCGCCGTCAGGAATTCCAGCGGCGGCAAGCCGCCGAGCTGTTCGCTCCACAGCCACTTGTGCCCCATCGCGCAGACGCCGCGCGGCAGGGCCGCCACGTCGCGGCAACCGATCAGCGTGGCGACGATCATGTCGCAGTTTTCCAGCACGGCGGCGAGGCGGTCGCGTCGGCCCGGATTCGCCCTCAGCCAATGGAGCAGCTTGGCAAAGCCCATCTCTGAGGAATACTCGCCGCCCGACCACGCCAGCGCCGGCAGGGCGAGGCGGCGCGCCGCCGCGGTGATCTCCGCGGCTTCGCGGTGCGCCCGATGATCGCACCACAGATAATAATCGTCGAGCGGCTCAAGCCGCTCATCCACCGGAATGATCGTCGAACCGGTGGTCGCGACCGCGAGCGCGGCGACATCCCGGCCATCGATACCCGCGGCCGCGAGCGCGGCGCGCATCGCCTGCTCGAGCGCCCGCAACTGATCCGCGTGCCGCTGCGTCGCGTGGTCGGGATCTTCCTTCTTGCGGCAAAGCGGATAACCCTCGGTGGCGGTGCCGAGACGGCCGCGCGCGTGGTCGACGAGGGAAACGCGGACGCTGAGGGTGCCAAAATCGATGCCGGCGACGATGGGCATGGCGGGAAGTCAGGGCGTGACGCCGTCGCGGGCGCGGGCCTGCCACGCCGCCACCTCGGCGCGCATCTCCTCGATCGCCGCGGGCATCTCCGCGGAGGACAGCATCGCGCGGGCGATCTCTTCGCCGAACAGGCGGCCGGCCTCGGTATCGGAAGGGAAGTGCGCACCGCCGAGCACCCGCGCCCACATCGTCTCGCGCGCCTGCGCGGCGAAATCGGCGGCGCGCTCAGGGAAAGCCGCGCTGAAAATCGCAGCCCAGACCGTGGCGTTGGTCGAGTGCCCGCTCGGATAGGAGGAGTTTTCGGGGACCTTCACGCAGGGGTGCACGCGCGCATCGAAGGCCGAGGGGCGCTCGCGCATCCACTTTTTCTTCAGGCCGGTGGCCACGCGGTTGGTCTCCTTCCACACGGCCTGCATGACCTCGGCCGTGCGCGGCAGGTTCTCGGCCGTGAACCACGGTCCCATGACCGCCGTGCCCATCAGAAAAGGCGTGTGCTGCTCGACGCGCCGGGCGCGGGCCACCTGCTCCGCCGTGCGATCCGCCTGCACTTGCAGCACCGTCGACAGATCGGCCAGGCCGGCGGGCGAATCCGCTGCCGGCGGCGGCGGAAGAGCCGCGCCCCAGTCGGCCCGGGACAAATCGAGAAAAGTGCGCGCCGGCGCCAGGGGCGACAGCAACCACAGCGCGACCAGCAGGGAGAGAAACAATCGGATCATGGGACGAAAAAAGGACGGCGCCGGAGCGCGCCGGGCCGGTTGCCCGCCGCGGACCGGACGGACCGCGCGGGCGGAGGGAACAATGAGAGGACGGCGGCCAAGGCGGATCAAGCGCCAGCCTCGGCCGGGCGCAGGTAAGCGCCGCGCGCAAGGAGCTCGGCTTGGAGCTTCGCCACATCGACCTGCGCGGGAGTCACACCGGTGTGCACGGCCTGCTTGGCGGCGCGTCCGGCCGCTTCGCCCATCGCCATGCATGTGGCCATGACGCGGATCGCGCCCATCGCCTCGTGCGTCGTCGAGATCGAGCGGCCGGCCACGAGAAGGTTTTGGATCTTCTGCGGCACGAGCGAGCGATACGGGATGTCGTAGCAGTCGCCGCACCAGATGAGCGTGCAGCCTTCGTCGCCCGGGCGGTGGATGTCGATCGGGTAGCTGGCGACGGCGATCGAGTCCTCGAACCGGCGGCAGCCGAGCACGTCCTCCTGCGTCATCGTGTATGCACCGACGATGCGGCGCGTCTCCCGGATGCCGAGGAACGGGGCGGTCTTGGTGAAGAAACATTTCTCGAAGCCCGGGACGTAGTTCTTCAGGTAGACGAAGATGTCGTCGATCTGTTTGCGGGCTTCGATTTCACCGTCGGAAAGACTGCGCACGTCGGTGCCGTCCGTGCCGGCGACGCGCGTCATGTTGATCCAGACCTCGCCTTCGCGCAGGCCGGTGATGATGATCGTGCGTTCGTTCGGGATGTTGAGTTTACGCTCGGCGCGCGCCTTGGCGATGAGCTCGCGCAGGCCGACGACGATGAACTGGTTGTTCTGGCCGAAATACTCGGCGGGGATGAAATCGGTGAGGTAGGTGCGCGTCTGCGTGGCGATGCTCATGCGCAACTTGTCCGTATCCACGCCGCCGATGCAGAACATGAGCGTGGGCGGCTGCATGCCGCCGGTCTCCTTGCTGCCTTTCTCGCAGGGGACGCCGGCGCGGTAGGCGACGTCGGCATCGCCGGTGCAATCGATCACGATCTTGCCGAGCACGGCCTCGCGGCCGCTCTTGCTCTCGATGACGATGCCGCGGATGGTGTCGCCGTCCATCACGACGCCGGCACAGAAGGCGTAGAAGGTGACGTCGACACCGGCCTCGAGCAGCATCTGGAGCGCGACACTCTTCACGGCCTCGGGCTCGACGAGCGTGATGCCCATGTGGAGCGGGCACCAACGGTGCTCGCTCGCGCCCTGCACGGCGCGGAGGCGGTCGATGAACTTCTGCGGGAGACCGTTGATGATCTGGTTTTTCTTTTGCCCGAGGAAACCGAGGACCGGCAGGCCGATGGTCATGTTGCCGCCGACGAAGCTGCGGCTTTCGATGAGGCCGACCTTGAGGCCGTCCTCGGCCGCGGCGAGCGCGGCGGTGAGGCCGGAGGGGCCGCCGCCGACGACGAGCACATCATAGCTGGCGCGCACGGGCAGCGTGCGCGCGGGTTCCTGGATCGGAGGGAGATTGGACGCGGTCATGGGAGAGAAAAAAACGAGGATGAAAACGGATGGGTGCGCCGCGGGCTCAAGCGGTGAGCTCGACTTGGGCGGAGAGGAAATAGTGGTCGCTCGGGTAACGGCCATCGCGGCTGTCTTTCACGATGCGGGAGGCGAGCGTCTTCACGGGGCCGCGCGAAAAGATGAAATCGATCCGCCCGGGCGGCTGGCGCGGGGCGAGCGAAGCGGGATAGGCCTCGCCGAGAAACCTGTGCGTCGTGAAACCCGGATCGCCGGGGCCGTGCACTTCCTCGTAGGTGTCCTTCCAGCCGCCGCTGCGGATGATCTCCATCAGGGGGTTGGCGAGGCGGGCGTTGAAGTCGCCGGCCAGCAGTTGCGGGAAAGTGTCCGCGTAGAGCGCGGCCTCGTCGACGATGAGGCGGGTCTGGCGTTCGCGGGCCGGCTGCGATTTGTGGTCGAGGTGCGTGGTGAGCACGCGGAACTCGCGGCCGGTGGCGCGCTCCTTGAGCCGCACCCAATTGACGTGGCGGGCGCGGGCGGTCTCCCACGACATGCTGCCGGGCAGATGCGGCGTCTCGGAAAGCCAGAAACCGCCGCACGTCACCGGCTCGAAGCGGTCGCAGGCGAACATGAGGACGTTCTTCGCGATGCCGTGGTAGCCGTCGAGTTTTCCGTCCATCTCCGGGCCTTCGAAACCGAAGAAGGCATAGTCGCGGAAACGCGCCTTCAGATCCTCGACCTGCCCCCAGAGCGTCTCCTGGTAGCAGACGATGTCGGGTTGCTGGGCGGCGATGACATCGAGGCAGAGTTCGCGGCGCTGGCTCCAGCCGATGCCCGCGGCCTCATCCTCGGGCAGAGCGACGCGGATGTTCGCCGTGAGGAGGTTGATCCGTCCCGGCGGGAGAGCGGTCCGGGGCACAGCCGGCCGCGGTTGCGCCGGGGCGGCGGCCGGAGCCAGCGGGAGGAGGCTGGCGGCGGCGAGGCCCTTGACGAAGGTGCGACGGGAGACGGAGGTGGAAGGCATGCGAAGGTGACCGGGAGGAGAGTTAAGCGGCGACCGGCGGGACGGCGAACAAATGCACCGGCGAAAACACCCTCGCGGCGAACGGGGCCGCGAGGGCGGGACAAGGCGATGAGGGGTCGGCGGCGTGCATCCCGGGCGCAGGCCGTGACCGGCTCAGCGGAACGAGAGCTCGTAGCCGAGGTTGACCTGGCGACCGAGGCCGAGCTTGCCGTTGGTGCCGATGTAGAGCTTGTCGGCGAGGTTGCTGCCGGTGAGGCGGAGCGAGTGGGTGTATTTCTTGTGGGTCTTCCAGCGATACTTCACGAACGCCCCGTAGTTGGCGAGCGAGGGAGACTCGACGAAGAGGTAGGTGATGTTGTTGCCGCTGCGCGAATAGTGCTGGTTCACGTAATCGCCGGTGTAGCGGACGCTGGCGCCCATGCTGAGGCCGCGGAGGCGGCCGGTGAAATTGTAGCGCAGCGACACGGCGCTGGTCAGGCGCGGGACGAGCAGCTTGCGCTGCCCGCGCAGGTAGGAGTTGTTCGACTCGGTGATGATGGCGTCGTTGTAGCTGATGTTGCCGAGGAGGGTAAGGCTGTCCGTGACCTTCCAGTTGATGTCGCCCTCGACGCCTTTCACGCGCTCGGTGCCGATGCCGAGGTATTCGGGTTCGCCGTTGTCGATGCCCGTCTGGTAATCGGGATTCTCGGTGCCGATGTTGGTCTTCTCGATCTCGAAGAGCGAGATGGTGTAGCTGAGACGGCCGTCGGAGGACATGGACTTGACGCCGACCTCGGTGCCCGAGCCGCGCTCGTTCGGAAGCAGGTCGGCGGTGCCGGCATCGTAGGTGGGGTTGCCGTTGAAGGAGGTGCTGCGGTTGGCGAAGAGCACGACGGAGTTGTTGCCGCGCACGCGCCAGTTCACGCCGTAACTGTAAGTGACGGCCTCGTCGTCGCCTTCGAGCCAGAGATCCTGCGTGTTGCTGGAGTCGACTTTGAACTCGGATTGGTCGTAGCGGACGTTGCCCATGAGCATGACGTTGCCGTTGGCGAGGGAGACGCGGTCGCTGACGGAGATGCCGCGGGTCACCACTTCCTCGTTTTCCTTCGAGACGCGGCGGCTCATGGTGTTCGGGTCGTAGGCACGCCAATCGGGATTGAACGGATCGAGGTAGCGGAAGCTGCGCGGCACGATGTTGACATCGGCTTCCTCGGCGGCCGTGAGGCGCCAGTAGGCGTCGCGGGTGCTCTCCTTGGCGTAGTCGGCGGAGAAGAGCAGGGAGTGATCGAGCGATCCGGTGCGCACGCGGCCGACGAGATCGGTCTGGAAGGAGTAAGGCGAATCGATGTCCTGGACGCGGTTGCGCGGATAGATGTTCACGTAGCCGTAGCGGTTCTGCATCGGCAGCCAGGTGACGTCGTAGGTGGTCAGCAGATGCTGCCAGAAACTCTTGTCGTGCCAGCGATAGGAGAAGCGCTGCTTCCAGTTGCGGCTGAAGTTGTGCTCCAGCAGCACGCCGATGCCGTCATAGGCGCGGTCATACCACTCGTTCGGACCCATGCGGTTGTGGCCGATCTCCGCGAGCGGCCAGAAGTAGTCGCCGACGAAGCCGTTGTCGCGGTTCCAGTGGCCGGTGTTGGCGGCGGAGATGTTGGCATTGGTGACCAAGCGCGCGAACGACGCCGCGCGCCGGCCCTCAAGCCGCTGCGCTTCGTAGGTGACGTAGAGGCTGGTCTTCTCGGTGAACTTGTAGAGCAGGCCGAAGAACAGCGTGTCGTTGAGACTCTCGACGAAGTCGTAGTTGCCCTCGCGGTAATAGCGCTCGACCGAGGCCATGTAGAACAGCTTGTCCTTCACCACCGGACCGGAGGCGAGCAGGCTGCCGCGCAGGTAATCGTAGCTGCCGCCGACGGCGGAGATCTTGTATTGCGGCCGGTTCGTCGGGCGCTTGGAGACGTAGTTGATGACGCCGCCCGGCTGGGTCATGCCGTAGAGCGTGGACATGGGGCCCTTGATCGCCTCGACCTGGTAGGTGTTGCCGATCTGCGGCGGCGGCGTGCGCTTGAAGCCGTCGCGCAGGATGGTGACCGGAAAGCCGCGCAACCGCGCCGCACTCGCCGTCGCGCTGATGGCGGCGTCCGACTCGTTCGGCTGTGCGCTGTAGCCGCTGAACATGGACATCTGGTCGCCCAGCGACAGCATCTCGAAATCCTCGATGAACTCCTGCGTCACGATCTGGATCTGATACGGCAGCTCGATCACGGGCGCCGCCGTGCGCGTGCCGCTCATCGCCTGCGTCGAGAACCATTCATCCTGCGCGCGCGTGGTCTCGACGCGGAACTCCTCGATCGTGATGACCTCATCCGTGGCCGCCTCCACGGCCGGCGGCGTTTGTCCGTGGGCCAGCCCGGCGAATGCCAGCGCCAGGCCCGCGGCGACAGGCGGAAGGATCGGTCGGAGGCCGGCCGCGAGGCCACCGGAATGGGAGTGCGGGGTGGGAGTAGGCATGGGATGGGGAGTAATATCTATTCAGCTGAATCGTCCGCCGGACTTTGGAGGCGCGCAAGCCCCTTCAGGCGAACGACGGTTACGGAGACGTTAACAATGGGGAGGAAGGGAGAAGGAGAAGGGGAAAGCACTAATTCGAATATTTATTCCGCATTCGAATTCGCTTTCATTGAGTTCAGCTCTCCCGGGGGTGTCAAGCGCTTTCCCGGCGCCCGGCCGGGAGCCAGCGCGACGCGCCCCGCCTATCCGTTCGGGCGCCCCCGCCCTGCCTTGCGCAGGCGGACACGCCTTCATCAGGCACCGCCGCAACCACCTGCCCGACTCATTCCGGCGAGCACAGCACGAGACGCCAAAAGAACGCCGGCGCCGATACCTCGAGCGGCAGCGTCACCCGTTCGAACCCGCCACCGACATCCTCCACCACTTCCGCCTGCGCCACCCATTCCACGTCCGGGCGGTCCCAATGGGTCAGATCGGAGGAGAATTCGTGCGCGACATGGAAGCCGCTCGCCTGCCGCCGCACGTAGAGCCCCCACCAACCGCCCGCTCCGGCAAGGATCGCGGGTTCGCCCAAGGCCGGACGCCCGTCGAGCGGATGCCCGCCGAGGTGAAACTCGAGCAGGTTCGCCTGCCCGTCCCCATCGGCATCCGCCATGGGAACGCCGCGGGGATCGTCCGGCGAAAAATACTGCAGTCGCCACGTCTGATACGTGACGCCGGCAGTGCGAAACGTCCGCTCCGGCGTGCGCCCGCTCTTGCGCCCGTCGCTCACCACGGCGAACCACTCGTAGTCGCGCTCCGCCTCGAGTCCCCACCACGGTTGCCGGACGCGGCCGCCCGCGCCGGACTGGCGGCCGATCTCGGCATACTCCGCGATCGGCGTGCCGAAATCGTAGGGCAACGCGAACTCGCTGGCGTAATCGCGGCGCCAGGCATCGAGCCAAGGCGAGTAAGTGCGCACCTGGATCTCGTTCCGCTGCGCCGAAAACGTCAGCAACCGCAGCCAGCCGTCGCCGCCATTCGCATCGTATTGGAAATCCTGCACCAGCGAGTAGACCGTGCTGCCCTCGTGCCGGTCGACGCGCCACCCTTCGCCGGTGATATGGCCGCCGAGGATGAGCATCAGCTGCGGGTGATGCCGCAGGGCCTGATAGATCGCGGCTCCATCCGAGCTGAATTCCCCGTCCGTGCCCGGATTCATGGTGTAATGTGCGAGCACGATGGCCTTGCGCTGCGGGTGGTTCGCCAGCAGCCAATCCGCCCACGCGAGCACATCCGCATCCACGCTCGGACGCCCGAACTCCAGGCTGATGACGATGAACTGCAGCGCGCCGGCGGAGAACAACTGGAAGTGATTGTCGTTGTTCGCGCCATAGTAGCCGCCGAAGGAGGGCTTGCTGCCGAAACGCGCCAGGCCGAAATATTTGTTGAACAAAGCGGTCGTGCCCTGCGGATCGCCGTTGTCGGACTGGTCGTGATTGCCGATGCACACGGCGAACGGGATGCCGCGCGGCAGTCCGGTCGTCTGTGGATTCTCGAGGCGCGCGAAACTGTTGCTGACATTCACCCACTGCGACTCCGCCGCATCGCCGCTGTCCACGAGATCGCCGACGTGGAGCACGAACGGGATGTTCCACGCGGTGCGGTTGGCGACGATCCAATCCATCTGCGCATCGAGCATCGCCGGCTTCCCTCCGTGTTTGCCCGCCGCGTAATACTGCGTGTCTGGCAACACCACGATCGTGAAGTCCTCCGGTGCGGTAGCGCGGGGCCGCCCGTGGAAGATCACTTCCAAGGGCTGCGCGTCCGGGTCCGTGGCGTCGACTTTCAACGCCGCCGGCTCCGCCACGGCGATCGCTCCGTCAACCGGAGCGGCGACCGCCAAACTCGGGGCGCGATTGGCGGGATCGGAATCAAACGTCACCAACAGCTCCGGCCGGGCCGCGAGCGTCGTTGCATGCGACGTGGAATAGGCGTAGCCATCCGTCAACCGGCTCCGCAGCAGCCAGCCATGATTCGGCGCGCCGTCCCGCCAGGCGCGCACGGTGGCGGTGACATCCACGTCGTAGTAACGTCCGCGCCGGTTGAAGACCATCTGCGTGACCGGCTCGCTTTGAGCCTCGATACCGTCCGCCTGCACGCCGTTGCCCCCCCACTCCACCGAGCTCCAGGTGGCGCCCGCGCCCCAGCCCACCAGCATCGGGTGGAAGAAAATCCGGTTGATGCTCTGCGCATTCGCATTCGTGGGGAGGTAAATGCGCAGCACCGCCCGCGAGATGTGCGCATCGGCCGGCACCTGATCGCGCCGCGCCCCGAAGATGCCATCGAAACGCACGAGCGCCTGCGATTCGCTCGTGCTCGTCAACGTGGTGCTCCCGAAGACGACCCAGACATAGGTCGCCGTGTCGCTGATCTCCGGCGCGGTCTGGCTGATGCCGAGATCGACCGTGCCGGCGTAATCGTTCACTCCGCGCTGGAAGCGCAGCGTGCGTTCGCCAAATGGACGGTCGTCGGTCGTGGCGCGCGCAATCGCCCCGGGGGCCAGTGTCGCGCCGGAAAATGCACTCACGCGGTAGAAGCGGTCCTCGCCTGCGGCGAGACCGGCATGGACATGCGAGGTCGCGTCCGGCGGGAGCACGGCCGCCAGTTCCCACGCGCCGTCCCAGCCCGTGCGCCGTTCGACGCGGTAGCCTTCCTCCCCTTGCGCGCGGTCCGACCAAGTGAGCTCGACCGCGTGGGCCGAGAGCGGAGCCGCCCGCACTGCATCTGGCGGCAACAAATCCTGCGCCACCACAGCGGCGGCGAACAGAAGCCCCGCGCCGGACGCCAGCGCGCGCCAAGTGGAGCGGCGCACCGGAGCAGCCGGCATCAGCGGGCTCCTTCGAAGTCGTAATAGACCGATCCGTGCTCGTAACGCAGCGTGCCTTGATAGCGGGGATTGACCTGCGTCCATCCCGCGACGCCCGGATCGGCATCGAGCCCGCGGATGAGTTCGTAGCGTGTCCCCGCGCGAGCCGCGCCGCGGTCGGCGACCTCGATCTGTTGCTGCGGGCCGAAAGTCCACTCGCCGGCGCGTCGCACCAAAATGGCCGGCGCACTCTCGGAGAGCACGAAACGCAACACCGCGGTGCCGGCCTGCAAATCGCCGGCCACATTCAGTTCCCCACCCTCGCCGGTGAGGAAGCGTCCGAGTTGCAGGCGGGTGCCGTGCTTGAGCGTGATCGTGCCGGGGCTCGGCCCCCGGAAGCTGAGCTCGTCGATCTCGGCCGCGCCACCTTGCGCGACGTGCGCGTGCAGCTTCGCCCGGCCGGAGAGCGTGACGCGCAGGACCTTCAACTGCTGCACCGAAACCGGATTGCTGCGGCTCTCCAAGCCGAACTCGAGCTTGCCGCCCGCAAGATCGATCGCGCTGGCGAGGAAACCGAGCGTGTGGCCCTCGCGCGAGGAATTGCGGATGCGCAACGTGCCGCCCGTCTGGCGCAGCGTGCCCTCGACGGCGAGGGTGACGTTGCCGGGCTGGCCACTCGTCGCCTTGTAGACATCCCAGCTGCGCGCGCTGCCGGTGAAGGTCCAGTCCTTCACCACCACGCTCTTCACGAGACCGGCGGCGCCGGGGTCCTTTCCCAGCGGATCGACGATCGCATCCTGCCGCCCGGGCGCGCCGCCCGCCGGCTCTCCGCCGATACGCCAGTTCTTCGCGGCGCCCCATTGCCCGTTGCCCGTGGCGGCCCATTGGAACTCAGCCGCAGTCGCGCGGCTCGCCACCAACAGCAGCGCGCCGACCCAGGCGCAGCGGAAAACGAAACGAAAGGAAGCAGAACGGAGACGGAGCATCGGAGACGGGGAAGGATTGGGGCTGGAAGGCGTGGCGGAGGCGCTGGCGCCCGCCACGCCGATGGCATGCGAACAGCCAGCAGCGCGCGAGGCTGCGCGCGGCTGGCGGAGAGACCTCAGCGCTTCACCGCGCGACGCCGGCGCAGCACGCTGACGGCGAGCAACGCGACGATGCCGCCGCACAGCGCATAGGTCGACGGCTCGGGGATCGCTGTGTGCGTCACGATCACGTTGTCCAAGGTGAAGGAATCGGCGATCGTGTTGACGACACCGAAAGCGAGCGTGTCGAAGGTGTAATGCAACGTGCCCGAGAGCGTGTGGGCGCGCGCGTGACCGGAGCCCTCGACGGCGGGATTCCAGAACGCGTAGGTGAGGATGAGCTGATCGTCCAGGGTGCGCTCGAGCGAATACGAGGTCATGTAGGTGACATCCGACTGGATGCCATAGTAGCCGCCAAAGGTCGCCGGCTGGCTCGAGGTCGTGCCATACGCGGTCGCGTCGATGATGAGCGACGGACCGGTGCCGCTGCGCGAGGTGAAGCGGATCGGATTGCTCGTGCTGTTGGTGGTCAGGTTCAGGAAGTGGTCGGTGCGGTAGCCGTCATAGTCGTTGAAGGTGCTCAACGACTGCCCGAGCCCCGACTCGCTGATCTGCGCGCCACCGGAATCGAACAGACCGATGCGGAAGGAGCGGCTGTTGCCCGCCGGCACATTGGCGAAGGAAATGCTGTAGGTGATCTCGAGCTTGCTGCCGAGGGAAAGCGTGACGGGATCGAAATAGCCCAACAGGTGCGTGTTCACCGCGCTGGTGGCGGGTGGCACCGGCGTGGTGTTGTAGCGCAGCGAGCCGCCGGCGTTCCACGTGATGTCGCTCGCGGCCGACGAATACCAGCCGGCGGTGCCGCTGGTGAAATCCGCCGTGTAGATGGTGCTGGTGACTTGCGCGCGGGCGCCGAGCGCGGCGAGCGCGAAGGCACCGAGGGAGAGAAACAGCGAGCGGACGCGCGGGCGCCGCGAAGGGGAGGTGTGTGAGGTATTCATGCTGGGGAAAAAGGACGGGCCATGCCTGCCCGGCCAGGGCGGCCGGGTGGGCGGAGGATGCGGGCTCAGCGACGCAGCAGCGTGCGACGCAGCAGAGCGGCGGAGGCGAGGAGGGCGAAGAACCAGAGGCTCGGCGCACCGCCGCCGCCGCTGGGCACGTTGCCCTCGTGCGTCGCCTGCGGAGGCGGCGGCGCGATGACCGTGAGGGTGGCGTTGGCGCTGGTGACGCTGCCCATCGCGTTCGCGACGACGACGCTGTAGGTGCCGCTGTGGGCGATCTGCGCGTTGTTGAACGTGTAGGTGCTCGCGGTGGCGCCGGGGATGTCGGTGCCGTTGAAACGCCACTGATAGGTGGGCGCGGGCAGGCCGGAGGCGACGACCGTGAACGTGACGGTCGAACCGAGGTTAACCGTCTGCGTCAGCGGCTGCGTCTGGATGGTGGGCGTGAGCGGGAGCCGACCGAGGCGCAGCGTGTGGTTGGCGGTGTCGGCGATGCGCAACTCGCCCGTCGCGCTCATGGCGAGACCGGCCGGGAAGTTGAAACGGGCGGTGGCACCGGCGCCATCGGCGCTGCCGGCCGTGCCGGCAAGACCGGCGAGGGTCGTCACGGCTCCCGTGGAAACCGCGACGCGGCGGAGCGTGTGGTTCTCGGAGTCGAGGATGTAGAGGTTCGTGCCGGCGCTATCGAGAGCAAGGGTGGCCGGCTCGTTGAAGCGCGCCGCCGCACCCGTGCCATCGGCGGCACCGGCGCTGCGCGCGAGGCCGGCGAGGGTCGTCACGGCTCCCGTGGTGGAGATCTGGCGGATGGTGTTGTTCTCGGTGTCGGAGACGAAAACTCGGCCCTGCGCATCGGCGGCGATGCCGGTGGGCGAATGGAAGCGGGCCGCGGTGCCGGCACCGTCGAGGCTGCCGGCTTCACCGGCCGCGCCGGCGAGAGTCGTCACGGCTCCGGTCGCAAGCGTGAGGCGGCGGACGGTGTGGTTGCCTGTGTCGGCGATGAAGAGCTGCGTGCCGGCGGTGTTCAACGCGACGGCTTGCGGAGCGCTGAATTGCGCAGCGGCACCGGTGCCGTCCGCGCTGCCGGCTGTGCCGTTGCCGGCGACCGTCGTGACTTCCCCGGCCGCGGTGATCTTGCGGATGGCGTGGTTGAGGGTGTCGGCAACGTAAAGGTTGCCGTCGGCATCGCTGGCGACCGCCGAAGGAGAATGGAAGCGCGCGGCGGCCCCAGTGCCATCGGTGAAGCCGGAGGCTCCGGCCGTGCCGGCGATGGTGGTGACGACACCGGCCGCGGTGACGCGACGGATCACGTGATTCTGCTCGTCGGCGACGAGCGTGTCGCCGGCGGCGTTGACCGCGACGCCGAGCGGGAAGCGGAAGCGCGCGGCGGTGCCCGTGGCATCGGTGGCTCCGGCGGTGCCGGCGAGGCCGGCGACCGTGGTGATGGTGACGGGCGCGGCGATGGCGGGAATCGCCTGCAAGTTGAGAGTGAAGGTTTGCGTGGCGTCCGGCGGAGCGCCGTTGGTGGCGGTCAGGGCCAGCGTCAGCGAGCCGGGGGCCGTGCCGGCGGGAGGCGTGCCGGTGAGCAAACCGGTGTTGGCATCGAGCGCAGCCCAGGCAGGGAGCCCGGTGGCGGCGAACGTCGGGGCCGGCGTGCCGAGCGCCGTGAATCGGAAGCGATTCGCCACGCCGATGGTGAACGTGGTGGCGGACGCGCTCGTGATCTCCGGCCACGGCGTGGAGTTCACCGTGACGGTGAAGTTCGTGCTGGTCGTGCGCACGCCGTCCGTGACGGTGAGCGTGATGATCGCGATGCCGAGTTGGCCGGTCGCGGGTGTGACCGTGACCGTGCGCTCCGCGCCGCTGCCGGCGAGCGCGATGGCCGCGGTGGTGTTGGGCACGAGCGCGGTGTTGGAGGAACTGCCGGTGACGACGAGATTGCCGGCGGCGGTGGTGGCATCGCCCACGGTGAAGGCGAGCGCGCCGGTGTTGCCGTTGACGGT
The DNA here is from genome assembly GCA_023701285.1 of Candidatus Didemnitutus sp. Lineage (GTDB taxonomy): Bacteria > Verrucomicrobiota > Verrucomicrobiia > Opitutales > Opitutaceae > Didemnitutus. The sequence goes on from JAMPXH010000006.1 coordinate 40,098, forward strand.
GATGGTCTGGTCGGCGATGGCGGTGATCGTCGGCGGCGCGTTGAACTCCGTGGTCGTCGTGGTGACCGTGTTGGAATAAGCCTCGCTCACGCCGGCGAGGTTCTGGGCGCGGACACGATAGTAGTAGGTCGTGGTCGGGCTGAGCTCGGTGACGCTCCAATCGAGACGATTGCCGAGGTCGCGCGCTTCGTAACCCGGGAGGAAGCTGGTGAAATCGGCGGCGGTGGAGACATCGAGCAGGTAGCCGAGCGCATCCTGGGCGCTGTTCCAGTTGGCGAGGAAGCTGGTGTCCGTGACGAGCAGGGCCGCATTGGCAACCGGCGCGGCGGGGAGCGTCGTGGGCGGCACCTCGGTGACGACGAGGTTGACCGAGCCGAATTGGTAGGTGAAGGAACCGGTCCAACCCGGAGTGACGATGCTCCAGGTCGCGACGCCGGGGTCGGCGGCGAGACCCGTGATGATGCCCGCGTAGGTGCCGGCGGTAGCGGCGGAGCCGCGCAGGCTGACTTTCTGGTTGGCGGCGAAGGCCCAGTCGCCGCCGAGGCGGTTGAGGACGGCGTGCGCACCGCCGGCGCCGAGTTCGAAGTCGAGGATCGAGTCGGCCTTGAATTCGACCTTGCCACTGATACGCAGTGTGCCGCTCTCGGCGATGAGGCCGCCGAGGGACAGCGTGGTCGTGCTCTGGAGGTCGATGTTGGCGATGTCGCCGCCGCGGAAGCGCAGGCTGTCCACATTCGCCTTGCCGGGACTCGTGATGGCGTAGGAGGTGGCGCTCACCGAGGTGAGGTTGTAGCTGTCGAGATTGAGGACGTGGAAACTGATGCGCGCGTTGGAGGGCTGCTCGCTCGTGCCGCTGTCGATGACGATGGAGTTGGCGGTGAAGCCGTAGATCGAGCCGTGCGAGCCGGCGTTGCCGTTGTCGGGCCAGACGTAGTAATCGTAGACGCCGAAATCGAGGCGCCCGCCGCGCAGGTCAACGGTCTGGATGTTGAGGCTGGTGGACTTGAGATTGTGGACGATGCTCGTCGAGGGATTGCCGCGGAAGATGAGCTGGCCGGAGCCGGTCTTGAGCAAGGTGCCCAGGATGTTCACGGTCGTGGGGATGGCGGTCGTGCTGGTGGCCGCGTAGGTTGTCCAGGTGTCCGCGCGGCTGTAGGTCCAGTTGCGCACCGAGTGCGTGCCGGGGGCGCCGAAGCCGGCCGGCGAGATGGAATTCAGCGGCACGAGGTCGGCGCTCGGATCGATGATGTTGGCGCTGGCGTTCGGCGAGACGGCCGCACCGCCGGTGATGATCCAGTTGCCGACCGTGGCCCAGTTGCTGGCGCCGGTGACGTTGCGGTTCCAGCTGTAGGTGTAGTCGTCTTGCGCCGCAAGCGGGGTGGTTGCCGCGAGGGTAAGCGCAGCCAGGAGGCAGGGGAAGAAAGCTTTCATTCGGCGGTCAAGTTGAGGTTTTTAGTATGAATTGCAAGTCGGCATATTTATTCATTTAAGACCCGGTGCTTCCCGTCTCCTTCGCTGTTGCTCAGCGCGCCGGTGCGGCCGGCACGATCACCGGCTCGCCGCGGTGCTTCTTCGCGCCATCGTCGACGACGGCAAACCACTCGTATTCGACATCGCCATGCAGGGGCACCCAGGAAAATTTCGCGGTGCCACCCGCGGGGATGCGCACGCGGCCCAGCTCGGCGAACGCTTCGACCTGGGTGCCGAGGTCGCACTCGAGCGTGTAGTCGCTGGCCGGATCGCGGCGCCATTGGTCGAGCCAGGGCGAATAGGTCTGCACCCGGAGCTCGTTGCGGCGCGGGGAGAAGGTGAGGAGCGCGAGGAAACCCGCGCCGCCGTCGCCGTCGAATTGGAAATCGTGCACGAACGAGTGCACCGCGCGCCCCTCATGCACGTCGGTGCGGCGCCCCTCGCCGGTGATGTGACCACCGAACATCATCATGAGATTCGGGTTGGCGCGCAGGCTTTGGTAGACCGCCCCCCCGTCGGGGCTGAACGGCCCCTGCGGGCCCGGCTCCATCGTGTAGTGGGTGAGCACGATCGCCCGGTGGTCGGGATGCGCCTTCAGCAATCCGTCGGCCCACTGCAGGAGCTGCGGATCGCGGCGCGGGCGCCCATACTCCAGGCTGAGCACGAGGAATTTCTGCGTGCCGACCTCGAAGCGCAGGAAGTGATTGTCGTTGTTGTCGCCGTAATTGCCGCCGTAGGCGCGCTTGCCGCGGAAATAATCGGTGCCGAAGTAGCGGTTGAACATGCCCGTCGTGCCGAGGATTTCGCCGTTCGGGGTCTGGTCGTGGTTGCCCAGACAAACCGCATACGGAATGCCCTCCGGGCGCCCCGTCGCCTGCGGATCATCGAGCCGGCGCAGGGCCGCGGTCACATGCTTCCACTCCGCGTGGTATCGGTCGCCATGATCCACGAGATCGCCGACGTGGAGCACGAACCCGAGGTTCAGTCGTTGTGCGTTCTTCACGATCCAATCGATCTGCGCGTCGAACATCGCCACGCGCCCGCCGTGCTTCTCGGCCACATAGTATTGCGTGTCCGGCAGCACCACGACCGTGAAATCCTCGTCCGCCTGCGCGCGACGCCGTCCGTGAAACATCACCTCCAACTCATCCCCATCCTCGTCCTGCGCGACGGCTTCGAGCCGGAGCGACGGGCCCGCACCGACCGTCCGTTGGTCCGCGATGCGCGGCGCGCGATTCGCCGGATCGCTGTCGAACGTGACGATCAACTCGGGACGCTCATGCAGCGCCGCGGCCTGCGGCGTGGTGAACCCGAAATTATTGCCCATGCGGTTGCGCAGGAGCCAACCCTGGTTGGCCTCGCCCGCCGCCCATGCCCGCACCGCCGCGGTCACGTCGAGGTTGTAGTAAAACCCCGCATTCGAAAAGGACACTTGGGCGGAAGGCTCCGTCCCGGCCTCGCGACCATCGACCTGCACCCCGTCCCCGCCCCACCCCGCGAAAGTCCACGCCGCTCCGCGCTCCCACGCCACGCGCAGCGGATGGAAGGTGACCCGGTTGCGTGTCCACGCCTCGGGCTCCTTGCTCACGAAAATCCTGAGCACGGCACTCTCGATCCTCGCTCCGGGCGGCACCTGCGCCGGATCGGCCCCAAAAATATCGTCGAAGCGCAGTAAAGCCTGGCTCTCGGCTCCGCCATTATCCTGCGTCACCACCCAGACGAGACCCGAGGCATCGCTGAATCCGGGTCGGCGTTGATCGATCCCGATCCCGAGCGATCGCTCGTAGCCGTTCATGCCCTGCTGGAACCGCAGGGTGCGCGCCCCGCGCGGCCGGTCGTCCGGCTGCGCCCGTGCCAGCACCGCCGGCGAACCGGCCGGGGCCCCGGCCGCGCTCAGCCGGTAATAATACGCCTCGCCCGCCACCACCTCCGGGTCGGAGTAGCCGGTGCCGCTCACCTCGGCCGCCACGACCTGCCAGACCCGTGATTTGGCCGTGCGGCGCTCGACACGCACCGCCCCCGCCTCCGCCGGCTGCTCCCAGACGACGCGGATCTCCCGGTCGGAGACCGGGGCCGCGGTCGCACGCCGCGGAGCCGCCTCCGCACAGGCAAAACCAGCCGCGACGGTGACGGCGGCCAACACAGCCCGTCCCCAGCGCCGTGCGCGAAGATCCGGGGACGGGGGAAGGAAGACGGAGAGGGGCATGGTGAACCGCTGGAAGGGGTGGCGCGCCGCGCGAAGGCGACTGCATAACTATTCTAACAATTAATGTCATTTCCTCCGCGCAAGGTCGGGATTGTCAAGACCCTTCCCCTCGCCGAATCTCCCGCCATCACATTTCACTGCCCCGCCTCCGAGTCTTCACCGACTCGTCGCTTGACAGGAAAATCGAATCACCCATAAACCATCTCATACCGATGCGGCATATTTATTCCGATGACCGACTGCGCCTGGCGGCCCGACTCTACTACGTCGACGGCCTCGGCCAGAACGAGGTCGCGAAATTCGTCAAGGTATCCCAGGCGAAAGTCTCCCGCCTGCTCGCTCTCGCCCGTGAGCGGGGCATCGTCCGCATCACCGTTGCGGACTACGAGCCGCGCCGCAAGGACCTCGAGTTGGAGCTGCGCGACCGGCTCGGTCTCGAGACCGCCATCGTCGTCAAGGCGATCGACGGCCTCGCCCAGGTCGACCTCCGGCGCGCGGTCGGCCATTTCGCCGCCGCCGCGATCAACGCACTCATCAACCCCAAGGACATCGTCGCGCTCGCCGGCGGCCGCACGATCCACGAACTCGTCCACAACCTGCCCGACCCGCGCAACAAGGCCCTCACCGTCGTCCAGGCCATGGGCAGCGTCGACTCGAACGTCAGCGCCTTCGACGCCCAGGAAGTCGGCCGCGAGATGGCCCGCCGCCTCGGCGGATCCTTCCTCTCCCTCAACACGCCCGCCTACATGCCGGACAAGCGCACGCGCGACGCCTTGCTCAACCTCGAGCAGGTCCGCGGCGTGCTCGATCACATCAGCCGCGCCAACTTCGCCCTCGTCGGCGTCGGCACGCTGCAAAATTCCGTTTTCGTCGAGCGCGGCGTGCTCACCGCCGCCGACGTGCAGGATCTGCGCGACGCCGGCGCCGTCGGCGAGATCTGCGGCCGCTTCATCGACGCCCAGGGCAACGAATGTGCCACCGCCTGGCGCGACCGCGTGATGAGCGCCGAGATCGATCACCTGCGCAAGATCCGCCAGATCTGCGGCGTCGTCTCCGGCAGCGACCGCTCCGAGGCGATCCGCGCCGCCATCCAGGGCAAATTGCTCAAGGGCCTCCTCATCGACGAGGCCGGCGCCACCGCCCTCCTCGCCACGCACAGCCAGCCGCCGGCCGCGAAGGCCAAACCCAAGCGATCGAAAAAATGAACGCCCGCCGCTCCCTCCTGCCTCTCGTCAGCCTGTTCGTCACGGCCGCCGCCGCATGGGGGAGCGAGTGGAATGTCGCGGATCACGTCCCGCGCGAGCGCGTGGTCGTGCAGAGCCACCGGGGCGCAGGGCTCCTCGCGGAGGAGAACACGATCCCGGCCTTCGAGGTCGGCTGGTCGTTCGGCACCATCCCTGAGGCGGACGTGCGCACGACGCAGGACGGCGCCCTCGTCGCCTTCCACGATGCGGATTTCAAGCGCATCCTGCCGCAGGCCGATCCCGCCTTCCAGGCCCGGGGTATCGAGACATGCCGGCTGGACGAACTCGCCGCGCTCGACGTCGGCGCATGGAAGGGCCCCGCCTTCACGGGCCGCCGCATCCCGCGCCTGACGGAGGTCTTCGCCGTCATGCAAGGACGCCCCGAACGCCGCCTTTACCTCGACATCAAGCGCGCCGACCTCGCCCAGCTGGCCGCGGAAGTCCGCGCGCACGGCGTCGCCGCCCAAGTCATCCTCGCCAGCCGCCGTCCCGCGCAGCTGCGCGAATGGAAGGCCCTCCTGCCCGACTCGCAGACGCTGCTCTGGATGCGCGGCACCGAGAGCTCGCTTGAGGAACAACTGGCCAAGCTCCGCACGGACGGCTTTGCCGGCATCACCCAGCTGCAAGTGCACATCCACCCGGCCGAGCGGCCCACGGATGACGAGCCCTTCGCCGTCTCGCGCCGCTTCCTGCGCGCGCTCGGCGAGGAGTTGCGCACCCACGGGATCCTCTTCCAAGCTCTACCCTTCACGTCCGACGCCTCCGTCTACGCGCGCCTGCTGGACCTCGGCGTGGCGTCGTTCGCCACCGATTACCCCGACGTCACCGCGCGCGAAATCGACGCCTACTACGCGGCACGCCGCACCGCCCCCACCCGCTGAATCGCCCGGCCCCCTTTTTTTGCCCCTGAGTGAATTTTTTTGCCCGATAAATATGATGCCCTCCTCGGTCCGCTCCTCCCTTGATCCCGCCCTTACCGGTGCGTCCGCGCCGGTCCCGGTCGGCGCGCCGCCTGCCGCGCGCCAGGGCGACACGCCGCGCCGGCTCAGCGTCCAGGAAGCACTGGCCTGCGCGCGCGAGACGCAGCGACTGGAAATCGGACCCGGGGCCATCGCCCATGTGCCGGCGGTCTTCGCCGCCCAATTCCCGCAGCGCACCGCCGTCGTCATCGCCGATCGCAACACCTGGGCCATCGCGGGCGCCCGCGTGCACGCCGCACTCGGCGCCGCCGGCATCGCCGTGCACGAGTCCTTCATTTTCGACGACCCGGCGCTCTACGCGGAATTCGGCTACGTCGAACGCCTCCTCGCCTTTCTCCAACCTCGCGACGTCATCCCCGTCGCGGTCGGCTCCGGCACGATCAACGATCTGGTCAAGCTTGCCGCGGGCCGCCTGACGCGCCCCTATCTCGCCGTCGCCACCGCGGCCTCGATGGACGGCTACACCGCGTTCGGCGCCTCGATCACCTTCCAAGGCGCGAAGCAGACCTTCGATTGCCCCGCGCCGCAGGCCGTGGTCGCGGACACCGAGGTGCTGCGCACGGCGCCGCGCGAAATGACCGCCGCGGGCTACGCGGACCTGCAGGCCAAGATCACCGCCGGCGCGGACTGGATCGTCGCGGACGCACTGGCCGTCGAACCCATCGACTGGCGCGCTTGGGACATCGTGCAAGGCGGCCTCGCCGTCGCGCTCGCCGATCCGGCCGGGGCCCGCGAGGGCAAGACCGAGGCCATCGCGCCGCTCACGGAAGGTCTCATGCTGGGCGGCTTCGCGATGCAGTGGACGAAGTCGAGCCGGCCCGCCTCCGGCGCCGAGCATCAATTCAGCCATCTCTGGGACATGGAGCATCACGTGCACGGCGACGCCGCGCCCGCGCACGGCTTCAAGGTCGGCATCGCCACGCTCGCCATCACCTCGCTCTACGAATACCTGCTGCGCCAGCCCATCGAGAGCCTCGATGTCGCGGCCTGCGCCGAACGCTGGCCCGAACCCGCCGCGATGGAGGAGCAGGTCCGCCGCCTGTTCGCGACCAGCGATTTCCTCGCGACGGCGCTCACCGAGACGCGCGCCAAGCATCCCTCGCGGGCCGCGCTGCGCAGCCAGTTGGAATTGTTGCAGCGCAATTGGCCCGGGCTGCGCCGGCGCCTGCAGGCGCAACTGGTGCCGTTCGGCGAGCTCAAGTCCCGGCTCCGCGCGGTCGGCGCGCCGGCCGAACCCGAGGAGATCGGCATCAGCCGCGCGCGCCTGCGCGACAGCTTTGTCCGCGCGCTACACATCCGCCGCCGCTTCACCGTGCTGGATTTCGCCGCACGCACGGGCCTGCTCGAACCCGCCCTCCGCTCGCTCTTCGGCCCGGGAGGCATGTGGGCCGTCCACGCCTGAGACGATGGCCCCGCCGACCCAGGACCCGCGCCACGCTGCACCCGGCGGCTCCGCCGCGACGGATGTCCTGTTCCGGCGGTGGCAGCGCCGCACCCTGATCGCCTCGATCGTCGGCTACGCGGGCTATTATTTCGTCCGCAAGAATCTCAGCCTCGCCATGCCGGCGATGGAGCAGGATCTCGGCATCACGAAGTCCGACCTCGGCCTGTTCCTGACGCTGCACGGGCTGCTCTACGGCCTCTCGAAATTCGCCAACGGTTTCCTCGGCGACCGCGCCAACGCCCGCCACTTCATGGTCGCGGGCCTGCTGCTCTCCGCAGTCGCGAACGTCGTCTTCGGCTTCAGTTCCGCGGTGTTCCTGCTCGGGTTCGTCTGGGTGGTGAACGGCTGGGTGCAAGGCATGGGCTTCCCGCCCTGCGCGCGGCTGATGACGCACTGGTTCCACCCGCGCGAACTCGCCACGAAGATGTCCATCTGGAACACCTCGCACTCGATCGGCGCCGCGCTCGTCGTGGTGCTGTGCGGCTATCTCGTGACCTTCGGCTGGCGCTGGTGCTTCTTCGGCCCGGCGCTGGTCGCCAGCGCGATCGCCGCGTATCTGTGGTTCGCGCTGCGCGACACGCCGAGTTCGGTCGGCTTGCCCGAGATCCGCGTCGCCACGGCCGATGGCGCTTCGCACGACGCGCCGCCGGCGGATTTCCGGCGCTTCGTGCGCCAGCAGGTTTTTGCCAATCCTTACATCTGGGTTTTGGCGTTCGCCAATTTCTTCGTCTACACGTTCCGCTACGGCGTCCTCGACTGGGGCCCGACACTGCTCACGCAGTGGAAGGGCGTCTCGCTGCAGCACGCGGGCTGGATGGTGGCGGCGTTCGAGGTCGCGGGCATCGTCGGCATGCTCGTCACCGGCTGGCTGACCGACCGGGTGTTCGGCGGCCGCGGGGCGCGCATGTGCCTTTGCGCGATGGCACTCGCCGGCGTGTGCCTGCTGGCGTTCTGGAAACTCCACACCGGCTCGACCGCGCTCTCGACGCTCCTGCTCGGCGGCGCCGGGTTCTTCATCTACGGCCCGCAGGCGCTGATCGGCATCACCGCAGCCAACCTCGCCACCAAGCACGCGGCGGGCACGGCCGTCGGCTTCACGGGCCTGTTCGGCTACCTGAGCACGATCGTCTCCGGCTGGGGCCTCGGCACCTTGGTGCAATACCACGGCTGGAACGTCGCGCTGGCCGGCCTCGTCGGCGTCGCCGCAGTCGGCACGGCGCTATTCGCCCTCGCCTGGCGGGCCAAGGCCCACGGCTACGGCACCCTCTCCTGAGCTTCTTTCCATGTCCGCCTCCGCTTCCCCTTCCGCCTCCCTCACCTCCTTGCTCACGCCCGCGCTGGCCGAGCGGCTCCGCCGCATCCGCCATGTCGCGCTCGACATGGACGGCACGCTCTACAAGGGCGGCACGCTCTTCCCGTGCACGCCGCCGTTCCTCGCGCAGATGCGGCAGGCGGGCATCGGCTACACGTTCCTGACGAACAACCCGTCGAAAAGCATCGCCGACTACGTGGCGCATCTCGGACGCCTGGGCCTCGCCGCCCAACCCGGCGATCTCTACACCACCGTGCAGGCGACCCTCGAGCACCTGCGCACCCACCGGCCCGGGGCGCGACACCTCTTCGTGCTCGGCACCGCGAGCATGTTGGCGGAGTTCACCGCGGCCGGTTACACGCTCGCCACCGACTCGCCCGAAGATGAACCCGACGCCGTGGTCGTCGGCTTCGACCTCACGCTCACCTACCCGCGCGCCTGCCGCGCCGCGTGGTGGATCAGCCGCGGAAAACCCTTCATCGCCACCAACCCCGACCGCGTCTGCCCCACGGATCAACCGACCGTGCTCATCGACTGCGGCTCGATCTGCGCCATGATCGAGCAGGCGAGCGGCCGCGCCCCCGACATTGTGCTCGGCAAACCCGACCCGACGATGCTCGCCGGCATCCTCCGCCACCACCGCCTCGAGCCCGGACAGGTCGCGATGGTCGGCGACCGCATCTACACCGACATGCTCATGGCGCGCCGCGCCGGTGCGCTCGGCGTGCTCGTGCTCAGCGGCGAAGCCACCGCGGAGGATGCCCGCCAAGCCAACCCGCCGCCCGACCTCGTCGTGCCGAGCCTCGCCGAGTTCGGCGCCCTGCTCGCCCAAGCCCGCCAAGGCGCCTCCGCCTGAAACGACTCACCCGCTCACCTGTTTCCCTCCCTTTTGCCATGAAAGCCTCAACTCCTCGTCAACGTTCAGAAGTATTGCAGCGCCTCGCTGCCGAGCCGCTCGACCTGCTGGTCGTCGGTGGCGGCATCGTCGGCAGCGGCATCGCCCGCGACGCCGCCATGCGGGGCCTGCGCACGGGGCTCGTCGACCGCTACGACTTCGCCTTCGGCACCAGCAGCCGCTCCAGCCGCCTGCTCCACGGCGGCCTGCGCTACCTCGAGCAGGGCCGCGTCGGCCTCGTGCGCGAGGCGAGCCTCGAGAAGAAGGTCGTCCGCCACATCGCGCCGCACCTCGCCCAGCCGCTCGGCTTCGTCTTCCCCGCCTACCAACGCGCCGGGCGCCCGCTCTGGCAGTTGCGCATCGGCGTGAAACTCTACGACCTGCTCTGCAGCGGCCGGAATTTCCAACCCTCGCGCGGCTTCAACACCCGGGAGACGCTCGGCATGCTCCCGCAACTCAGCCCCGAAGGCCTGCTCGGCGCCGTCCGCTACTCGGACGCGCTGACCAATGACGCCCGCCTCGTGATCGACACGATCCGCTCCGCCGCCCTCCACGGCGCCGACGTGGCCAACCGCGTGGAATTCATCACCGCCGAACGGCACGGCGACACCTGGGTCTGCCAGCTGCGCGACCACCTCACCGCGACGCCGTTCATGGTCCGCACGCGCACCATCATCAACGCCACCGGCCCGTGGGCCCCGCAGATCCCGCACAGCACCGTGAAGCTGCGCCTCAGCAAGGGCATCCACCTCGTCGTCGAGCGCTCGCGCCTCCCTGTCGGCGAGGACGCCGTCGTCATCACCGAGGGAAAGCGCATCCTCTTCGTCATCCCCTGGGGCGAGCGCGTCATCGTCGGCACGACCGACACCGACTACACCGCGCGCCCCGAGGACGTCGCGGTGAACCCCGAGGACATCGCCTATGTGCTGCGCACGGTGAACGAGGCCTTCCCGTCCCTGCGGCTCGGCCGCGCCGACATCCTCAGTTCCTGGGCCGGGTTGCGCGCGCTCATCGCCAACCCCGACGGCACGCCCTCCGACATCTCGCGCGCCCACGAGATCCGCCTCAACGAGCCGGGCTGGTGGGATGTCTCCGGCGGCAAGCTCACGACCTACCGCCTCATGGCCGAGCAAACCGTCGACCGCATCCTCCGCTACCTCGGCCGCCCGAAGGGCGTGTGCCGCACCGCCGCCGAGCCGCTCCTGCCGACCGAGGCCGACGCGTGCTACAGCAACATCGTGCCGCCCGACTTCTCGCGCGACGCCGTCGTCCACTACGTCCAGCACGAGTGGGCCCTCTCGCTCACCGACGTGTTCGTGCGCCGCACCTCGTGGCATTACTACCACCGCGACGCCGCCGCGAAGGCCGAACAGGTCGCCACCTGGATGGCCGAGCTCTGCGGCTGGTCCGACCAACGCCGCCGCGAGGAACTTGCCGCGTATCACCGCGCCACCGAGATCGTCGCCAGCGCCGCCTGACCGGCACCTTGCCCGCCCACCCACCGCCGCGAACGCCACCGCCCATGAAAACCTCCGCCCTCCTCTGTGTGCTCGCGCTCGGCGCCGCACCGGCGTTCGCGGCGACTCCGCCCGCTGCACCTCCGCGCCTCGCCGTCGTCATCACCGTCGACCAGCTGCGTGCCGATTACCTGACCCGCTTCCGGCCCTTCTTCGGGCCGGACGGCTTCAACCGCCTGCTCGCCGGCGGCGCGGTCTTCACGGATGCGCACTACCGCCACTCCGTCACGCTCACCGCGCCGGGCCATGCGTCGATCCTCTCCGGCGTCTTCGCCGAGACGCACGGCGTCATCGCCAACTCGTGGCTCGATCGCAGCAGCTGGCAGGTGATCAACTCCGTCGAAGACACCGCATCGCCGCTCGTGGGCACGACGGCGCCGTATTCGCCGGGCAACATCATCGCCCGCAAGGCCGGACGTTCGCCGAAGAACTTCCGCGCCACCACGGTCGGCGATCAGCTGAAGCTGCGCCGGGGCGCGACCTCGCGCGTCGTCTCCGTCTCGAACAAGGACCGCGCCGCGATCCTGCTCGGCGGCAAACTCGCCGACCAAGCCTATTGGGTGGAGAAGGGCGTCTTCGTGACCTCGCGCCATTACCGCGAGCAGCTCCCGGATTGGGCCGCCGCCTTCAACGAGCGCCACGCCGCCGCCAAGCTCCACGGCGCCACCTGGGAGCGCCTGCTCGACGCCTCGCTCTACGACGCCGTGCAGGGCCCCGACGACGCCCCGGGCGAGAGCGATGCCCACGGTCTCGCGCGAACCTTCCCGAAGACGGTCGACGGCGGCCGCCGCGAACTCTCGAACCGCTTCTTCAACGCCTTCGACGTGACGCCATTCGCCACCGAGATGCTCGGCGCCTTCGCCGAGCTCGCCCTGCAGGAGGAGAAACTCGGCCACCATGCCACCACCGATCTCTTCTGCGTCAGCTTCTCGCAGATCGACACCGCCGGCCACGCCTACGGCCCCGACAGCCACGAGATCATGGACTCGATGGTCCGCCTCGACCGCGTCCTCGCGCGTTTGCTCGCTGCGCTCGATCGCGCGGTCGGCCTTTCGAATTGCCTGATCGTGCTCACCGCCGACCACGGCGTGTGCCCGCTGCCGGAGCGCGTGCAAGCCGCACATCCCGGCCTGCCGGCGGCCCGCTATTCCCTCACGGAGCTGGAAGGCGCCGTGCAGCGCACGCTCGACGCCACCTTCGGCCCCCTGCCCGACGGCGAGATCTGGTTCACGCGCAACAACACGAATTTTCACCTGCGCGCCTCCGCGCTGAAGCTGAAACAACTCGCCGCCGCGGACGTCGCCCGGGTCGTGCGCGATGCGCTGCTCCAGACCGAGCCGGTCGCACGGGCCTTCACGGCGGAGGAGATCCGCGCCTTCCCCGCCGAGGGCGATTCGCTCGAGGCCATGGTCCGCCGCAGCCATCACCCGGAGATCAGCGGCGAGGTTTTCTACACGACGAAACCGTATTACTTCGTCCGCGAGGACGGCGCCGCCCACGGCAGCCCGCACAATTACGACACGCACGTGCCGCTCATCTGGTTCGGCGCCGGCATCGCGCCCGGGGAGCATCCCCGCCGCGTCGGCATCGACGACATCGCCCCGACCTTGTCCGCTCTCCTGCAAATCCCGGCACCGCCCGAAGCCCGCGGACGCCGGCTCTTCTGAGCGCGCCTTCACCCCGCGCACCGGCCGCGCTCCCGTCCCCTTCGGTTACCATGTCGCACGCTGCTCCCGCTCTCGCTTCGCGCTCGCGGCGCCGTTTCCTCCGGCAACTCGGGGCGCTCGCCGGACTGCCTCTGTTGTCGCGTCCGGCCTGGGCGGCCGACCCCGCCCCGATCCGGCCGCGCCCGCTGCGCTCGCCCGATTCGCTCAAGATCGTCACCGCCAACCTGCGCGAAACGAAGGACGAGGATTACGAAACCGGCAACGGTTGGACGCAGCGCCGCGAACTCTGCCGCGACATCCTGCTCGCGCAACACGCCCAGCTCTTCTGCTTCCAGGAGTGCCGTCTCGCGCAGCTCGCCTACTTCAAGCGCTTCTTCGCGGACCACGAGTGGTTCGGCCTCGCCAACCTGCGTCCCGGCAAGACCGAGGAGCCTTCCAACGCGATCCTCTACTCGACCGCACGCTTCGCCCGCATCGACGCCGGCGGCTTCTGGCTGTCGGAGACGCCGCAGGTGCGCAGCTCGCGCTCGTGGGACACCGCCGCCCCGCGCTTCGTCAATTGGGTGCGCCTGCGCGACCGCCGCGCCGACCGCGAACTGCTCGTGTGGAACACGCACCTCGACTACCACAGTCGCATCGCGCGCGAGAATTCCTGCCTCCTGCTCGCCCAAGCCGCGCAGAAATTCCCCGCCGACCTGCCGCAACTCCTCACCGGCGACATGAACGCCCGCGGCACGCCGATGCGCACGCGTCGCATCATTGAGAACGGCAAGACCGTCCGCACCGAACCGATCGAAAACCCGCCGCCGCGCTCGCGCGCAATCCAGAACCTCCTTGATGGCGGCTGGATCGACACCTACGCCGAACGCCACGGCGACGGCGAACCGGGCCTGACCGCGCATCAATTCCGCGGCGAGGAATTCGCCGCCACCGAACAGGGTCAGGCGCGCACCAAGATCGACTACATCTTCCGCCGCGGCCCGCTGGAGACGCTCGACGCCGAAATCATCCGCGATCACCGGGCCGGGCGCTACCCGAGCGACCACTACTTCGTCTCCGCGGAGCTGGCCTACCGGACGTAGCCTCGGCATCGCGCGCCGCCGCGGCGAATCAGAATCTCCACGCGCGCGGGCCCGGCGAGAGGCCAGGCGAGTCCTCCGCATGGGAGGAATGACCAGCGGCTCGGCGGGGACGACTCGCCCCACCTGCGGGCCGCCGGTGGTGGTTTCACTCGGCGATTCGCCACCATCGGCTCTTGGCCGCGTCGCGCCTTACCCTCGACCTCTCGCATCGCGGGAGCACTCAGGCGCGGCTTGCCACCGCGGCCCGGCATGGCCAACTAACCGAACATTTCGGTCTTTTTCTCCAATCATCCACGCTTCTGCTTCGGGACGTTTTGGAACTCGATGGTCCGGCTGCCCTTTCCCCTTTCGCCTTCCCCTTGATGCCTTGAGCGACACCGCGCCTCCGCGCGAGCTCCGCTCATTCCCCATTCCTTTCATCGCTGCCTGCACTGGCCCGCTTTCTCCCCATGAAATCCCTTCCTCCCCTGCCGCGCATCTTGCTCTGGATCGCCGTCGCCTTGCTCGGCGCCGGCTCGCTCGCGGTGCTGGCGCTGTCGCGCGGCGAACCGGTGAGCGCGCTGTGGATGGTCGTCGCCTCCGTGTGCGTCTTCGCCATCGCGTATCGCTTTCACTCGGCCTGGCTCATGGCGAAGGTCCTCACGCTCGACGACCTCCGCGCCACGCCGGCCGTGGTGAAGGAGGACGGCAAGGACTTCGTGCAGACGAACCGCTGGGTCGTCTTCGGCCACCACTTCGCCGCCATCGCCGGGCCCGGCCCGCTGGTCGGCCCCGTGCTCGCCGCGCAATTCGGTTTCCTGCCCGGCCTGCTCTGGATCCTCATCGGCGCCACGCTAGGCGGCGCCGTGCACGACTCGATCATCCTGTTCTGCTCCACGCGCCGCGGCGGCCGCTCGCTCGGGCAGATGGTGCGCGAGGAAGTGGGCCCGTTCGCCGGCATCCTCGCCCTCGTGAGCACGACGGCGATCATGATCATCATCCTCGCCGTGCTGGCGCTGGTCGTCGTGCGCGCGCTGGCCGAGAGTCCGTGGGGGCTGTTCACCATCCTCGCGACGATCCCGGTGGCGATGGTCATGGGCTCCGCGATGCGCTTCACCAAGGTCCACATCGGCATCGTCTCGGCCTTCGGCGTCGGCGGCCTGCTGCTCTCCGTCGTCGGCGGGCAATGGATCCACGGCACCGCGCTCGAGCATTGGCTCACGCTCGACGGGCGCACGCTCGCGTTCGGCCTCATGGGCTACGGCCTGCTGGCCAGCGTCCTGCCGGTCTGGCTGCTGCTGGCCCCGCGCGATTACCTCAGCACGTTCATGAAGATCGGCGCCGTCGCGCTGCTCGGCATCGCCATCGTCGTGCTCGCCCCGGAGCTGAAGATGCCCGCGCTGACCCGCTTCATCGACGGCACGGGCCCGGTCTTCGCCGGGGCGGTGTTCCCCTTCTGCTTCATCACCATCGCGTGCGCGGCGGTGTCGGGCTTCCACGCCATCATCTCCTCGGGCACCACGCCCAAGATCATCGCGCGCGAACGAGACATCCGTATCGTCGGCTACGGCGGCATGGTCACGGAGATGCTCGTCGGCGTCATGGCGCTCATCGCGGCCTGCGTGATGGAGCCGGGCGAGTATTTCGCGATCAACCTCCGCGGCGAGACCGCGGCCGTCACCGCGCAGGTCACCGCCATGGGCTTCCCCGTCACGGTGGAGCAGATGGACCAGCTCGCCGCCGACGTCGGCGAGAAGACCATGGTCGGCCGCACCGGCGGCGCGCCGACCTTCGCGGTCGGCATGGCGCACATGTTCGCCGGCGTGCTCGGCAGCAAGGCCGCGCTCGCGCTGTGGTATCACTTCGCGATCATGTTCGAGGCCTTGTTCATCCTCACCACGATTGATGCCGGCACGCGCGTCGGGCGCTTCCTGATGCAGGATCTGCTCGGCCTCGCATGGAAGCCGCTCGGCCGCACCGATTCGACGCTGGGCAACTGGGTGGCGAGCCTCGTCTTCGTCGCGGCGTGGGGCTACTTCCTCTACCAGGGCGTGGTCGACCCGCTCGGCGGCATCAACTCGCTCTGGCCCATCTTCGGCGTCGCGAACCAGCTGCTCGCCGTCATCGCCCTCGCGCTCGGCACCACCGTGCTGCTCAAGATGGGCCGTCAGCGTTACCTCTGGGTGCCGCTGCTGCCGCTCACCTGGCTGCTCGCCGTCACCATGACCGCCGGCTGGCAGAAGATCTTCAGCGCCGACCCGCGCCTCGGCTTCCTCAGCGCCGCCGCACAATACCGGGAGAAGATCACCGCCGGCGGCTCGCCCGAGCAACTCGCGCAGTGGCAGCACCTCGCCGCCAACCAATACGTGAACACCGCCGTCACCGCGACGTTCCTCGTGCTCGTGCTGCTCATCGTGCTCACCTCGGTGCGCAAGTGGTGGCAACTCCTCTCCGGCCGCACCACCGCCACGCTCCACGAGGACGCCTACGTGCCGGTGCGGTAGGATACTTTGGTTCAACCAAGCCGGTTTATAACCTGCGTGGCAATAAGACCGCAGTTTGCGGGATATTTCGCTTTTCGCCTTAACTCAGCGATTATCTGCGACCATTTGTCGGCATTGTGGTTTTCATGAGATACTTTTTCATCAAAAGTTCCTACCACGAAAAATAGCATCGGCTCTTCAGTAAGA
This sequence comes from Candidatus Didemnitutus sp., assembly GCA_023701285.1. Classification (GTDB taxonomy): domain Bacteria; phylum Verrucomicrobiota; class Verrucomicrobiia; order Opitutales; family Opitutaceae; genus Didemnitutus. Next base: position 56,584 of record JAMPXH010000006.1, read on the forward strand.
TAGGCCACTGGCCAGAGGCTTATTTCACTGCCAGTTCTGAGTATTGAATTACCCAGCACCTTTCCGTCTGGGTAGCGTGCCTTGAGCTTGTCAGGTGAAATTTCTGCCAAACTGGCCACGTCCTTCACCCAAGCGATGCCGGATTCTGCAACGACAATCTCCCCGTTCCGCCAATCTTGACCTGCTGCGTCATCCTGAAGCACGAATACCTCGCCCTTAAAATTATTGGGTAGAACCAGAACTGGGAGCCCTTTGCTAAGTATAGAATTTGAGCAGGCAGTTGCCAGAAAGGTAAACCAGATGATGAGTAGGAGTCGCATAATTAGAACTGAGTAGAGGGGAAAGGGCACGAGCTAGCAAGACGCGGGGCTTTTGAAGTCTTCAGGCAACCCGAGCGCAAGCGGCGCGGCAGGTGGGACTCTCGCGTGGGCTGGATAAAAACTTCCTCAGCGATTCTTTTCATTTCCTTCCGAAACGAACGGGAATCGGTCCGAACCAAAGCCACGTCTTCTTGTCAGGGAAACGCTTCCTAAGAAAAGACTGGAAGGCCGCCCAGTCTTTCGCGGGGAAGCAGACAGGAACAATCTGATATGACTGCATGCCCTCAAGCTTGAGCAGAAAGGTGCCAAATCGACCGCCCCAAGTGCTGTAGGCTTCAAGCTGCCGCCACGAATAGTATCCTGACTTCGGGAAATTCACGCGGAGAGATATCTTTTCGTCATCCCAAGAAATCTCCCTCGGCGTGAACATGACGCAGATACCGATGCCGAGAAAGGCACCACCGAAGGCAGCCATGCTGGCAATCTCAGACCAATCAACTGGCAGACCCCGAAAATACGGCATGACGCCGGACACGAGAACGATGAGGCTGAAGAACCAGCCCGCAGACTTTAAGAATCCGATAAGATAATTGGGCTTCAGTTTCATTCTTTCAGCCAACGTCCGGTGCTGAGCCATGTCGCTGGGTGGCAATTCGAATTCATTTTGCGAGGTCCTCGGCGGCAACGAGCGCAAGTGCGTGCGCACCGACCGGAACGATCGCGACGCCATGCTTGACCAACGCCTTTCGAAACGCCGCTTGCGCCTCCTCCCCTGTGACAGGCCCAAGATTCAACGTAATCTCCTTCTTCACGACGCGAGCACTCACCATCACTTCCTTTTGGATAAGCGTAGCAAAAGTCTGACCGCAAAGTCCGAGTGACACTTCGTCGATCTTCAACTCTCGCTTCTCACGAAGCCACTCGTCTGAAACCTCCGCAGGAGCAAACACGATGCCTCTGGCATCAAGGGCTTGCTGACGCAGTTTTCGGCGACTGGCGACTTCTTCCTGGATACGCTTCAGCGCAGCATCGTCATCTGACGCCTGAACTACGGGAAGGCAGAGGACTACCGTCGCGAGGAATACAAACAGCCTGATCATATCACTTTCTGGTTAATGCTATCGATGAGGCCCGCGTGGGCGAGGGTGCCGTGAGCCCTTGGGAAGGCCGAAAATGCCAAGCGGAGCTGGGCCATGCGAATCAGGGTCATTTCCTGCGCGCTGTATCTGACGGTTGGGCCGGCTCTTTCGATTTTTCCTTCAACTCGCGCATGAGTTCTTCCGTGGAATGATTCTCTTGCCACTCGATGTGCCCGCTGGTGGTCACGCTCGTCGTGACTTCGCGCGGAGACAAAGCGAACACCAATGCGAACATCGCAAATGGGAATAGCACGGCGCCGTATCCCAGAAGCAGGCTCTTCCTCGACAAGACCGGCACACAGAGAAAGCACGCGAACGAGCTCACCAGGAACGCAACTCCGCTGATCGTCTCGACTCGGGAGCCATGCGCAATGAGCAAGGCCAACGCCGAGGCAGCCGAGACGATAAATGGCGCAGCGAGCAGGAGCTTCTTCATCTTTCTTCCACCCATCGCTTGAGTTCAGCCACGAGGGCCGAAGGCTCAAGTTGCCCTGAGGTGTTGGTTCGCCCTTCTTCCTCAAGGGCATTCATCGCGAGTCTCTGCATACGGATTCACCTTGATGACGAGGCCATCCACTACGGCGCCGTCTTTCAGCTCAACGACGGTCACTCTCCGCTTCCCACCGCGGAAAGCTAGGAAAACCGTCCCTGACTTCTTCGTTAGGGCTTCCGCCCACGAAAGGGCAACGGACTCTTCACCCTCTTCGCGCAACTCGCCGTCGAGCACATGGAAACGGTCTCGAAGGACCCCCGGAACACATGCCGATGGGTGAAACGAATCATATCCGGTTTCCGCAACCGACCTCGTCATGAGTGAGCATTAGTCGCGAAACTTCATTTCCGTCGATCATCACCGATGAGACACGCGCGGGCGAGCGTGCAGTGAGCCCTTCTGAAAAGCTGGAGATGCTAAGCGGAGCCGGACCATGCGAATCAGGGTCATTTCCTGCACGTTGTATCTGACGGCTGGACCGGCTCTTCTTCTGCGCGCGTGATGCGAAATTCACCTTCGAGATTATCGACTATGACCACCGAGCCGGGACGAACCCCAAGCTTCTCCGCCAACCAAGGCAATATCTCGACCTTCAAGTAACCGTCTTCGATACGACCGATCCTGCCGGCAAAAGACGCTAAGTCACGGCCACCGGAATCGAGCGGGATTTGGAGAAGCATCTTTCCGTCCACGCTTTCCAAAGGCCCACGAACCGAAATCTTCCGGGCCGGAAATATCCCACGTATGATCTCGAGAAACGATTCCATCTTCTTCCCCCGATCGTTTGAACTCAGACACGAGGGCCAAAGGCCCGAGTTGTCTGTGGCGATTTGTTAGGCTTTTTCTTCATGAGCTTCAATTTTCTCGGCGATCACAAAATGATCATCCAGAAACACGGCTTGGACCGCAGTCTTATTCTTGATTTCGTGTTTAACTAGCGAGGTCTTGAGGATCGTGCCGACGGCTTCTTGATAGGCGCTCATCACGCAATACGGACCTTGAGCTAACATGCCAAATCCTCCTCGAACCAAAGAAACGAGACCGTCTCGTGTGTGGTGGTTCGCGTATCGAGAGAATGGTCTCCAATCAGAGCAAATCTTTTGATGCGCTTCGTAAAGACGGGCAACTACCACTTCCGCCACCGATGGTGCGGATGAGAAGGCGAGATACCCGAGATCATCGATGTAGTCGAACAACACTGGATGCTCTGCTGCCAATGATAGACCGCCAAATGAGTCCGGCGATATCTTCACTTCCTTTACGCCAGCGCATGTAATGACGAAATGTCTCCTTCTGTCTTCTTTCGGGTCGTCGCAGCCAATTCGAATTTCGAAACTTCCCTTTCGTGAACTCACGTCTGTAATCTGCGCTTCTAAATCTTCGTAGATGAAGGCAGATAGCGCAGCGAAATTCATATTGCCTAAAAACTCAGATTAGCCACGCCCGCCGAGCGGGCGAGCCGACTCTTTTGAATGACTGGGCCATGTTGAACGGAGATGAAATCGGCGATTGAAGTGAGAGCAAGGGCGTTGCGGCTGTGGCGCCTAGATCGGCTCTTTACTCACGACCAGCATCGAACGTCAGAACTCTTGCGAGCCGACCGGCGAAGATGACGGTGACGAGACCGAGCAGTAGGCCTGCGATGGCATACATCCTGATATCCCCGACAATCTGCTGCTGCGCGAGTCCCATGCTTCGATTCATGGCCGCGACTTTCTGCGCCTGGACCAAGGCGAGCGAATTGTGGGCAACTAGGTAGAGGCCGACGAGCCTGACAATAAGTGTAGGAGTCTTCATCTTTCTTCCGCCGATCAGTGTTATTCAGTAACAGGAAGAAACCACAGAAGTCGCGGGCCCGCACGCGGTGGTTTCGCTTCAAGTATCTGTCCGCCACGGGGAGCGTTGTAAAGTGTGGCTTTAGACGGGCGCGGCGGCGGCGCTCGTCGGGGCGATGCATGTTGGCGCGAGGCGCTGGCCCGGCGGTGCACGCGAAGGGCGGCGGCGGCGCCAAGGTGGCGCGCGGCGGGCGCGCGGAAATGGGATGACGGTCGGATGGCGGTCGGGACGACCGCCGCTACCTGGGATGGCGAAGCGCCGGCAAGGCGGGCGCGGCGGCTTATTGCTGCAGGAGGCGGAGGACGCTCTGGGGCGTCTGGTTGGCCTGCGCGAGCATGGCGGTGCCGGATTGCACGAGGATGTTATACTTCGCGTATTGGGTCGATTCTTCGGCGACGTCGACGTCGCGGATGCGGGAGATGGCGGCGCCGAGATTCTCGTATTCGACCTGCAGGGTCTTGGCGGCGAGTTCGAGGCGGGATTGGGAGGCGCCGAGGCTGGCGCGCTCGGTGGCGATGTCCTGGATGGCGGCGGTGATGTTGCCGATGGCGTCGGCGTCGGTGACGCTGAGGGAATAGACGCCGGTGCCGTCCTGGTTGATGATGTCGAGCATCGCGCCGTCGCGGAGGTTGGACTCGGGGATGGTCATGTCCTGCCCGACGGCCTGGCCGATGGTGACGGTGAGGCCGGCGGCGTTGGCGCCGAAGAGGGTGATGCCGTTGAAGGCGCCGAGCGGGGTGTCGATGTCGGCGGTGCCGCCGATCTCGGTCGCGGTGCCGCCGATGGTGGCGCGGAGCTGGTCCTGGAGCGCGGTGAATTCCTCCTGGTAGAGGGCGACGTCGGAGGCGTTCTTGGTGACGTCCTTCGCGAGGATGGCGAGTTCGCTCATGCGCGAGAGGATGTTGGTCATGCCGGACATGAAGCCGTCGGCGGTCTGGACGAAGGAGATGGCGTTCTGGACGTTCGTCGTGGCGGCCTTCACGCGGCGGTTCTGCGCGTCGAGCTTCTCGGAGACGGCGAGGCCGGCGGCATCGTCGGAGGGGTTGACGATCTTGCTGCCGGAGGAGAGGCGGGTGAGGGAGCGCCCGAGCATCTCCTGGCTGTGGTTGAGATTGCGGGCGGCGGTGATGGCCTGGGTGTTGGTATTGATGACGCTCATGGTGCGGGGTGCGCGGCGCGCGTTGAGAGGGTGGGTTTAAAGGGTGAGGAGTTGGGGCAAACGGAGGCGGCGGAGAATCAGGCGGCGGGATGCGCGGCGCTGCGGGGAGCGACGCTTCCCGGGGCGGGGCGCGCGGGTGCGGAGTCGGGGGCGCGGGCGATCTTGGGCAGGGAGGGGAAGCCTTGGGCACCGGCGGGCTTGAGGGCGGCGGCCTGGTTCGTGGCGGCGATGGCGGTCTGCACTTCCTTGCGGAAGATGGGGACCTCGCGCGGGGCGATGATGCCGATCTTCACGACGTCGCCATCGATCCGGTTGATGCGGATCTCGATGCCGTCGCCGATGAGGATCGATTCGTTGGTTCTGCGGGAAAGGACGAGCATGCGGAGGGGCGCTTCGCGCCGGTTGAGGTTCTGAGTTTAAGTCGAAGGGACCGGAGGCGGTGGGCGGAAGGTGCGGGCTTCAACTTTTTCGTCTGCGACACGCGCGGGGCGCGTTCAGGCGGTGGCGGCCGCGACGGCGGGCGCTTCCACGAGCGGGTGGTGCGCGCTGTAGCGGGAGTAGTTGGAGATGACGAGCTGGCGGCCGGTGCGGGTGCGGCGGTTGACGAGGATGGGGCCGATGAGGTTGACCTTGGCGTCGAGGGGAGATTGCTGCTCGAGGGTGACGATGTTGAGCACCATGGCGTCGCCGGGAGCGGTGAGGCCGAGGCCGTCGGCATCGTCGTCGAAGATCTCGGGCTCGTAGCCGGGGATGACACCGCCGGGCTCGAGGACGATGAAGTGGACGGTGTCGGTGGAGCTGGAGAGCTTCATCCAGAGGAACGGCAGGTGATCGGGCAGCGAGAGGAGCTCCGCGCGGGTGTAGTCGCGGAAACCGATGAGGCCGGCGGGGAGCGTGAAGCCGTTGTCGAGGGGCTCGGTGCCGGGGGCGAGGGGCAGGGTGTCGGTGAGAACTTTCATGGCGGAGGGGAAGCGGGAGGTGAGGCGGGGTTACTTGAGGTAATCGAGGAGCGAGAGGCGCATGATGTTGGCGGAGGACTGGAGCGCGGCCTGGTAGGCGACTTGGGACTGGTTGAGGCGCACGATGGTGGTGGCGAGGTCGTCGTCGGTGTCGGCGGAGACGAGTTGCTCGAGGTTGTCGGCGCGGTCCTTCTGGAGGTCCTGGTTGACCTCAATGCGCATCTGCACGGCGCCTTGCTCGGCGAGGGCGTCGACGAAGACGTCCTCGGTGGCGATGAGTTGCTCGCGCGTGGCGGTGATGGCGGCGCCGTCGCCGGCGCGGAGGGCGTCGCGCAGGGCGGCGAGCTGGTTGACGAAGTCGCCGATGCTCTGGTTCGTGGCGCCGGTGGTGCCGGGCGTGACGGCGGCGGACTCGGAGAGCGGGATGGAGGCTTGGTCGGCGTTGCCGGCGTAGGTGGCGCCGGTGATGCGTCCGTCGGCGTCGCGCGCGAGCGTGAACGGCGGGGCGTCGACGGCGGTGCCCGCGAAAAGATAATCGTTACGGAAGCGGGTATTGCCGAGCTGCGCGGCTTGCTCGAGGAGCTGGTCGAGCTCGGCGGCGTAGGCGTCGCGCGCATCGTCGCTGGTGGCGCCGGCGGCAAGGGTGCCGATCTCGGTGGCGCGATCGGAGAGGGCCTTGAGTTGCTGGAGTCCGGAGAAGGAAGCCTGGCTGATCTCGAGGGCGCGATCGGCGTTGCGGGCAAACTGCGTGAGGCCGCGGCGCTCGCTCTCGAGGTTGATGACGCGGCCGACGGCAGCGGCATCGTCGGAAGGATTGGTGATGCGCTGGCCGGTGGAGACGCGCGTCTGGAGCTTGGCCTGCTGGGCGCCGAGCTGCTGAATCTGCCGGACGACGTTGTCGGAGACGGTGCTGGAGGCGATGCGCATGCGAGGGGCGAAGGGTAAAAGGCGGAGGGCGAAGGGCGGGGCGTCAGCGGCCGAGGCGGTTGACGACGGTGTCGAGCAGTTCGTCGACGACGGAGAAGACGCGGGAGGAGGCTTGGAAGGCGCGTTGGTAACGGACGAGGTCGGCCATTTCCTCGTCGAGCGAGACGCCGCTGACGCTGTCGCGCTGCGTGCGGACGAGGCGCTCGATGTTGCCCTGATCCTCGGCGCGCGCGCTGGCGCTGGCGAGGGCCTGGCCGAGGTTGCTGACGGCGCGCGCGTAGTGCTGGCCGAGCGTGCCGTCGATCACGTCGCCGCCCGCGGTGGCGAAGGACTTGGTGGCGAGGCCGGCGACGGCGAGGGCGAGGGAGTTGTCGCCGGCGCTGCCGGTGCCGGCGCGCAGGCTGAGAGAATCGAGCCCGCTCTCGAGGCGGAGGCTGCCGGCGGTGAGGCTGGTGGCAGCGAAGAAATTGCTGCCGGCGCCGGCGGGGTTGTAGGCGGCGTTGACGGACGTCGCGAGCTGGCGGGCGAGCAGGTCGAGGTCGGAGCGGAGCGTCTGGATGGCGCCGTCGCGGGCGTTGAGCGCGCCGCGGATGGAGCCGGACGAGATCTCCACCGCGGTGGCGGGCGAGCCGGCGGTGAGGCCGGTGCCGGTGAACGTGACGGGGCCGGTGACGGTGGCGAGGTCGACGAGCACGACCTCGGCGTTGGCCGCATCGCGCATGACGAGGCCGACCTGACCGTCGGTGGTGTCGCGCACCTCGAAGGGGATTTTCGCGGAGAGTTCCTCGATGCGCGCCTGGCGCTGGTCGCGGAGATCGATGGCGCCGCCGGGATTGCCGATCTCGATGCGGCCGATCTGGGCGTTGAGATCGGCGATGGTGGAGAGGAGCCGGTTGACCTCGGAGACATCGTTGGCGATGGAAGTATCGATGTCGGTCTGCGCCTGGGCGAGGCGACCGTCGGTGAGCTGGAAGCGGTCGACGAGAATGGCGGCCTTCTGGAGGAGTGTCTGGCGTTCGCCCGCGTCGGTGGGGCGCGCGGCGAGGCCTTGGAAGGCGTTGAAGAAATCGTCGATGGCGGCGGCGAGGCCGCCGGTGGAAGCGTTGGAGCCGGCGGCGGAGGCGGCGGTGCTGCGGTCGATGTTCTGGCCGAGGCCGGCCTCGGCGCGCTCGAGGGCTGACTGCTCGGTCTCGAACATGCTCTTGAGCGCGATCTCGCGCGTGACCTGGCGGTCGAGGAGTGTGTCGCGGAGCTGCTGCACACCGAGCGCCTCGAGGCCAAGGCTCTGGGCGCCCTCCGGGGTGACGACGGTGCCGCGGTCGCCGTAGATGACGCGCTGGCGCGCGTAGGCGGCGTTGTTGACGTTGGCGAGATTCTTGCCGGCCGTCTCGATCGCGCGGCTGTGCGCGTTGAGCGCCTTGACCGAGGAATTGAGGGTGGTGAAGAGGCCGGACATGGGGAGGCGTGATCAGCCGGCGGCGTGCAGCGCGGCGACGGGGCGGACAGTGATCGCGGAAACGCGGCCGTTGGGCGCGTAGGTCTGGACGAAGCCGTCGGGACGCAGGACACGCAGGACTTGTTGGTGCGACTCCATCGCGCGCTGGAGCAGCGCGTGGTTGTGGCGCGAGACCTTGCGGACGCGGTGGATGAGGATGTTGATCTCGGTGATGAGCGCGTCGAGGAGCGGCTGCGCCTGCGGGAGGAAGAACTTGAGGAGCGAGCGGAGGGAGCTGTCGGCGGGCTGGCCGGCCTCGACGGCGAAGGCGGCGACGCGCGCCTCGCGGTTGCGGCGGGTCTCCTGCACGAGGGGCAGGCGGGCCTGGATCTCTTCGCTCATGCGCAGCACGGCGTCGGGATCGCGAGCGAAGAGCAGGCGCTGCTGCTCCTCGAAGAGGTGGAGAAGCCCGCCGTATTCGGCGGCTTCCTGGCGGAGGGCGTCCGCGATGTCTTCCCATTCCGTGGTCATGCGGCAGGCGGGTTGGTGGTGGCGTCCGCGAGCGCGGAGGCCGGATAACGGGGCGAGAGTTGTTGCTCGATGACGCGGCCGAGGCCGAGGCCGCCGCCTTCGCTGAGCTTGGCGGAGAGGATGTCGGTGAGCATGTAGCTGTAGACGCCGGCCCCGGAGCCCGAGCCGCCCTCGGAGCCGCCCATGATCTTGCCGACGCTGTCCTGCAGGAACTGGCGGAGGAGGATGGCCTCGAACTGGCCCGCGGCGGCCTTCACCTGCTCGTTCTGCGGCAGGCGGGAGAGACCGCGCGGAGACTCGCCCAGCGTGGCGAGCGTGGAGGGGGAACCGACGGCGGAGGAAACGGGGGCGACCATGTCAGTTGATGATGAGTTCGGCCTGGAGCGCACCGGCGCGCTTCAGCGATTGGAAAATGGCCATCATGTCGCGCGTGGAGACGCCGAGGGCGTTGAGCGCGGCGGCGAGCCGCTCGATGGTCGGGGGCTCGTTCATGACGGTGAAGCCGCCCTTGGTCTCGTTCACCGCGGTCTGCGTGCTCGGCACCGCGACGGTGCGGCCGCCCTGGGCGAAGGCGCCGGGCTGGCTGACGCCGATGTTGTTGGTGACCGTGATGGTGAGCGCGCCGTGCGCGATGGCGACGTGCGAGATGCGGACGGTGGAGGTGGCGACAATGGTGCCGGTGCGTTCGTTGATGACGATGCGCGCGAGGGTGTCGGGCTGCACTTCGACGTCACCGAGGTCGGCGAGGAAGGCGACGTTGCGGCCGCGGTATTCGACGGGGAGCTGCACCTGCACGGTGGCGGCATCGGAGGCTTGGGCGGCGGCCTCGGGCCAGCGCGTGTTGATGGCGTCGGCCATGCGCGCGGCGGAGGTGAAGTCGGGATTGTGCAGCAGCAGGCGGAGCGAATCGTCGCGGACAAACTGCGTGGGGACCTCGCGCTCGACGATGGCGCCGTTGGAGATCGTGCCGACGGTGGGATGATTCTTCTGCACGGTGGCGCCCCCTGCCCCGCCGGCGCCGCCGAGGAAGCCGCCGATGGCGACGGGCCCTTGCGCGACCGCATAGACGCGGCCGTCGCCCGCGAGGAGCGGAGTCTGGAGCAGCACGCCGCCCTGGAGCGTCTTGGCGTCGCCCATGGAGGCGACCATCACGTCGATGCGCGAGCCCGGCTTGAGGAAGGCGGGGATGTCGGCCGTGATCATGACGGCGGCGACGTTCTTGGCCTTGATGTCCTGCGGGCTGACGGTGAGGCCGTAGCGCTGGAGCGTGTTGGCGACGGCGCGGAGCGTGGAGGCGGCGTTGCTGTCGCCCTCGCCCGCGAGACCGACGACGAGACCGTAACCGACGAGCTGGTTGTCCCGGCCGCCTTCAACGAGGGTGAGATCCTTGACGCGCGCGGCGGAGACAGCGGCGACGAACGCGAAGAGTCCCGCGAAAACCAATCCGGCGCGACGCAGGAACGCCGTGTGCCGAA
>JAMPXH010000085.1 GCA_023701285.1 Candidatus Didemnitutus sp.
GGCGAGCTGTTGGTGGCGGCCCGCACGGATTCCGCGTTGGGCGCCGGTCAACTCCTGACCATTTCCCCGTCCACCGGCACGCCGCAAATCCTGCATCAATTCGGCGCATCGCCCGACGGCGCCCAACCCCGTGGAGAACTGACACTCCTGTCCGATGGCTCCATCACCGGCACGCTGAATGAGGGCGGGAAACACGGGCGTGGCATGATTATCCGCTTCAATGATGCCGGCACACAATTCTCGTCGTATGCGATGCCGGCGACAGAGGGGACGCGCTTCACCGGCTTCGGGCGCATGGCGGAGCGCCCCGACGGCACGCTGGTCGGAATCTCGGCGCACGGGGACAGCTTCCGCTTCGATTTCGGCACCGGACTCGCCACCGATCTGCGCACCTTCGCTGTGGGAACCGAAGGAACTCCGCCCTCGGGCGGACTCACCCGGGCCAGCAACGGGCGCTACTACGGCTTCAACAGCGATGGCGGCGCGGCGCGGGGTGGCACCCTGTTCTCGATCGATGCAGACGGGCAAGTCACACCGCATCGCGCCTTCGCTCATCCCTACGGCACCCAACCGCAGGGCCGGCCCCTGCTCGGACCGGATGGCTGGATCTACGGCGTTACCAGCAACGGCGGGACGATTTTCAGAGTCGGTCTCGATGGCGCGGCCTTCTCCGTGCTCCATGCCGTCGCGTCACCCAGTGACGGCAGCGAGCTTCACGGCACGCTGTGTCTGGCGGGGAACGGCCGGCTCTACGGCGTGGCCGCCAATGGCGGCCTAAATTCTTTCGGAACGATTTACTCCCTGCGGACTGATGGGACCGGTTTCGTCGTGTTGCGCCATCTGGACGGCAGCAGTGACGGAGCCACTCCGTCGGGCGGCCTCATCCAAGCAAGCGACGGCCGGCTCTACGGCACGACGAGCCGTGGCGGGGTGAACGGAGGCGGGACCCTCTTTTCGCTCCTGCCGGATGGTTCGGACTTCCGCATCCTCATTTCCTTCCATCCCGCACTGCACGGCGCGGGGTCGATGGCTCCGGTCATCGAGACAGCGACGGGGGCGGTCTTTGGCACCACGAGCAGCGGCGGTCCGCACGGAGCAGGCGCGATCTTCCGCTATTTTAACGCGCGTCCCCTTACCGCTGTCGCCGTCTCGACTCGCGTGGCCGCGGTCGGGGAAGAGGTGCGATTTGACGCCTCCACCTCCAGCGATCCCGACGGAGACAGTCTCACGCACCTGTGGACGATATCGGGAAGCGAACCGCAGCGAGGAGCCGACATGCTTGCCCATGCCTTCACCGAGCCCGGTCTGCACACGGTCACCGTGCAGACTCGCGACGCCGCAGGTGCGATGGGGGAAGTGCGCACGGTCACGGTGCAGGTGCATCGCGCCGCCCTATCCGGTTACCTCGCCTGGCAACGCGAACATTTCTCGCCGGACGACCTGCTCGATCCCGCAGTGAGCGGGCCGGAGGCCGCGAGCGGTCCCACGCACATGCCCAACCTGCTCTGTTACGCCTTGGGCACCGCACCGGGTGACACGACAGGCTGGCTGGCGGACATCGGACAGGCCGGCGATAACTGGAGTTACACCTACTCCCGCCCCGCAGGCCGCGATGACGTGGAGTATGCCGTCGAATTCTCCCCTGATCTGATCAGCTGGAACACCCAACCGGTGACGCACGAGAAGCTGTCGCAGTCTGGCGATCGCGAACTCTGGCAGGCCCGTGTGCCGCGAGCGGCCAATCCTACAGGATTTTTCCGCCTGCGCGCACGAGTGCCCTGAGCACGGGTCGGGCTGAAGCCGCAGGCCGCAGACACGGGAAAAGCGTTGCCCGACACGCGCCGCGGCCCACGCTCGCCTTTTTCTCCGCATGAGCTCCGCCCTGCCCTACAAGATCAGCGTCCTCGTCTTCATCGAGAACCGCGCCGGCGAACTCCTTCTCATGCTGCGCGCCAAGCAGCCCAACCTCGGCGTCTGGTCGCCCATCGGCGGCAAACTCGAGATGGCCACGGGCGAATCCCCTTTCCAGTGCGCCGTGCGCGAGACCGCCGAGGAGACCGGCCTGCACGTGCGCGAGGAGGATCTGCACCTCTTCGCCATGATCGCCGAGAAGGCCTACCAAGGGCACAATCACTGGCTCATGTTCCTCTTCCGCTGCAAGGTGCCGATCGACGCCCTCCCGGCCGACATCAGCGAGGGCAAATTCGCCTTCTGGTCCCGCGAGAAGATCAATACCCTCGAAATCCCCGAGACCGACGCCGCGGCGTTGTGGCCGGTCTACGACCGCTACCGCGACTCCTTCGTTTCGCTGCGGGCGGATTGCGCCGTGTCGCCGATCGCCATCACCATCGAGCAAATCACCCCCAGCCCTCGGTAACCGGGCGGGAGAGAGCTACGCAATTTCCCGGAAGTTTTCCTTGTCTTTCCGGGCACAAACCCAAGTTAGGACCTTGGCATCCCGAAATCATTTCAAACTCAAACTAATTGTGAGCAAAAAAGCCTCCTCCACCAAAAAGCCCGACGAAGGCGCCGCGGCCTACAACGCCCGCCTCGCTCCCATCAATGCCAAGCTCGGTCAGGACGAGCTGATCAAATTTTACAAGGACATGATCCGCATCCGCCGCTTCGAGGAGCGCTGCCTGCGGAGCTACCAGCAGGGCAAGATCGGCGGCTTCCTCCATCTCTACATCGGCCAGGAATCCATCGCGGTCGGCTGCGCCTCGGTCATGGCCAAGGACGACCACATCATCACCGCCTACCGCGACCACGGCCACGCACTCGCCGTCGGCATGGGCATGAACGAGATGATGGCCGAGAACTACGGCAAATACACCGGTTGCTCCAAGGGCAAGGGCGGCTCGATGCACTACTTTGACCCCGCCCGTCATTTCTGGGGCGGTCACGGCATCGTCGGCGGCCAGATTCCCCTCGGCACCGGCATCGCCTACGCCCTGAAATACAAGGGTCTGAAGGGCGCCTGCATGGCCTTCATGGGCGACGGTGCCGTCAACCAAGGCGCGGTGCACGAGTCCTACAACCTCGCCGCGCTCTGGAACCTGCCCGTCATCTTCGTCGTCGAGAACAACGGTTACTCGATGGGCACCAGCCAGGCCCGCTCCTCCGCCGGCCCTTCCCTCGCCCAGCGCGCCGAAGGCTACGGCATGAACTGGGAAATCTCCGAGAACGGCCACGACGTGCTCGAAGTCCGCGACAAGTTCCACCGCCTCCTCAAGCTCGCGCACGAAGAGTCCAAGCCGAGCGTCCTCGAGATCCGCACCTACCGTTACCGCGGCCACTCCGTCGCCGACCCCGACACGACCTACCGCGAGAAGAAAGAGATCGAGGAATACAAGGCCACCAAGGATCCGCTCAACACCTACCTCGCCGCCCTCAAGGCCGAGGGCGTCATCACCGACGAGGTCGCCAAGCAGATCGACGACGCCGCGAAAGCCGAGGCCGAGACCTCCGCGCAGTTCGCCGAGCAAAGCCCCTTCCCGACGGCCGAAGACATCCAGAAGGACGTCTATTGGGAGGCCGACAATCCCGCCGACCGCAAGTCCGTCGGCACGCTGTTCTTCTCCTGAACCGCGCACATCCCGCCTCCAGCCACCCGCAACTTAATCCTTTTCCGCAAATGCCAGTCATCACTTACCGCGAAGCCCTCCGCCACGCCATGAGCGAGGAAATCGAGCGCGACGAAAACGTCGTGCTCATGGGCGAGGAAGTCGGCCAGTTCAACGGCGCCTACAAGGTCTCCGAAGGCATGTTGGCCAAATACGGCCCGAAGCGAATCATCGACACGCCGATCTCCGAAGCCGGCTTCATCGGCATGGGCATCGGCGCCGCCATGCTCGGCATGCGCCCGATCATGGAGCTGATGTTCTTCAGCTTCTACTCCGTCGCCTTCGACCAGATCTTCAACAACGCCGCCAACATCCGCTACATGTCCGGCGGCCTGATCAACTGCCCAATCGTGCTCCGCGGCCCTGCCAACGGCGGCACCAACGTCGGCGCCACCCACTCGCACACGCCCGAGTCCATCGCCGCCTATCACCCCGGCATCAAGGTCGTCGTCCCCTCCAACGCCTACGACGCGAAGGGCCTGATGAAGTCCGCCATCCGCGACAACGACCCCGTCATCTTCCTCGAGAACACGATGCTCTACGGCGAGTCGTGCGAGGTGCCCGACGGCGAATACCTCGTCCCGCTCGGCAAGGCCAACGTCATGCGCGAAGGCACCGACATCTCGATCATCGGCCACGGCCGCCCCATCCAACTCGCGCTCAAGGCCGCCGATCTCCTCAAGGAGAAGCACAACATCAACGCTGAGGTCATCGATCTCCGCTCCATCCGCCCGCTCGACGAGGAGACGATCCTCAACTCCGTGAAGAAGACGAACCGCGTCCTCTACGTCGAGGAAGCCAAGCCCTTCTGCTCCGTCGGCGCCATGGTCGCCTGCATCATTCAGGACCAAGCCTTCGATTACCTCGACGCTCCCGTGAAGCGCCTCACCTCCATCGACGCGCCCGCGATCTACTGCCCGCCGCTCGAGAAGGTCCAGCTCCCCAACGTCGACCGCATCTTCCAAGCGGCCCTCGAAACCCTCAAGTAACCGGCTCGCCGCCCACCGCTAACTGCTCACTCCCATGGCCAACATCATCGATATGCCCAAGCTCTCCGACACCATGTCGGTGGGCACGCTCGTCAAATGGCTCAAGAACGAGGGCGACGCCGTGAAGTCCGGCGACATGCTCGCCGAGGTCGAGACCGACAAGGCGACGATGGAGCTCGAGTCCTTCTTCGACGGCACGCTCATCAAGATCTTCGCTCCCGCCGGCGCCCAGGTGTCCATCGGCGCCGCGCTCTGCGCCATCGGCCAGCCAGGTGAACAGGTCGAAGCCCCCGGAGCCCCGGCTCCGAAGGCCCCGGCCGCTGCTCCCGCCGCCCCGGCAGCGCCCGTCGCTCCGGTGGCTACTCCTGCGTCCGCCCCCGCCACGCCGGCTCCCGCTCCTGCGGCGACTCCGGCCCCGGCGCCCGCTCCCGCCGCGCCCGAGGGCCGCGTGAAGATCTCGCCGCTCGCGAAAAAGATCGCCGCGCAGAACAGCCTCAACGTCGCCGGCCTCGCCGGCACCGGCCCGCACGGCCGTATCGTCAAGGCCGACGTCCTCGCCGCCATCGCCAATCCCGCGCTACTCCAAGGCAAACCCGCTGCTTCCGCCGCCGCGAAATCCGGCGCCGCGTTCACCGGCGGCACGCCTTCGCGCACCGGCCCGTTGCAGGAAGATCGCACCGTCCCCGCCACGAACATGCGCGCGACCATCGCGAAGCGCCTGCTCGAAGCCAAGACGACGATCCCGCACTTCTACCTCGAGATCGAAGTCGACGCCGAGCCGTTGCTCGCCCTCCGCTCGCAGCTCAACGAAGGCCTCGCCGCCGACGGCGTGAAGCTCTCCGTCAACGACTTCGTCCTCAAGGCCAGCGCCGAGGCGCTCCGCCGCGTCCCGGGCGTCAACGCCTCCTGGACCGGCACCGGCATCCAATACTTCGGCGCGGCGCACGTCTCGTTCGCCGTCGCGATCGAGGACGGCCTCATCACGCCGGTCATCCGCGACGCGCACACGAAGTCCGTCTTCGCGATCAGCGCCGAAGCCAAGCCGCTCGGCAAACGCGCCAAGGAAAAGAAGCTCAAGCCCGACGAGTTCACCGGCGGCACGTTCTGCGTGTCGAACCTCGGCATGATGGGCGTCACGAAGTTCTCCGCGATCATCAACCCGCCGAACTCCGCGATCCTCGCCGTCGGCACGACCGTCACCAAGCCGGTCGTGAAGAACGGGGCGATCGTCGTCGGTCAGACGATGACGCTCACGCTCTCGTGCGACCACCGGGTCGTCGACGGCGCGCTCGGCGCCGAGTTCCTCGCCGCGCTGAAGAACCTGCTCGAGAAGCCGGCCCTCCTGCTCGTCTGAGCCGGACACGTCCGCTGGTCACCTCGCAACGCGCCGGTTCCCGGCGCGTTTTTTATTTCCCGGCATGCGGTCCGTCACGTGGCGGTCGCAAGTTGGCTCGACGCTGCGCGCGAATTCACCACAGTGACTCCACGCCGTCCACGCGGCGCCTCCATGACTCCCCTCATGCTGAATCCGCGGTGCCCCCGACGTTCCCCGGCGGCGCCTGTGCCAGCCAGTCTCCGCCCCTGCCCAGGAGGAGTTCGCGGTGGCAGCCCCCGGGGCAAGGCCCGCCACGCTCCCGGCGCCCGCTGAGGGTTACGCCATGTCCGATCTCTCCGCTCAGGAAAAAACCCGGCTCGCTGTCCTCCGCGACTATGGCGTCCTCGACACGGCGCCGGAAGCGGAGCTCGATGCCATCGTTTCACTTGCCAGCGAGATCTGCGGCGCGCCCATGGCGTTGATCACGCTCATCGACGAGTCGCGTCAGTGGTTCAAGGCCCGGCACGGCATCCCCTTTGCCTCGACCTTGCGCGAGCATTCCTTCTGCGACCACGCTCTGCACGCGCCTGACGAGTTGCTGCTGGTGCGCGATGCGACGCAGGACGACCGTTTTGCCGATAATCCCTACGTCCGGGGCGAACCTCACATCCGCTTCTACGCCGGCTCCGCGCTGGTGACGCCCGAGGGACACCGCCTCGGCACGTTGTGCGTGCTCGACCGTCGCGAACGCACCCTCACCGCCGAGCAGCAGCAGGCGCTCCGGGTGCTCAGCCGGCACGTCATGGTCCATCTCGAGCTCGCCCGCCGCCTGCGGGCGCAGAAGCGCAGCGAGCGGCACCAGCACGAACTCGCCGACCGGCTCGAGCAGCAGCGCCGCCGCCTCATCGAGGCCCAGGCCGTCGCCAAGGTCGGCAGTTGGGAAACCGACCTCACGACCCTGGATGTGACTTGGAGCGAGGAGACGCACCGGATCTTCGGCACCGACCCGACGCGTTTCCAACCGACGCACGCCGGTTTTCTGGCGCTGGTCCATCCCGATGACCGCGCCGCCGTGGAACGCGCCTTTGCGGAATCCGCCGCCAGCACGACGCCCTGCCTCATTGCCCACCGCATCTTGCTGCCCGGCGAGGCCGTCAAATTCGTCGAGGAACGCTGGCAAGTCTTCCACGATGCCGAGGGCCGGCCGTTGCGTGCGGTCGGCACCTGCTCCGACATCACGGAGCGACGCAACCTCGAGTCGGAGCGCGAACGGCTCGTCCACGATCTCGGCGAGCGCATCAAGGAACTGCGCGCCCTGCACAGCGCCGCGGAGCTCCTGCGCGACACCGACCGGCCGCTCCGCACCGCACTCGACGGCATCGTGCAAATGCTGCCCGGCGCGCTGCAGCACCCGGAGGTCGGCGTGGCACATCTGCGCTTCGGCGCGGAAGAATTCGCCACCCCGGGCTGGCAGGAGACGCCGTGGCGCCTGCGCGCGCGCTTCATCACCCATCAGGGCGTGCCCGGCCTGCTCCAGGTCGCTTATCTGGAGGCGCGGCCTGTTGCCGACGAAGGGCCCTTCCTCCGCGAGGAGCGCCACCTCCTCGAATCCCTCGTCGAGATGATCCGCGGCACCGTCGACCGGCGCGAATCCGAGTCCGCCCTGCACGAGCTGCGCCGCCGCCAGAGCCTCGTGCTCAACTCCGTCAGCGAAGGCATCCACGGGCTCGACGCACAGGGGCGCGTCATCTTCGAGAACGCCGCCGGCGCCGCCATGCTCGGCTGGTCCGAGAGCGAACTGATCGGCCAACTCTCGCACGCCGTCATCCACCACCATCGCGCCGACGGACGGGATTACCCCGTCGAGGAATGTCCCATCTTCCGCACGCTGCGCGATGGCGAGGTGCGGCGCGTCGATGACGAGGTGTTCTTCCGCAAGGACGGCTCCAGCTTCCCCGTCGAATACACTGTCTCGCCCATTCGGGACGCCAGTGGCCGCATCAGCGGAGCGGTCGTCAGCTTCCGCGATATCACGCGTCGCCATGAGGCCGAGCAGAATGTCGTGCATCTCCGCAACCTCGCGCGGATGACGAGCCGCCTCGCCCGCATCGGTGCCTGGCAGGTGGATCTGCCGGAAGGGCGAACCTACTGGTCCGACGAGGTGCGCGCCATTCATGCCGTCGAGGACAGCTACGTGCCGACCGTCGCCCACGGCCTCGATTTCTACACACCCGAATACCGACCGCTCGTGCGCGAGGCCTTCCAGCTCTGCGCGCAAGAGGGCACCCCCTTCGATCTCGAGGCCCAGTTGATCAACCGCATCGGTCGCCGCCTCTGGGTGCGCGTCATCGGTGAAGCCGTGCGCGACACGCGCGGAGCAATCGTCCGTGTGCAAGGCGCGTTCCAGGACGTATCCGAATCCAAGCTCGCCCAGCAGGAACTCACCGAGGCGCGCGAACTCCACACCAATCTCGTCAACACCATCGACGGCATCGTGTGGGAGGCCACTGCTGCCGACCTGCGCTTCACCTTCGTCAGCCCGCAAGCCGAGCGCATCCTCGGATATACGTCGTCCGAGTGGATCGACCAGGCGGATTTCTGGGCGGCGCACATCCACCCCGAAGATCGCGAGGCCACCGTCCGCCACTGCATCGAGCTGACCGCGCGGAAGGAGAACCACGCCTTCGAATACCGCATGCTCGCCGCCGACGGCCGCGTCGTCTGGCTCCGCGACATCGTTACCTACGTCGAATCATCCGACCGGCCCGCCCTGTTGCGCGGTCTGATGCTCGACATCACGGCGCGCAAAGAAGCCGAAACGCAGGCCCATCAGCTCGAGTCCCGCCTCACCACCACGCTCGAAAACCTCACCGACGCCTTCTTCATCCTCGATCACGACTGGCGCTTTTCTTACCTCAACCGCCAGGCGGAGCTGCTGTTGCAGTGCCCCCGCGCCGAACTCCTCGGCCGCATCGTGTGGGAGGAGTTCGCCCCGGCCCGCGGCACGATCTTCGAATCCGAATACCGTCGCGCCGTCGCCGAGCAGCATTCCGTCAGCTTCGAAACTTATTATCCGCCGCTCGGAGCCTGGCTCCAGGTCCACGCCTATCCGTCCGACCTCGGACTTGCCGTCTACTTCCGCGATAGCAGCGCGACCCACGCCGCAGCGGAGGCGATGCGGATCAGCGAAGAGCGCTTCCGGCGCACCTTCTTCAACGCCCCGCTCGGCATGGCGGTCGTCTCCGTCGAAGCACGGTTCCTCCAGGTCAACGAATCCTTCTGCCGCATGCTCGGCTACACCGAGGCCGAGTTGCTCGCGCGCGACGTCGGCAGCATCACGCACCCCGACGACCGCGCCGACACGGGCGAGGAGATCCGCCAGGTGCTCGCCGGGACGAAGGACACCTACTCCCTCGAAAAGCGTTACCTTGCGCGCGACGGCCGCATCCTCTGGTGCCGCGTCGTCGTCTCCGCCCTGCGCGACTCCGCCGGCAACGTGCAGCACTTCATCGGCACCGTGGAGAACATCACCGAATCCCGCGCCGCTGCCGAGGCGCTCCGCCGCAGCGAGCAACGCTTCCGCGAGATGGCCGAGAACATCGGTGACCTCTTCTACAACTACGACCCCGTCAACAACCGTCTCCTCTACGCCAACGGCGCCTACGAGACGATCTGGGGCCGTTCGCTCAGCTACCTGTATGCGCAGCCGACGAGCTATCTCGACGATGTGCACCCTGACGATCGCGCGACCGCCGCCGACGCCTTTGCGCGCCAGCTCCGCGGCGAGTCCACCGATGTCGATTTCCGCATCATCCGTCCCGACGGCTCCATGCGGTGGATTCGCGAACACGCCGTGCCCATCTTCGACGACGAGGGCAAAGTCGAGCGCATCGTCGGCACGATGCGCGACGTCACCGACCGCAAGACCAGCCTCGAGCGCCTGAGCGAGAGCGAGGAGCGTTTCCGACTCCTCGCAAAGTCCACCTACGACGCCGTCTGGGACTGGAACCTCCTCACCGACACCATCTGGTGGAACGACGGCTTCGAACTGCTCTTCGGCTGGAAGCGCGACACCCTCCCTCCCGACAGCCGCTCTTGGACGGACTACATCCATCCCGACGATCACGATCGCGTCATCGCCGGCATTCACCGCTTGATCGACGGCACCGACACCGAGTGGGCCGACGAATATCGCTTCCGCCGCCAGGACGGCACCTATATCTACATCGCCGACCGTGGCGAAGTCGTGCGCGATGCGGCCGGCAAGTCCGTCCGCATGATCGGCGGCATGACCGATCTCACCGAACGCCGGCGGGCCGAGGAAAAGCTCCGCGAGCAAGCCGCCCTGCTCGATCAGGCCAAGGACGCCATCATCGTCCGCGCTCTCGACCACAGCATCCTCTACTGGAACCGGAGCGCGGAGCGCTTCTACGGCTGGACCGCAGCCGAAGCCATCGGCCGCTCCATCAAGGAACTCATCTACGCGGACCCCGCCCCTTTCCTCACCGCCACCGCACTCGTGATCGAGCGCGGCGAGTGGACCGGCGAGATCGAGCACATCCGGCGCGACGGCACCTCCCTGATCGTCGAAGGCCGCTGGACGCTCATGCGCGACGAGGCCGGCCAGCCCAAATCCATCCTCGCGATCAACACCGACATCACCGAGCGCCGGAAGCTCGAGCAGCAGTTCTTCCGCGCCCAGCGCCTCGAGAGCATCGGCACGCTCGCCGGCGGCATCGCCCACGACCTGAACAATCTCCTCGCCCCGATCACCATGGGCGTCGAATTGCTCCGGCGCTTCGACCCCAACCCCAAGGCCAAGCCCATCATCGACAGCATCGAACGCAGCGCCCGCCGCGGGTCCGATCTCGTCAAGCAGGTCCTCTCCTTCGCCCGCGGCGTCGAAGGCTCGCGCGTCGACATGCAGGTCCGGCACGTCGTGCGCGAGGTCGAGTCGATCATCGAGAACACCTTCCCGAAGAACATCCACGTCGAGACCCAGCTCGCCGATTCCCTCTGGCTCGTCACGGGCGATCCCACCCAGCTCCACCAGATCCTCCTCAACCTCTGCGTCAACGCCCGCGACGCCATGCCCGAGGGCGGCACCCTGGTCATCGGCGCCGACAACATCGAGATCGACGAGCAATACGCCGCCATGGATCAGAGCGGCAAACCCGGCCGCTACGTCGCGCTCAGCGTCGTCGACACCGGCGTCGGCATCCCGCGCGAGAATCTCGACCGCATCTTCGATCCCTTCTTCACCACGAAGGATCTCGGCAAGGGCACCGGCCTCGGCCTCTCCACCGTCCTCGGCATCGTGCGCAGCCACGGCGGTTATGTGAACGTCTACAGCGAGACCGGCAAGGGCACCACCTTCAAGGTCTACCTGCCCGCCTCGTCCGCGGCCCCCGGCGCGCCCGACACCCCGCACGAGGAGGAAAAATTCCCCCGCGGCCACGGCGAGACCATCCTCGTCGTCGATGACGAGACCTCCATCCTCACCATCACGCAGCAGACGCTCGAGGCCTTCGGCTACAAGGTGCTCACCGCCGAGGACGGCGCGCACGCCATCAGCCTCTTCGTCCTGCACCGGCAGCAGATCGCCGCCGTGCTCACCGACATGATGATGCCGGTGATGGACGGCCCCGCTCTCATCACCGCCCTGCGCCGCATCGATCCGTCCGTGCGTCTCATCGCCGCCAGCGGCCTGAACGCCAACGGCCATGTCGCCAAGGTCACCGCCTTGGGCGTGAAACACTTCCTGCCGAAGCCCTACTCCGCCGACACGCTCCTCGTCGCTCTCCACAAGGCCCTCACCGACTCCGGCAGCCGGCCGCCCCTGCCCTCCGCCCCATGACGCTGCCCGACAATCTGCCGAAGATCATCGGCCGGATGCTGGCCCGGCTCCGCTCGCGCGCCCTTTGGATCGCGCTCGGCTATGCCGTCTTCGCCACGCTCTGGATCTTCTTCTCCGATTCCGCCCTCGCCCTGCTCGTCGACGACCCCGCGGAACTCGTGCGCTGGAGCGTCGCCAAGGGCTTCGCCTTCGTGCTCGTCACCTCCGGTCTGCTGCTGCTCCTCATGCGCCACGCCTTCGGTGCGATGGAGGCCGGCTACGGCTTCCTCGAAGCGCAGCAGAGCGAGATCCGCCGCCTCAACCGCCTCTACGCCGCGCTCAGCCACATCAACCAGGCCATCGTCCGCGAATCCACCCGCGAGGCGCTCTTCCACCGCATCTGCTCCGTCCTTGTCGAGCACGGCGGCTTTCGCCTCGCCTGGGTCGGGTGGCACAACGCCGCCACGCACCAGCTTGAGCCCGTCGCCTCCGCCGGCGATTCCGACAACTACATCCAGACGATCCAGATCTACGGCGACGACCGGCCGCTTGGCCGCGGCCCCACCGGCCGGGCCTTCCGTTCCGGCCAACCCTACGTCTGCAACGACACCGCCACCGACCCCGCGACCGCGCCGTGGCGCGAGCAGTTCTCCCGCCGCGGGCTGCGCGCCTCCGTCGCCCTGCCGGTGCGCCACCAAGGCGAGATCGTCGGCGTGCTCAGCGTGTATGCGGACGAGCCCGGCGTCTTCCACGACCGCGAACTCGCGCTGCTCACCGAGGCGACGCAGGACATGGCCTTCGCTCTCGACAACGTCGCCCGCGAGGAACAGCGCCGCGATGCGGAAGCCAGCGCCCAGCACGAGCGTCAGTTTTCCGACACGATGATCGAGAGCATGCCCGGCGTGCTCTACTTCTACGACCTGTCGGGACATTTCCTGCGCTGGAATCGCAACTTCGAGCAAATCTCGGGCTATACCGCTGCGGAGATTGCCGGCATGCACCCGCTGGACTTTTTCTTCCCCGCCGATCGGCCACTCGTCGAGGCGCAGATCGCGGAGGTGTTCAAGGGCGGCGAATCATCCGTCGAAGCCCCTTTCCGCACGAAGACCGGCGGCTCCATTCCTTACTTCTTCACGGGCCGCCGCGTTGTCTTCGAGGAGCGCGCCTGCCTCGTCGGCGTCGGCATCGACGTCAGCGAGCACAAGCGGACCGAGGCCGCGCTCATGGCCAGCGAGCAACGCTACCGCACGACACTCGACAGCATCATGGAAGGGTGCCAGCTGCTCGACCACAGCTGGCGCTACCTCTACCTCAACGCCGCCGCCGCCGCGCACAACCGGCGCCCCGAGTCCGAGCTGCTCGGCCGCACGCTGATGGAAGCCTGGCCCGGCATCGAGCAGACCCGGGCCTACGCCCTCATGCGCATGGCGATGCACGAGCGCGTCGCCATCCACGAGGAGATCCCCTTCCGCTTCCCCGATGGCAGCACCGCGTGGTTCGACATGCGCTGCCAGCCCGTGCCCGAAGGCGTCTTTCTGTTGTCGATCGACGTCACCGAACGGCGCGAAGCCGAGGCCGCGCTGCAGGAGATCCAAGGCCGCATGCAGGTCGTCGTCGACAACCTGCGCGAGGGCCTGATCATTGCCGATCCCGCCAGCGATTTCCTCCATTGGAACCCCGCCGCGCTCCGCTTGCTCGGCTTCACCGATCCCGGCGAGGGCCGCCAGTGGCAACGGCGCTTCGCCGAGCTGTTCGAGATATCGACGCTCGACGGCGTGCGCCTGTCCCCTTCGGCCTGGCCGCTCGCGCGCGTGCGCGAAGGCGAATCCTTCGACGCGCTCGAACTCCGCGTCCGGCGCATCGACCGCGACTGGGAACGCATCTTCAGCTACAGCGGCGCCCAGGTGACCTACGCCGGCGACCGCAAGCTGGCCTTCCTCACGCTGAGCGACATCACCGCCCGCAAGCACGCCGAGCAACTGCTCCGCGAGACAAACGAGACACTCGAACGCAAGGTCGCCGAGCGCACCGAGGAGCTCATGCAGGCCCTCACCCGCGCCGAGTCGGCCGACCGCACCAAGTCCGCCTTCCTCGCCACGATGTCGCACGAGCTGCGCACACCGCTCAATTCGATCATCGGCTTCACCGGCATCGTGCTGCAGGGACTCGCCGGTCCGCTCACCCCCGAGCAGTCGAAGCAGCTCGGGATGGTCCGCACCAGCGCGCGCCACTTGCTCGAGTTGATCAACGACGTCCTCGACATCTCCAAGATCGAGGCCGGCCAGCTTGAGTTTCACGCCGAGCCCTTCGAACTGCCCGACTCGCTGCAACGCGTCGTGCAGACCATCCGCCCGCTGGCGGACAAAAAAGGGCTCGCGCTCGACCTCGCGGTGGGAGCCGACCTTGGCTCGGTCATCGGCGACCGCCGGCGCACCGAGCAGATCCTCCTCAACCTCCTCAACAACGCCGTCAAATTCACCGAGCGCGGACGCGTGAGCTTGCAGGCCGAGCGCATCACCGTGCCCGGCGCCACGCCCGGGGCGCCGCCGATCCCGGTCGTGCGCCTCCGCGTGAGCGACACTGGCATCGGCATCAAGTCCTCCGATCTGCCCGTTCTCTTCCAGCCCTTCCGCCAGATCGACAGCGGCCTCTCGCGCCAACACGAGGGCACCGGGCTCGGCCTCGCCATCTGCCGCCGCCTCGCCACGCTCATGCAAGGCGACATCACCGCGACCAGCGAGTGGGGCCACGGCAGCGTGTTCACCGTGGTGCTGCCCCTGCCTCCTTCGCCATGACCCCCACCGTCCTCCTCATCGAAGACAACGAGCAGAACCGCTACCTCGCTACGTTCCTGCTCGAACAGCACGGCTACAAGGTGGTGGCGGCACCCGACGGCGTCAGCGGCATCGAGACCGCCGTCTCGCTCCGCCCCGATCTCATCCTGCTCGACATCCAGCTGCCGGGCATGGACGGCTACGCCGTCGCCCGCGCCCTGCGCGAGATCGAGTCCCTCCGCCTCATCCCCATCGTGGCCGTCACTTCCTACGCCATGGTCGGCGACCGCGAGAAATCGCTGGCCGCCGGCTGCAACGGCTACATCGAGAAACCCATCAACCCGGATACCTTCGTCTCCGAAATCCAGCGGTTCGGGCCCGCCGCTCCTTTCACTCCATGACACGCGTCCTGATCGTCGACGACAAGGAGGAGAACCTCTATTATCTGCAGGCCCTGCTCACCGGCCATGGTGAACAGGTCGACACCGCCCGGCACGGTGCCGAGGCGCTCGTCAAGGCGCGCCAGCGTCCGCCGGACATCATCGTCTCCGATCTGCTCATGCCCGTGATGGACGGCTACACGCTGCTCCGTCACTGGAAGATGGATTCACGTCTGCGGAAGATCCCTTTCATCGTCTACACCGCCACCTACACCGAGGCCGAGGACGAGCGCCTCGCCCGCAGCCTCGGCGCGGACGCGTTCATCCTCAAACCCGCCGAGCCGGAGGAATTTCTCACCCAACTCCGCGACGTCCGCTCCCGCGTCACCACCGCCAGCGCCAACATCCCTCAACTCGCGCCCGCCGAGGAGAACCGCATCCTCAAGAGTTACAGCGAGACCCTCATCCGCAAACTTGAGGAGAAGACACTCCAGCTCCAGCAAACCAACCGCGAACTCGAGCGCGACATCGCCGAGCGCAAGGCCGTCGAGGCCACGCTGCGCGAGCGCGAAGCGGAGCTCCGTCTCCTCACCGAAACCATCCCGCACATCGTCTGGATCACGCGCGGCGACGGTGCCCACACCCACTTCAACCAGCGCTGGCTCGAGCACACCGGCCTCACGCTCGCTCAGAGTCTTGAGACGGGCTGGATCGAGGCCATCCATCCCGCCGACCGTGCCCGCACCATCAC
>JAMPXH010000200.1 GCA_023701285.1 Candidatus Didemnitutus sp.
ATCCGCAGGTGCGCCGCCTGCTGCGCGTGCAGATCGACGACGCCATCGAGGCCGACCGCGTGTTCACCATGCTGATGGGCGACGACGTGGAGCCGCGCCGCGAATTCATCGAGACCAATGCGCTGCGGGCGGCGAATATCGACGTGTGACTTTGTTCGCGTCGCCGTGCGGCGACGCGCCAGGTCCTCCCTCCCTCAAGGCCGGCCGTCACCGGCGTCACCGACGTGCGTCACCTGCGGAATCCCGGCCAGGATCTTCGCCAGATCGGTCAGGCGCCGCACACCCGCCTTGCGCAAGATGTCGCGCACCTGGGCCCGCACCGTGTTGATCGAGACGCCGCGTGCGAACGCGATCTCCTTGGCGGTGGATCCTTCCGTGAGCATGTAGGCAATCTCGGCTTCCGCAGTCGTGAAATGCAGCATGTTGCGCAGGATCTCTGAGGGAACGGGCGCGCGTTCAGCCGGCGCCGCGTAGATGAGCGCGGTGCCGACATAGCCCGATACCGGCAACACCCGGACCAGCCAGGTGCCGGTTCGCTGCGTCACCCGGAACCCGCTCGCCCGGCCGCGCCCCACCTGCTTCATGGCCTCGTGCAAGGTGGTCGCCGGATTGGGCTCGGCGCACACGATCCGGCCGGCGTGCATCCGGAACGGGCTGCCCAGCACGAGCTGGCGCTCGCCGGCGCGATTGGCCAGCAGCAGCCGCGCGCCTGAATTGACGGCGTAGACCGGCCACTCGATGCCGTCGATCGCGGCCAGGGACAGGCCCTTGGCGAGGTCGGCCTGGCGCAGGTCGACCGACAGCTTGCAGGCCCGGCCAATGTGCGAGGACAGGCGCCGGAACGCGCCCGCGGCAGCATCGTCGAACGGCCTGTGATCCGCCGGCCGTTGCAGGCCAAGGATCGTTGCACTCTTCGAATCGACGTGCACCTTGCCGCCGACCACCCAGCGGATGCCGTTCGGTATGGCGTAGTCGTTCATGTACTCGGGCTCCGGCGTCACCTGCGGATCGAATAATTCCGGCCGATCGAGCCACTCTCCGACCGCAGCCTCGCGCGTGATCCGGTGCGAGGGATCAAGCGCCCAGTAGTACTCGTTGTAGAGACGCTGGCTGTGCGCGTCGTGATTCAGCGAGCGCATTTCGTACAGGCCGTCCATTCGCGGCGTGGTCCTCAGGATGCCCACGCGCGGGCTGTCGAATGCGCGGCAGAGCCCGGCCAGCGCTTCCGGCCAGCGGTTTTCATCCGTGACGGCGAGATAGAGCGAATCGATGGTGGATTCGAGCAATTTCTCGTGCAGGTCCGTCATGGCACCTCCCGCAAAACAGGGGGCTGATTCTGAGCGCACTTCGTTCCAGAAACAAGTGCGTCGCGAAGAACAGACTCAGCAGCACAGCGTCATCAACTTTGATGATTCCGCTCCACCTGACGAATGCTGAGACTCTCGGTCTCGGAGAACGGGCGGGCGCTCGTGCGATGCGGGCTCCGCCCCAACGAACAACAATGCCCTTCGTCCTCCGCGTGCACGTGGAGACAAGGATGAAGTACGCCACAAAACGTGTCTCGCTGCCCGCCTCCCCGGCGGGCCCCGGCGCCATCGTGCGAGCTCGGGACGTCGGCGCGCTCAGAGCGAGGACCGCGCCATGATGCACATCCTCAACCCGCTCCATTCCCCGTTCGCAACAGTGCAGTGCCGCGCTCACCGGCACCCCTCATCTGATCTTTGAAGGAATCGATCATGGCGCTCATCAACGGTACACCAGGCAGCGACAACATCAACGGTACCAGCAAGGTCGACGAGATATACGGCCTTGCTGGTGACGACAAGGTCCGGGCTGGCGCCGGGGACGACCAGGTGTTCGGCGGCAGCGGCAATGACGAATTGCGCGGCGACGATGGCGCCGACAACCTGTCGGGCGATCAGGGGAACGACAAACTGTTTGGCGATGCCGGCGGAGACAACCTCTCCGGCGGCGACGGCGACGACGCGCTCGACGGCGGAGCCGGGACGGACAGTCTGGGCGGCGGGGCCGGCCGGGACACACTCGTCGGCGGTTCGGGAACCGATGCCCTCGACGGTGGAGGGGGGGTGGACGTCGCCCGGTTTTCCGGCAGGCAATCGGACTACCGGATCACGACGAAGGCCGATGGGACGGTGACGGTCACCGATCAACGGCCCGGGGCAACGTATGACGGCATCGACACCCTTTCGAATATCGAGCGACTGTATTTCGTTGGCGACAACACGACGATCTACCTGACCCCGAACATCGCTCCGGTTGCGGGCGACGACGCCGGCAGTGCCGCGGAGAACTCTGGGCTGCCGTCTGTCGGCAATGTTCTGGGCAACGATTCGGACGCGGATCTCGATCCGCTGAACGTCGCCAGCGTGCGCACCGGGGCCGAAGCCGGCAGCGGCACCGCAGGAACCGTAGGCGCCGCTTTGGCCGGCGCCTACGGCTCGCTCACGCTGAACGCCGACGGCAGCTACAGCTACGTCGTGGACAACGCCAACTCCACCGTCAACGCCCTGAATGCCACCCAGAGCCTGACCGACAACTTCACCTACGCCGTCTCCGACGGCAACGGCGGCAGCGACCAGGCCACGCTGGCGATCACGATCACCGGCGCCAACGATGCTCCCGTCGCCGCGAACGACGCAGGCTCGGCGACCGAAGCTGGCACGGCTGCCGGGTCCAACGCCAGCGGCAACGTCCTGAGCAACGACAGCGATGTGGACAACGGCGACACCAAGGCCGTCGCCAGCGTGCGCACCGGCGCCGAGGCCGGCAGCGGCACGGCCGGCACGGTGGGCGCGGCCCTGGCCGGCGCGTATGGGTCGCTCACGCTGAACGCCGACGGCAGCTACAGCTATGTCGTCGACAACGCCAACACTACCGTCAACGCCCTGAACGCCACCCAGAGCCTCACCGACAACTTCACCTACGCCGTCTCCGACGGCAATGGCGGCAGCGACCTCGCCACGCTGGCCATCACGATCACCGGCACCAACGATGCTCCCGTCGCCGCGGACGAGGCCGGCTCGGCCACCGAAGCTGGCACCGCCGCCGGCGCCAACGCCCGCGGCAACGTTCTGAGCAACGACAGCGACGTGGACAGCGTCGACACCAAGTCGGTGGCGACGGTGCGCACCGGCACGGAAGCCGGCAGCGGCACGGCCGGCACGGTGGGCGCCGCGCTGGTCGGCGCGTATGGGTCGCTCACGCTGAACGCCGACGG
>JAMPXH010000201.1 GCA_023701285.1 Candidatus Didemnitutus sp.
ACTGGCACGAGTTCCAGCCGCGGCATCTCTTCACCAATCGCAAACTCATCGAACGCGGCCTCATCGGCGGCACGGGCGTCTATCTCACCTACCTCACGGTGGTGAAGCTCGGCGCCGGACGCGCCACGTTCATCAACAACACCTATGTCATCTGGGGCGCGTTGCTCGCCGCCTGGGTGCTCAAGGAGAAGCTCCGCCCGGCCGTGCTCGTGGGCGCGGTGGCCGCGCTCGCCGGCCTCGCGTTGATCACCAACGTCTTCTCCGCCGCCAGCTCCCCCGGCATCTACGACCTGCTCGCCGTGGTCTCCGCGCTGCTCTCCGCGCACGTCGTGATCACGATCCGCCAGCTCCACGGCACCGAGCACACGGCGACGATCTTCGCCGCCCAGTGCACCTACGGCCTGCTGCTTTGCGGCGGCCCCGCCATCCTCACCTACGCCCCGCTCCCGCCTCTCGCGTGGGCCGTCCTCTTGCTCGCCAGTCTGTGCGCCG
Organism: Candidatus Didemnitutus sp.; assembly: GCA_023701285.1. Taxonomy (GTDB): domain Bacteria; phylum Verrucomicrobiota; class Verrucomicrobiia; order Opitutales; family Opitutaceae; genus Didemnitutus. The sequence goes on from JAMPXH010000201.1 coordinate 493, forward strand.
GGGCCGGGCAACTCACCATGACGCGGGCCTTCCGCGATCTTTCCGTCGCGGAGGGCTCGCTCATCCAGATGCTCGTGCCGCTCGGCATCGCACTCGGCGGCGTGGTGTTCTTCGGCGAACACTTCGCACTGCACGAACTGCTCGGCGCCGCCCTCATCCTCGCGGGCACGGCCTTCACCGCCCTCCGGCGCGACGCGAAACCGTCGACGCCCGCGAGCGAGTGAAGCTGCTGCCCGCGGCGGCGCACGCTCACCGTCCCAGCGCCTCGGGCCGCCGTTCCCTGCGAGGCGCAACTGTGCCCGCGGCGCACGGCAGCCGTTGCCCGCCTAGCCTTCGATTTCAGCGTGACCAACCGCGGGCATTCGTGGTTAGTCCCCTGCTCCGATGAAGAAGCTCATTCTCTGGGACATCGACGGCACGCTCATCCGCACGAACCGCGCAGGCATCATTGCGCTCGTGCGCGCGTTCGCCCAGCTGCACGGTCGCGAGGCCGACATGGACAGCATCGACGTGGCCGGCCGCACCGACCGTTGGATCATCGCGCGCATGCTGGAGCATCACGGGATCGAAGCCACCGCCGTCCGCATCCACGCGGTGCTCGAAGCTTACCTCCAGCTCCTCCAAGGCGAGATGCAGGCGCGCCCCGGCCATGTGCTGCCCGGAATCCTGGAGCTGCTCGAGACGCTGCACCGGCGCAACGACGTGGTGCAGGCGCTGCTGACCGGCAACGTCGAGCGCGGCGCCCGCATCAAACTCGAGCACTTCCAAGTCTCGCACTATTTCTCCTTCGGCGCCTTCGGTGACGACAGCCCTCTCCGCAACGACCTTGGACCACACGCCCTGCGCCGCGCGCAGGAGCGCCACGCCGTCGACTTCGCGCCCGGGCGCGTCTGGGTCATCGGCGACACGCCGCACGATATCGAATGCGGCAAGGTCATCGGCGCGCGCACCATCGCGGTGGCCACCGGCGGCTATCCGCTCGCCACGCTGCAGGCCCACGCGCCCAGCTTTGCGTTCGCGGATTTCAGCGACACGGCCGCGTTTCTCCGCGCTTTGGAAAGCTGACGCGACGCACGCGGCCTCGGCAACCCACCCGCGAATATCCTCCGCGGCGCGAGCTGGCGCGCTCGCGGCCTCCGGTCGGCTCTATGAACCGGCTCAGCGTTTGACCGTTTCGATCCGCACGACGCGACCGGCGGAAAATTCCACGCGCATGACTTCCTCGGGATCGGAGCCGCCCGTCGAGACGCCCACGCCCGTACCGACCGCGGTGTGCCCTCCGCCACCGCCCACGCCGATGCCGAAGCTGAAGCGCGGTGCGTTGCGCGTGTAGACCCAGACCTGCACGGTGCCTTCGGGCGCGACGCGCTCGAGCTTGCGCGCCGGCTCGCCCAGCGCGAGCCACACCATCGATTCCGTGAAGCCGACGTCCACCTGGCCGGCCCGCACTTTTTGCTGCTGGGCCGGGGTCAACTGATTGAAATCAGCCGGCTGGCGACTGATGCGTTGCTCAGGCGTGGAAGCACACCCGGCGAGGAGAGCGATCGAGCAGAGGAGAAGAGCGAGGCGCGACATGGCAGGGATTTTGTTTGCTGGGGTTATCGTGGCCCCGATAACGACAGTCACAATTCCCTCCAGTTCACCGCTGCCCAGAATTATGAAGAAATTCACGATCGCCATCGGCTCCGACCACGCCGGCTACGCCTACAAGGAGAAGATCAAGGCCATGCTCCTCGCCGACGGGCATACCGTGCGCGATTTCGGCACAACTTCCGACGCCCCTTGCGATTACCCGGATTTTATCCGCCCGACCGCCGAAGCTGTCGCCCGCGGCGAATTCGAACGCGGCATCGTCCTGGGAGGGTCCGGCAACGGCGAGGCCATCGTCGCCAACCGCGTCAAAGGCGTGCGCTGCGGCCTCTGCTGGACCGAGCAGGTCGCCATCTGGAACCGTTCGCACAACGACGGCAACGTTCTCTCCCTTGGTCAGCGCACCATCACCGAAGAAGAAGCGCTCAAGATCGTCCGCGTCTGGCTGGCCACTCCCTTCGAAGGCGGACGCCACCTCGGACGCATCCAGAAAATCGACGCCTGATTGGCGCCGATTAGGCCAGAGCCGCGCAAGAGCACGCGCACCCGCTCCTAGGCCAGGTCAATCCAACGCCATGGCAGGCTCCTGAAGTTTTATTTTGACATCAAATCATCAAGCGCTTTCGTCCCCATCCATGGGCACACGCCATCACGGAACGATCGAAGAAATCAACGCGCTGAACACCTTCATCAAGTTGCAGCGAGCGGCCGAATCCGTCTCGGCCCGCGTGCACGCCGCGCTGCCCAGCGGCCTCACCGTCACCCAGTTCGGTGTGCTCGAGTCGCTCTACCACATCGGTCCGCTCTGCCAGGGCGAACTGGCGGAAAAACTCCTCCGCTCCGGCGGCAACCTCACGCTCGTGGTCGATAACCTCGAAAAGGCCGGCTATGTCGCCCGCGAGCGCGATCCGGCCGACCGTCGCTTCGTCGTCGTGAAGCTGACCCCCCAAGGCACCGACTTCATCGCCGCGCTCTTCCCGAAGGTCGTCGCCAACGTCTCCCGCGAGATGAACCGCCTCTCCTCCACCGAGCTCCTCGACCTCGGCCGCCTCTGCAAGAAGGTCGGACTCCCCGGCTGATTTCGTCTTACCATTTATTTTAACATCAAACGACCATGCATAAACAAGCCTCCCTCCTCGGCCTGCACCACATCAC
>JAMPXH010000086.1 GCA_023701285.1 Candidatus Didemnitutus sp.
GGGGAAGTCGGGGAGGATGCGGAAGGTTTTTCCCTGGAGATGGTTGATCGCCGCGCGGCAGAGGTCGTTGAAGTTGTGCGGGAGGATCTTGGTCGAGAGGCCGACCGCGATGCCGTCGGCGCCCTCGAGGAGCGTGATCGGGAACTTGGCGGGGAGCGTGACGGGCTCCTTGGCGCGGCCGTCGTAGCTGAGCTGCCAGGTGGTGGTCTTCGGATTGAAGAGCACTTCGCGCGCGAACGGTGTGAGGCGCGCCTCGATGTAGCGGGGCGCGGCGGCCTCGTCGCCGGTCATCGTGTTGCCGAAGTTGCCCTGCGGCTCGCTCACCCAGCCGCGCTGCGCGATGCCGACGAGCGCGGCGCCGATGGAGGCGTCGCCGTGCGGGTGGAGCTTCATCGTGGCGCCGACGACGTTGGCGACCTTGTGGAAGCGGCCGTCGTCCATGTCCCACAGCGTGTGGAGCACGCGGCGCTGGACGGGCTTCAGGCCATCGTCGAGGTGCGGGACGGCGCGGTCGAGGATGACGTAGCTGGCGTAGTCGAGGAACCAGTTGCGGTAGGCCTTGGCCAGCGGGGCGGCTTCGTCCTGGACCTTTTCGCCTTTCGGACGCTTCGGGACTTCAACGGAGGGCGCGGCGTCGCCGTCGCTCGCGGCAGGCGGGACGTCGGATGCGGGGCTCGCCGGGCTGGCCTCCGATCTCTGGGCCGGGCTCTCAGACGCCGCCGGGGCGTTGCTGGCAGTGTCGAGTGGGAGCTCGGGTTGCTCAGTCTCTTTCTTGGAAGGTTTCTTTTTGGCCATTTCTGAAGGTGATGGGGATCACGCGGAGGTGCCGAGGCGCGGAGATTTAGATCATCAAGTAACAACAGGAGGATTTCTTCGGGTCAGTCTCTGCGCCTCCGCGTCTCCGCGTGAGGTCGTGGGGATCAGGCTTCGATCAGATCCTTTTCGACGCGGAGGTTGCCGATGATGAAGTCCTGCCGCTCGGGCGTGTTCTTGCCCATGAAGAAGGCGAGGAGCTCGTCGGTGCTGGCGAGGTGATTCATAGTCACTGGTTCGAGGCGGATGTTTTCGCCGATGAAGTCCTTGAACTCGCCCGAGGAGATTTCGCCGAGGCCTTTGAAGCGCGTGATCTCGTGGCTGGCGCCGAGTTCGGCGATCGCGGCTTGCTTCTCCTGCTCGGAGTAACAGTAGAGCGTGCGCTTCTTGTTGCGCACGCGGAAGAGCGGCGTCTCGAGGATGAAGAGGTGGCCCTGGCGGATGACGTCGGGGAAGAACTGGAGGAAGAACGAGAGGAGCAGCAGGCGGATGTGCATGCCGTCGACGTCGGCGTCGGTGGCGATGACGATCCGGTTGTAGCGCAGGCCGTCGAGGCCGTCCTCGATGTTCAGCGCGGACTGGAGGAGGTGGAATTCCTCGTTCTCGTAGATGACTTTCTTCGAGAGGCCGTAGGTGTTGAGCGGTTTGCCCTTCAGGGCGAACACGGCCTGCGTCTGCACGTCGCGGCAGGAGGTGAGCGAGCCGGCGGCGGAGTCGCCCTCGACGATGAAGAGCGTGCTCTGCTCGGCGCGCTCGTTGCGGTCGCCGAGGTGGAGGCGGCAGTCGCGGAGCTTGCGGTTGTGGAGCGAGGCCTTCTTGGCGCGTTCGCGGGCGATGTTGCGGATGCCGGCGAGTTCCTTGCGCTCGTGTTCGTTCTCCTCGATCTTCTTGCGGATCGTCTCGGCGACGTCGCGGTTCTTGTGCAGGTAGACGTCGAGCGACTGCTGCATGAACTTGCCGACGAATTCCTTCAGCGAGGGACCCTTCGGCCCCATGTCCGTCGAGCCGAGCTTGGTCTTGGTCTGCGACTCGAAGACAGGTTCCTGCACGCGAACGGCGACGGCGGCGTCGATCGACTGGCGGATGTCGGCGGCGTCGAAGTCCTTCTTGAAGTGGTTGCGCACGGTCTCGACGAGCGCCTCGCGGAAGGCGGCGAGATGCGTGCCACCCATGGTGGTGTGCTGGCCGTTGACGAAGGACCAATACTCTTCGCCGTAGTGGTTGCCGTGGGTGAAGGCGACTTCGATGTCCTCGCCCTCGAGGTGGATGATGGGGTAGAGCGGCTCGCCGGAGAGTTCCTTGGTGAGGAGGTCCTTGAGGCCGTTCTCGGAGCGGAAGGGTTTGCCGTTGAGCGTGAGGGTGAGGCCGCGGTTGAGGAAGGCGTAGTTCCACAGCATGTCCTCGATGAACTCGAGACGGAAACGGAAGTCGGCGCCGAAGAGCTGCGGGTCCGGGGTGAACTCGATGAGGGTGCCGTTGCGGTCGGTGGTCTTGGTGACTTTGGACTGCGTCTTGAGTTTGCCCGCCTCGAATTCGACGACCTTGGTCTCGCCCTCGCGGATGGCCTGGGCGCGGTAGGAACGGGACAGGGCGTTGACGGCCTTCTGGCCGACGCCGTTCAGGCCGACGGCTTTCTGGAAGGTTTCGGAGTCGTATTTGGCGCCGGTGTTGATGATGGAGACGCAGTCGACGAGCTTGCCCAGCGGGATGCCGCGGCCGTAGTCGCGCACGCGGACGGAGCGGCGCTCCTCGTCGATCTCGACCTCGATCTTGCGGCCGGCGCCCATCGTGAACTCGTCGATGGAGTTATCGATGGTCTCCTTGAGCAGGACGTAGATGCCGTCCTCGGCGTGGGTGCCGTTGCCGAGGCGCCCGATATACATGCCCGGGCGGAGGCGGATGTGCTCGAGGGAGCTGAGGGTCTTGATGCTGGCTTCGGTGTAATTGGATGCCATGTCGCGGTAGGCCGCAAAAAGAGGCCGCGCCCCGGCGCTGGCAAGCCGGGAGTATATGGAAATCCGTGGGCCCGACGGGGTTGATGGTCCTGCGCGGTCAGGCGGCACTTGGCCCGGGACCGCAGCTCGGCGCTACAGTCGGGCCGGATTGTGCCGTTGAGAGACTGGGAATCCCGCCCATGCGCATCCTTTTGGCCGAAGACGATCCTTACTCGCTGCGAATCATGCGGCTCATCCTCGAATCCGAGCAGAGCTACGAGATCGTGGCCGTGAGCGACGGCGATGCCGCGTGGCGCGAGCTGGACGGCGGCGTCGGCTTCGGCCTGTGTATCTTCGACATCATGATGCCGGGGCTCGACGGGCTGCAGCTCACCGCGAAATTACGCGGGGACCCGCGCTTCCACCAACAACCGGTGATCCTCTGCACGGCATTGAACGATCGCGTGATCGTCGATCAGGCGGCGGCGCTGCGGGTGACGCATTACATCGTGAAGCCCTACACGAAGGAGCTCGTCCTCCGGCAAGTGCGGAAGGTTTCCGAGGAAAGCCCCGCGATGTGGGCCTTCGAACCCCAGTCCGAGACGCTCCCGCGACTCGGCGTGAGCGCGCGGTTGCTGCGCGAGTTGTTCCAGGAACTTTACGCAGACCTGGGTCTCTGTTGCGTCGAGCTCGCGGCCGGACCTCCGTTGAACGTGCTGCGGGTCAACTCGCTCAAGAGCGCGGCCGTCAACCTCGGCGCCCGCTCGCTGGCGTTGCGTCTGTCGCAGCTCGAACGCTGCGTGGCAGCCCGGAAGTTCGAAGAGCTGCCCGCGCAGCTCGTCGCGGTCGAGACGGAGCGCGAGCGCCTGCGCCTGCACGCCGGGTTGCAGGAAGCAGTCGCGCCGGAGGCGGCGGACAAATCCGCCGACGCCACCGGGCCGGCGCCCGCGGCCCCCGCATCTTCCGACGTGCCCGCGGCGACGGCTCCGGGCGCGACCGGCGACTGATGCCGTCCGGGGCGCGGTGCGGCCTTGCGGCTTGCGCCAAGTCCGGCGGCCGGCAGCATGCGCGGGCATGAAGCCGCGTTTTAACGGGCTGCCGTTCTGCCTCCGTCCCGTGGGCGGTCTGCTCCGCGCCCGATGAAACGCCTCCTGTTCATGCTGGTCCTCGTTGGCGCCGTCGCGGTCCACGGCGGGACACTCGCCGAACTGGCCGCGACGCCGCAGCTCTGGCCCGCAGAGGTGACGGTCACGGCCAGCGCGCGGGCTACGGTGCTGGAGGACGGCCGGCCCGCCGGGGCGATGTTGCTCGGCGCGGGCCGCAGCCTCGCGGTGACCGCGATCTCGGCCGAAGGCGTCACCGGTCGCATCGGTCGCTCGATCGTGCGCGTGGCCGCGGACAAGACCGATCTCTGGCAACGCATCAGCGCGCCGCCTCCCGCCGCACCGGCGCCGGTTGCATCGGTCAAGCCGCCATCGGTCGCCGCGGCGCCGGCGAATGCGGCGCCCGCCCGGCCGCGCGTGCCACCCACGCGGATGGAGACGCTGTTGCAGGGAAAGCTCATCGGCCTCGCGGGCGGACGCGTCGCGCCCTACGACGCGAGCCGGCTGAACGGCGTGAAGTTCTACGGGCTCTATTTTTCCGCCAGTTGGTGCGGCCCCTGCCGCGAATTCACGCCGGAGCTGATCGCGGACTACGCGGCGATCAAGGCGGTGCATCCCGAGTTCGAGATCGTGCTGGTGTCGTGGGATCGCAGCGAGGCCGACCAGCACTCCTACCTGCGGGACGATGCGATGCCGTGGCCCGCGTTGCGCTTCAGCGAGCGGCGGCTGCCGGAGATCGCGCGCCACGCCGGCTCGGGCATCCCGTGCCTCGTGCTGGTCGACGGCGAGGGCAAGGAGCTGTCCCACAGCTACCGCTGGGGCCGCTACGTCGGCCCGCGCGAAGTCGTCGAGGACGCGTGGAAGATCCTCAAGGAAGCGCGCCGTCGCGCCGCGGCGAAATAAGGCGCGGGCCCCGCGGCGCTCAGCGGGATCATGCAGGAGGTGGGCGTCGGTGTCCTTCCCGACGCCTGTCGCCGCTGGGACAGCGGCGACCACCCCATGGTCAGGAGCTCATCAGTCGGCAATCGCGTCCGACTGCATGAGTCCGGCTCAGGCGAGCGCGTTGCGGAGCACGACGATCGGATGCAGGGCCTTGCGGCCGGTGCCATCCTTGATCTGGTGGCGGCAGCTGGTGCCCGGCGCGGCGATGATGACGTCGTCGGGCGTCTTGCGGATGGTGGGGAAGAGCACGAGTTCGCCGATCTGCTGCGAAATCTCGAAGTGTTCCTCCTCATAGCCGAAGGAGCCGGCCATGCCGCAGCAGCCGCTGGGGATGAGCTGCACCTTGTAGTTGGCGGGCAGCTCGAGCATTTTGACCGACGGCACGAGCGACGAGAGCGCCTTCTGGTGGCAGTGGCCGTGCAGCTTGATCGTCTGCGCGCGGGTGGTGAAGGACTCGCGCTTGATCCGGCCGGCGTCGACTTCGCGGGCGATGAACTCGTCGATCAGCAGCGCGTTCTTCGCGAGCGCCTTGGCGGCGGGCTTCAGGTCGGCGGGCACGAGGTCGGGATACTCGTCGCGGAAGCCGAGGATGGCGGACGGCTCGAGGCCGATCAGCGGGGTGCCGGCGGTGACGACGTCCTTGAGCAACTCGACGTTGCGCACGGCGAACTGCTTCGCCTCGCGCACGAGGCCCTTGGAGAAATGGGCGCGACCGGAGTCGACGTGGCGCGGGATGACGACCTCGTAGCCGAGGCGGTTGAGGAGTTCGATCGCGGCGGCGCCGACGTCGGCGTCGTTGTAGTTGGTGAACTCGTCGCAGAAGAGATAGACGCGGCCGTTCGGATAGGCGGGCGCGGCTTGGTTGGCGTGCCGCTGATGCCACTTGGCCAGCGTGACGGGCGAGAGGGCGGGCATGCTGCGCTGCGGGTGGAAGCGGGCGAAACGCTTGATCCAGCGCGAGAGGTCGGGCTGCGCGAGCACCCAGTTGTAGGCGGAAGGCCAGAGCGAGGCCAGGCGCATGCTCTTGGAGAAGTTCGCGACGAGGCGCGAGCGGAGCTTCACGCCGTGCACGTCCTGGTAGTGTTGCGCCCACTCGGCCTTGAGGCGGGCCATGTCGACGTTGGACGGGCACTCGGCTTTGCAGGCCTTGCAGGAGAGGCAGAGGTCCATGACCTCGGCGATCTCGGGGCTGTCCCACGGGTTGGTCAGGTCGTCGGGGTGGGAGAGGGCGTGGCGGAGGGTGTTGGCGCGGGCGCGGGTCGAGTCCTTCTCGTTGCGCGTGGCCATGTAGCTCGGGCACATGGCGCCGCCCATGAGGTGGGATTTGCGGCAGTCGCCGACGCCGGTGCATTTTTCGGCGGCGGCGAGCACGCCCTGCGCGGCGGCGAAATCGAAGAAGGTCTCGTGCTGCGGCTGCGCGTGGCCGGGCGAGTGGCGCAGCGAGGTGTCCATCGGCGGCGTGTCGATGATCTTGCCCGGATTGAGGAGGCCCTGCGGATCGAAGGTCGCCTTGATGCGGCGCATCATCGCGTAGCACTCGACGCCGACCATGAACGGAATGAACTCGCCGCGGAGGCGGCCGTCGCCGTGCTCGCCGGAGAGGGAGCCGCGGTATTTCTTCACGAGGATGGCGACGTCGGTGGCGATGCCGCGGAACATCTTCAGGCCCTCGGGCGTTTTCAGGTCGAAGAGCGGGCGGGTGTGCAGCTCTCCGGCGCCGGCGTGCGCGTAGTAGACGGTGCTGACGCCGTATTTCGTTTTCAGCATCGCATCGAACTCGGCGATGTAGGCGGGCAGGTCCTCGACGGCGACGGCGGTGTCCTCCACGACTTCGCGCGGCTTCGCGTCGCCCTCGACGTTGTTCATCAGGCCCTGGCCGGCGCGGCGGAGGTCCCACACGCGGTTGACGTCGGCGCCCCAGACGGCGGGGAACGCGTAGCCGAGGCCGGCGGCGCGGCACTCGGCCTCGATGGCGGCGAACTCGCGCTCGATATACGCGCGGTCGGTGTGCCGGATCTCGACGACGAGCACGGCGCCGGGGTCGCCCTGGACGAAGAACCGGTTCTTCGCCTGCTCGAGGTTGGACTTGGTGCACTCGAGGATGTGGCGGTCGATGAGCTCGCAGCCGAACGGTTTGTGGCGCATCGCGATCAGCGTGGCACGGAGCGAGTCGTCGATCGTCTTGAAGTGCGCGCAGAGCAGGCCGCCGGAGGGCGGGATGGGCTCGAGGTTGAGCTCGAACTCGACACCGACGAAGAGCGTGCCCTCGGAGCCGGCGAGGAGCTGGCAGAGGTTGAAGGGGCGGTCGGACGACGGGTCGAAGACCTGGCAATCCATCAGCCGGTCGAGCGCGTAGCCGGTGTTGCGGCGGGTGACGGTGGGCTTCGGGTAGTTGTCGCGGATGAGCTGGCGGTTCTGCTCGACGGCGAGGAGGTCGCGCACGGTGCGGTAGATCTTCGATTCGAGCGTGTCGGGGCCGGCGCACTTGGCGTCGAACTCGGCGCGGGTGAGCGGGCCGAAGGTGACGGGCGAGCCGTCGCTGAGGAAGCCGCGGGCGGAGACGAGATGTTCGCGCGTGGTGCCGTAGACGATGGAGTTGGCGCCGCAGGAGTTGTTGCCGACCATGCCGCCGATCATCGCGCGGTTGGCGGTGGCCGTCTCGGGGCCGAAGAGGAGCTTGTGCGGGGCGAGGGCGATGTTGAGGTTGTTGCGCACCACGCCCGGCTGCACGCGCACGCGGCGGCGCTCGGGGTCGATCGCGAGGATGGCGTTCATGTGGCGGCCGAGGTCGACGACGAGGCCGGCGCCGACGACCTGCCCGGCGAGCGAGGTGCCGGCGGCGCGCGGAATGAAACCGACGCCGTGCGCGCGGGCGAAGAGCAGCAGCTCGCGCACGTCCGCGTCGGTCTTGGGAAACGCGACGGCGAGCGGCATCTCCTGGTATTCGGAGGCGTCGGTCGCGTAGAGCTGCCGCATGAGGGCGTCGTGGTGCAGTTCGCCTTCGAGGCGGGCGGCCAGTTGGGTGAGGGCGGAGTTCGCGGGCGCGGCGAGCTTCATGGGAAGGGGCAGCGTTAGCGGTGGCGGCGGGTTTGGCGAGCCCGCGGGCGGAGTTGTGGCGCGGAAGACTGTCCTAAGCCGGCCTGCGGCCGGCGCGGCGCACGTTCAGCACGGCTAACATCGCGCGGCGCGACTTTTTATGAAACCGCGCGGACGACGAAACGACTTGGATATGACACAGAGCAGGGGTTAACTCCGTGGCATCTGACCTGCCGCGGTTCCCCTCCGCGGCCATCCACCCCGATCATGACCGCCTTGTCCGCTCCCGAGAACTTCAACTGGCCGCTCGCCTACGAGGCCGAAGCGCTGCTCTCCACGCACATCAACGCCTTCCTCGCGGCTCATCCCTTCGCGGCACGCCTTGCGCAGCGCATGCGCGACGAGACGGGCACGGAATTTTTCGAGTGGGTCGATCACTTCGTGGTGTCGCAGGATCACGAGAAAGCGTTCCGCGAGGCGGGTTTTGTCACGGAGCCGAGCGACTGCCCGGTGGATCACACCGTGCTGGCGCATCCGCACGCGATGCTGCCGCGCGTCCTCGTGAGCGTGAAGGCCGCGCCCGCCGCCGTGCCGCACACGCTGGCGATCCGGCCGGAATACCTGGCGGACTTCATGGCGCGCCACGGCCTCGCGGGCGAGCCGGTCGGGCAACCCGGCGCGCGCTACCGCGTGATCACGGTCGCGGAGGAGAACGGCTTCACGCTCCAGGCGGTCGAGCGCCTGGGCTACCGCGGCTTCATCGTGGCGGAGCCGCGGCCTGGTTTCGCGGCCGATGTCGCCAAGGTGCGCGAGCTCTGGCGCACGCGGAAGCGCGACTGGCCCGATGACGAGGCGGGCGTGCAGCATGCCTTCGCGGTGCAGCAGCGCTGCGTCGAACTCGTCGGAGTGGACGTCGCATGCGAACTCTTCTTCGCGGAGGAGCGCGAGTATTGGATGTTCCGCAACCACGCCGGCCGCGTGCAGAAGCGCCGGCAGGATCAGCTCGGCCTCGGTTGGGCCAACCACGATCACCACACCTTCCGGTGTTCGCGGCGGCATTTTCCGGATCTGGTCAAGTTCCTCGAAAACCTCGGCCTCGTGAAACGCGAGCGCTTCTACGCCGGCGCCGAGGCGGGATGGGGCGCGCAGGTGATGGAGACGCCGTCGGTCGGCATCGTCGTCTTCGCCGATGTCGACCTGCAGCCCGAGGAGGTCGACGGCGATTACGCCGCGCAGCGCCTGCCCGAGATGCCGGCGGTGCGCACGGTCGGCCTGTGGTGCGGCCTCCACGGCGACAGCTTTCTGCAGGCGGGCATGCACCACCTCGAGGCGCGGTTCAATTTCCCTGCGTTGCGCGAGCAACTCGCGGCCGAGGGCATCCGCACGATGGCGCCGTTCTCGGATTTCCCGTTCCTCAAGCAGGCCTTCACCGAAGGCGAGCGCTGGCGCGTGGACCCGCGGCGCGTCGAGGCGCTCGCCGCCCGCGGTCTCATCACGCGCGCGCAGGCCGACGGCTTCATCCGCGACGGCGCGCTCGGCAGCCACCTCGAGAACCTGCAGCGCAAGGGCGGCTTCAAGGGCTTCAATCAAAAGGCTGTCAGCGTCATCATCGCCGCCACCGACCCGCGCCGCGTGCAGGAGGCGGCGCACCCCGGCACGCACTGAGCGCGCCGGCCTCGTCCGCCGCCCCGGCGACCCCGGCCGACGGCGGCCGCGCGGTCCGTTCCATTTCCTTTCCCCACTACCCCCATACCCCATGAAGATCGGAATCGTCGGTGCCGGCAAAGTCGGCGGCACCATCGCCACTCTCCTCGAATCCTGCGCGTTCTGCCGCGGCGTCGTGCTGGCCGACTCGCGCGCCAACATCGACCTGAAGGGCCTCAAGAAAGCCCGCTTCAAGCGGGTCGACGTGCAGCAACCCGCCGAGCTCGCCGCCTTCGTCGCCGGGGTCGACGCCATCGTCAGCGCCGCGCCGTATTTCCTGAACAAGACCATCGCCGCCGCCTGCGCGCAGGCCGGTGTGAGTTATTTCGACCTCACGGAGGATGTCGGGACGACGCACTTCATCCGCGAGCTCGCGGCGAAGTCGCCGGAAGTGACGTTCATGCCGCAGTGCGGCCTCGCGCCCGGCGCGATCAACATCGTGGGCGGCTCGCTCGCCTCGTCGCTCGATCAGGTCCGCCTGTGCGAGATGCGCGTCGGCGCGCTCCCGGGCGACGCGAGCAACCAGATGAAGTATTACCTCAGCTGGAGCACCGCCGGGCTGATCAACGAATACTGCCAGGTCGGCGAGGCGCTTTTCGGCGGCAAGCACGTGACGACCATGCCGCTCGACGGCATGGAGCGCATCACGATCGACGGCACCGAATACGAGGCGTTCAACACCTCCGGCGGCGTCGCGACGATGTGCGAGACCTTCGCCGGCAAGGTGCAGGAACTGAACTACAAGACCATGCGCTACCCGGGGCACCGCGACCTGATGAAGTTTCTCCTCCACGACCTCAACCTCGCCCCGCGCCAGGAACTCGTGACGCAGATCTTCGACCAGGAAGTGCCGCTGACGGAGAACGATGTCGTCGTCTTCTACGTCAACGTCATCGGCCGCGACGCCGCGGGCGGGCTGAAGCAGCGCAGCTTCATCAAGAAACTGCACGGGGGCGTCATCCACGGTCGCAAGCTCAACGCCATCCAGCTCACGACCGCGGCCGGCATTGTCGGCGTGCTCGAACTCTTCGCGAAGAAGAAACTCGGCCCCGGCTTCGTGAAGCAGGAGTCCGTTTCCCTGAAGAACTTCCTCGGCACCCGCTGGGGCGGCCGCGTTTACGGCAAATGATCGAACCGAGTCACCGAGCCAGAAGGAGAAGACACCGAGGTCACGGAGTTTCCTTTTTCTGACCTCTGTGCACTTTGTGGCTCTCCGGTTTTCCTCTGTGACCCCAACCTGAACATCCGCTTTACCCATGGCCTCCAAGAAACACTCCCCCGCCGCGCTCGCCGCCGCCCTTTTCCCTCGCCTCGGTCTCTCGACCAAGATCAACGCCGGCGTCTTCGACGGCGAATGGGGCGGCTCCGGCAAGCTCCTCTCCAGCTACTCGCCGATCGACGGCTCGTTGCTCGGCCAGGTCCGCACCGCCACGCCGGAGGAATACGAGCGCGCGTTGCAGCGCGCCGTCGCAGCCTTCGAGAAGTGGCGCAGCGTGCCCGCGCCGAAGCGCGGCGAGGTCATCCGCCAACTCGGCAACGCCCTGCGTGACGCCAAGGAGGACCTCGGCGCCCTTGTGACGCTCGAGGCGGGCAAGATCGTCGCCGAAGGGCAGGGCGAGGTGCAGGAGATGATCGACATCTGCGACTTCGCCACCGGCCTCTCGCGCCAGCTCTACGGACTCACCATCGCCTCCGAGCGCCCGGACCACCGCATGATGGAACAGTGGCATCCGCTCGGCCTCGTCGGTGTCGTCACGGCTTTCAACTTTCCCGTCGCGGTCTGGGCCTGGAACACCGCACTGGCCGCCGTCTGCGGCGACGCCACCGTGTGGAAGCCCTCCAGCTACACCCCGCTCTGCGCCATCGCCACGATCAAGATCGCGGAGAAGGTCGCCCGCGCCAACGACGTCGATCCCGCGCTCTTCACGCTCCTCATCGGCGACGGCGCCGTCGTCGGCGAGCGCCTCATCAACGACACCCGCGTGCCGCTCATCTCCGCCACCGGCTCCACCAAGATGGGCCGGCACGTCGGCGAAGTCGTTGGCCGCCGGCTCGGCCGCACCATCCTCGAACTCGGCGGCAACAACGCCATCGTCGTGGCCAAGAGCGCCGATCTCGACCTCGCCGTGCGCGCCATCGTCTTCGGCGCGGTTGGCACCGCCGGCCAGCGCTGCACGACCACGCGCCGCATCATCGTCCACCAATCGCTGCAGAAGAAGCTCTTGGAGCGCCTCGTCGCGGCCTATGGACAGGTCGCGGTCGGGAATCCCGCCGAACCCGGCACGCTGATGGGCCCGCTCATCAATGAGCAGGGCGTGGCCGACATGCAGGCTGCACTGAAGGCCGTGCAGGCTGAGGGCGGTAAGATTCTCTACGGTGGCGAGCCGCTCAAGGGCGCACGCTACCCCGGCGGCTGCTACGTGCGGCCCGCCATCGTCGCGGCCCGCCACGACATGAAGATGGTGCACGAGGAGACGTTCGCGCCGATCCTCTACGTCATGGCCTACCGTGAGTTCTCCGAGGCGATCGCCTGGCACAACGAGGTGCCGCAGGGGCTCAGCTCCGCCATCTTCACCCGCGACGTGCAGGAGGCCGAGCAGTTCCTCTGCGCCCGCGGCAGCGATTGCGGCATCGCCAACGTCAACATCGGCACGAGCGGCGCGGAGATCGGCGGTGCGTTCGGCGGCGAAAAGGAAACCGGTGGCGGGCGCGAGAGCGGCTCCGACAGCTGGAAGGTCTACATGCGCCGCCAGACCGCCACGATCAACTACTCCAACGCGCTCCCGCTCGCCCAGGGCATCAAGTTCGGGCACTGAGCGGCGCGCCGGGCGCGCGGCCAGCTCTGATCGGCGAGCCGAGCCGGCGGCGGTCGCCAGCCGTAGGCGTGGTGCGGGGAAACTGCCGGCGGTGCTGGCCAGCCGTAGGCAGCGAGCTCGCTCGCGCCCCGCGAGACAATCGGCGCGTGCAAGCACGCTGCCTACGGCGAGCGTTGGTCGGAGGTCGCGGTCGGCCGGGTCCGACGCGCAGTGTAGCACCAATGCCACGGCTCGTAGGCGATGCCGTGCGGGTTGCCGCGCGGGTAGGACAGCGTGAAACCGAAACGCCCGGCGTGGCACCGCAGCCAGCGGAATTCCGGCGTGCGCGCGAAGTCGGCGTCGAGCTGCAGGTCGAGCGGCGAGGCGAGATCGAGCGCCCGCCCCGTGTGGTGTTCGCTGCATCCGGGCGCGGCGACGAGCCGGAGAATTTCGGCGAGCGACTCGCCCGCAGCCCGCTTGCGCCGGATGATCGCGGCCTGCCGCGCGAGGCTGCGGAACGCGGAGAGCGGCAGGAGCGTCACGCCGTCCTGCGCCGCCGCGGCCCGCATCCGTCGCCACGCCGCCGCGGCGCGGGGCGTGAGGCGGAGCGGTTGGCCGTCATCGGCCGCCGGGCCGATGGAGACGAGGCGCGCGGCCTCGCGTTGCAGCGGGAGACGGCGCCGTTGCGCGTAGTCGGCGGGGATGCCGAGTTCCTGCCACAGCTGGCGGCGCGTGCGGGGCATGCGGCCGGAGAAAACCGAGGGGCAGCTCAGCCGCCGTGCTCAGCCAGCCAGCGCTCGGCCTCGATGGCCGCCTGACAACCCATGCCGGCCGCAGTGATCGCCTGGCGATAGACATGGTCGGCGCAATCGCCGGCGACGAAGACGCCGGGTGTCTTCGTCTTCACCTGCGAGCCCGCGAGCGGCTTGAAATAGCCCTGTTCATCCGTGTCCACCGCCTGCGCGAACGGCGCGGTGTTCGGCACGTGGCCGATGGCGACGAAGATGCCCTTCACCGGCAGCACGGATTCGGCGCCGGTCTTGACGTTCTTGATCTTCAGGCCCGAGACCGCGCCCTCGGCGACGCCTTCGACGGCGACCGGCACGCTGTCCCACACCGGCTGGATCTTCGGGTGCGAGGTGGCGCGGTCGGCCATGATCTTCGAGGCGCGCAGCGAGTCGCGGCGGTGCACGAGGTAAACCTTGCTGGCGAAACGGGTGAGGAACAACGCCTCCTCGGCCGCGCTGTCGCCGCCGCCGATCACCGCCACGTCCATCTTGCGGTAGAACGCGCCGTCGCAGGTCGCGCAGGTCGTCACGCCCTTGCCGCCGTAGAGTTCCTTTTCGCCCGGGATGCCGGTCATGCGCGGCGAGGCGCCGGTGGCGACGATGACGACCTTCGCCTTGATCTCGCGGTCCGCGAGTTTGAGCGTGTGCGGCCAGCTCGACACGTCGAGACCGGTGACCGTGCCGCTCTCGTAGCGCGTGCCGAATTTCTCGGCCTGCTTGCGCAGGTTCTGCATCAGCAGGTAGCCGTCGATGCCCTCGGGGAAACCGGGGAAATTCTCGACCTCGGACGTCGTGGTCAGCTGGCCACCGGGGAGCGAGCCCTCGATGACGAGCGGTTGGAGATTGGCGCGGCCGGTGTAGACGGCGGCCGTGAGGCCGGCGCAACCGGTGCCGATGATGACGACGTTTTCGACTTGGGCGGACATGGCGGAATGGTCTTTGAAAGTGCTCAACCCAACTGCCAGCGCAACCCCACAGTGACGATTAAGCCGCAAGGACTATACGCCATCGGCGGGGCGAAGAACCCCTTGCGCCGCGACCCGGCCGGGGCGTAGCTTGCCCCGATGCCCGCGCCGCACGCCGCGTTCTTCACCTTCGACACGCACATCGACACGCCCACGGCGTCGCTCATGCGCGACGGTTGGGATTTCGCCGCGCGCCACGCCTGGGCGGACGACCGTTCGCAGTGCGACCTGCCGCGCATGGCGGAAGGCGGGCTCGATGCGCTCGGCTTCGCGATCTACGTGACGCAGGCCGCGCGCACGCCGGCCGGCTATGCGCGGGCGCACGAGACGGCCTGCCGCGTGCTCGCGCGCACCCGCGAGGTGATCGAGCGGCACGCCGACCGTTGCGGCCTCGCGTTGCGCGCGGACGACGGCCCGCGCCTGAAGGCGGAAGGGAAGCGCGCATTCTACCTCGCGATCGAGAACAGCTACTCGCTCGGGCTCGACGCGGGCCACGTGGCCAAGTTCCACGCGCTCGGTGTGCGGATGCTCGGCCTGAATCACATGCTGCACAACGACCTCGCGGACTCCTCCACCGATCCGCGCGGACCGGAGTGGGGCGGGCTGAGTCCGTTCGGCCGCGAGGTCGTGGCGGAGTGCAACCGGCTGGGCATCGCGCTCGATGCCTCGCACGCCTCCGACGATGCGTTGCGGGATCTGCTCGAGCTTTCGCGCACGCCGCCGCTGCTCACGCACAGCGGTTGCCGCGCCGTCTGCGATCATCCGCGCAACATCGATGACGACCTGCTCCGGGCACTCGCGGCGAAAGGCGGCGTCATCCAGATCAACGCGCTCCCGATCGCCGTGGTGGCGGCCGTCGAGGACGGGCGCACGGCGGCGCTGGCGGATTTCCTGCTCAAGTTGAAGGACGTGGAACTCACGCCCGAGAGCCGCGCCGCGCTCGGCGCCGAGTGGCGGCGCATTGACGAGCGTTACCCGAATCCGCCTTGCGCGCTCGACGACTTCATCCGGCACATCGAGCACGCGGTCGCCGTGGCCGGCATCGATCACGTGGGCATCGGCTGCGACTTCGATGGCGGTGGCGGCGTGGACGGATTGCGCGAGGTGAGCGACTTCCCGAATCTCACGCAGGCCCTGCGCACGCGCGGTTGGAGCGAGGAGAACCTGGCGAAACTTTGGGGCGGCAACACGCTCCGCGTGCTGCGCGCCTGCGAGGCGCACGCGGCGAAAGCGTAGCGCGTGTCGGGCGGGGCGACTGGCCCAGAGTGGCGGGAATCGAGACGCGCAGGGCGAGTCAGTCCCGGTAGGGCGAGTTCTCCGAACGAGCCGTCAAACGCTGCGTGAATGATGTCCGA